>JBFRWF010000100.1:0-4537 GCA_051439465.1 Xenococcaceae cyanobacterium | reverse complement strand
CCACTTAAGCCGGGACAGTTTATATATGTTTTGATTTGCCACGACTCATTTAGGACTACTATATTCCCCATTACCTATTTCCTAATTCCCTATTCCCTGTTCCCTGTTCCCTGTTCCCTGTTCCCTGATCCGAAGTTCCCTGATCCGAAGTTCCCTAGTGTTCCGCCTTAAGTTGGTAGCCCTAGATGTTATTTATATTCTGATATATGTTCTTTTTCTTCGGAAAATATTCCTTATCTTCAGGGGAAATATTTCTTATCTTCTGAGGATTTTATAGAACAAATGTTCTCAGTTCAAGGCGGTGCGTTATGCTTTGCTAACCCATACAAGCCAATTTATCCATCAGCAGTTGGAGATTTTACCAGTTGCCATCTCTCACCGCATCTGGATCGGATTTCAGAGGGAGCTTCTTAACCTGCTCATCTGGTATCTCAACAGAAGTATCATCCTGTTGAGGAGCAAACCCCTTTTCCTTATCCATCCCCATCACAGACTTAATCTGAGAAAGGATGCCAGACTTAGGTACATCACCCTTATGTTCATCGTACAGGTCAAACCAAGGCAAGCCATTTTCGGTATAAGTTCTTGCCGTCACTGGTGTTGGCGGTGCCTCCTTGCCAGTAATCTCCCGGTACATCATGCTATTAACAATATGTACATATATCCGTCCGTAGTTCGTTTCATCCCAGGTATCCACACCATAGGGATCGGGATAAATCTTTTGTCTCATCTTACCTCCAGCAGCTAATCCCATCTGGCCACCTTCGGAAACACTTTCTGCGTAAAAAGCAGCATTTGCAGAACCAAGGGTTATCAGCGATCGCGAATATTTCTTGCGGGGTGGTTCGTCTGGAAACCTCCCTGGTTTCGGCTCAAAAGCAATAATTTGAATGCCACCAAACTCTTCTTTACCAGATACCTGTCCCTCAACGGTATATCCCATCCCCAAAGGCATGGCGACAAATTGACGAATGTAACCATCACCAGAATTGATACCATCTAACCAAGGCTGGTTAGGACTGACGACATAATCTTGTTCACCTGCTTGTAATTTCTGATGCCAAGGCTTTCCGGTAACGGCATTGATTTTACCCACAGCAATCTTAACTGCGTTCGGTTTCCAAGAGGCACCATTGAAATTCAGCCACAGTGCTTCCCGCTGATACATGGGAATAAACACACCGCCATGTTCCCTCCAAGATACAGGCACCCGCTCTGCATAGTCATCCACCTTGCACACTGGGAATGTCCCCAAACCAGGAGGCAAAGGATAGGTTTTGCCATCATCGGGGATGCGTAAAGTGCGTTGAAAAGAAACAGAAAAGCGTTCGCCAATCTGGATAGTGTTGGCTTTGACTTTAACTTCTAACATCGGAGTCCTCCTGCTCTGGTGGCGGCAAAATGTATAAGTGTTGTGGGCGATCGCCTGCCTTTGTCTCCACCGTGACATCCTCTGGTGACATCCTCCCACCGCTAAATCAAAGATTGTAGCTGGGGTATTATAGCTCCCCCAAACCCCCTCATCTGATAAAAAACGCCACATCTGCGTATATCTGTGTTCATCTGCAGACTTTATCCCTTATCCTTAAAATTTTAGCTGAAAAGCGCAGAAGCCTCACGTCTGTACTCGAATAGTCAGGGACTTACTCGGAGCGAGAAGTGTGGGAGCGTCACGGAGACAGGCAAAAACACCATGAAAAAACTCTTAATCACAGGCGCTAGCGGTTTCTTAGGATGGAACCTTTGCCGAAAAGTGAAACAAGAATGGGAAGTTTATGGAACCTATTTTTCCCATACTGTCCAGATTCCTGGCGTAACCCTTTTAAAAGTTGACTTGAGAGATTTTCAGACACTCAAGCGTCTCTTTGCCGAGATTCAGCCAGCAGCAGTAATCCATACCGCCGCACAATCCAGTCCCAATTTTTGCCAAAGTCACCCTGACGAATCATACCCCATCAATGTCACAGCCTCCTTGAATATTGCCGGATTGAGCGCCGATTATGCCATCCCTTGCGTTTTCACTTCAACTGACTTAGTTTTCAATGGCATCAACCCTCCCTATCGGGAAACAGATCCGGTGTCTCCCATCAGCCATTATGGTGAGCAAAAAGCGATCGCTGAACAAGGAATATTAGAACGTTATCCCAGAACCGCCATTTGCCGGATGCCCTTAATGTTCGGAATTGCACCGCCTACAGCTAGTAGCTTTATCCAACCGTTTATCAAAGCGCTTAGAGAAGGACAGGATCTGCTTTTATTCACCGACGAATTCAGAACTCCTGTCAGCGCCTCAACTGCTGCTGGGGGACTTTTATTAGCACTGGAAAAAGTTGAGGGACTGCTGCATCTGGGTGGCAAAGAGCGAGTGTCGCGTTATCAGTTTGCTTGTTTGATGGCACAGGTGCTGCAACTACCTCAAGAAAGGCTGAAAGCCTGCCGACAAAAAGATGTGCAAATGGCTGCACCCAGATCCCCTGATGCCTCTTTAGATAGTTCAAGGGCTTTTGCTCTGGGATATCAACCTTTGTCTCTACGGGAAGAATTAGAAGCCCTGCAGGACAAAATTTAATCAGTTCGGTGGGCAACCTCCACGTGATAATTTTTGTTAAGGCATTTATCTAAATATTTAGATAAATAAAAATTCTTGAAAAGAATTAAGTTTTTTAAATGAAATTGCCGCAATAAATTAAGAGATATTTACGGATTATATAACCTCCTTGAACCATCTTTTACAATTAAATTAAGGTGAATAAACCTTGGGATTATCGATATAGTTTATAGTTTGAGTTTCAACCTCCTGCATATTCTTTCAGCGTTCTGACCCTAGGAGCTATTGGTTATGAACAGCGTTATTCTACGTCGCCGTGAACTAAAGGGTGGCAACATCTGGGAAAGCTTTTGCCAATGGGTAACCAGCACCGACAATCGAATCTATGTCGGCTGGTTTGGCCTCCTGATGATTCCGACACTCATCGCTGCTAGTGTCTGTTTCATCATTGCCTTTATCGCCGCACCGTCGGTGGATATGGAAGGCATTCGCGAACCAGTTCTCGGCTCCCTCATGAGCGGGAACAATATCATTACCGCCGCCGTTGTTCCCACTTCTGCCGCTACTGGCTTACACTTCTACCCCATTTGGGACGCAGCTTCTGTCGATGAATGGCTCTATAATGGCGGTCCCTACCAGTTGATTATCTTCCATTTCCTGATTGGCATTTGGTGCTATCTGGGTCGTCTGTGGGAACTCAGCTATCGCTTGGGAATGCGTCCCTGGATTTCCGTTGCTTTCTCTGCACCAGTCGCCGCCGCTACTGCTGTATTCCTGATTTATCCAATAGGTCAGGGTAGCTTTTCTGAAGGGATGCCCTTAGGTATCAGCGGCACCTTCCACTTTATGTTGGCTTTTCAAGCTGACCACAACATTATGATGCATCCCTTACACATGCTGGGAGTTGCTGGCGTATTTGGTGGAGCGCTCTTGGCTTCCTTGCATGGTTCTCTAGTGACATCCAGCCTGATTCGGGAAACCACTGTTAGCGAATCTATTAGTGCTGGCTACAAGTTCGGTCAACAAGAAGCAACTTACAACCTGATTGCCGGACATTCCGGCTACTTGGGGCATCTTTTCTTCCCTGGTCTTGGTCTGCGCAACAGCCGTTCTATCCACTTCATCCTCGCTGCTATTCCAGTGATAGGGATTTGGTGTGCTGCTCTCGCCGTCGGGGTGATGTCATTTAATCTCAACGGCTTCAACTTCAATCAGTCTATCCTCGATAGCCAAGGTCATGGGATTCGTACTGATGCCGATCTCATCAACCGTGCTAACTTGGGTCTTCGAGCGATGCATTCACCCAATGCTCACCACTTCCCCATGATTTTGGCAGGGGATGAAGCAGTACCCGTAAGTTGAGCAATCTACTGGTAACTATTTAATTGAGCGTTCCCACTTTCGGAGTGCTCTTTTTTTGCGTTGTTGAGTGAAAGATTTATCTTAAACTCGCCAGAAGACCCCCGCCATACCGAAGGTTGGCGGCGGGATGAATGGCGGGGCAGTCCTGAGAACTAAACAACAAAAATTAACTTCTGTCGCCCCTCAGATGCAGTAAAATAAAGAGCAAGCGGCGAGCTGAAAAGTTCGAGCTGTTAAGCTGACCATCTAATTTTTCTTCGGAATGCTAGATTAATCTAAAAATAGATGATTGCTCTAATCAAGACCCATGATTATCACTCAGTGCTACAAACTCAAGCCGAATAAACAACAAGCTGAGTTGATGGGAGAATGGCTTAATATGCTCCGAGGGCATTACAACTATTGTTTGCGGGACAGAGTCTCAGCTTATGATCAGGTAAAAGCCCCGGTGATGGGGGACTATTGCCGATTAGATAATCAAGGTGTTTGTTGTCCATTAACTTGTAGTGTTAGTAAATCAGCGACCATTGGATACCCCTGGACAAAAAGCAATAACAAGCGTGGAGCTTACGCTCAACAATCATCCAGTTTACCAGAGTTAAAAGCGGCACGCCCTTGGTATAAGAA
>JBFRWF010000099.1:0-42451 GCA_051439465.1 Xenococcaceae cyanobacterium | reverse complement strand
AAAGTACCATCTGATTCGGGCAGTTGGGTGTGGTCGGGAAATGGGGGAGGCAGACTGATAGTGCTTATAGTTTCAGTCATGGGCTGGAGCTTAGGGAAACTTTAATCAATCTCAATATAGCCAAAATCCCCAGGGGTCGCCAAAATCGAACAGATAGGTAATGAATAACTCTGGGTGGAGCGATCGCCCTTGATGAGTTGAGAGGTGCGATCGCCTTATCTGGGGCTGAGTCAGTCAAAATCATCGGGTTCAATCCCCGCCGCTCGTAACCGCTCAGCCAGTTGTGCGGCTCTTTGCTCAGCTCGTTCAGCACGTTGTTTTTCCTGCTCAGCACGTTGTTTTTCCTGCTCAGCGCGTTCAGCACCAATTAGCAACAAATTCCCCTGGTTATCCCACCAGCGCAGCCACATTTGGGTTTGGTTCTGATAAGTTCCGTGCCACAACCCCAGTTCCACCTCTAGGGGAGGAATGGGATAATGACTCCGTTCGTTTGGTTCTAGCTTCTGATAGAAACCATCCACCAAGTGATAAACCTCTAGCTTTTCGTTTTTGATTTCATAAATCCCGTAGAAAGGAATTCTGACGATCTGTTCGTAGACCCAAAACTTGCCCGGTTTGACAGTCTCTCCCCCAGAGAAGGATAGGGGTGTCCGGTTCCGTTCTTCCTTTCCATCGCCACTAGCGAACTCCAAAGCGATCAGCGGTGCTATGAATTCCCGCCAGAGGACGTAGGAACGGCGAATCTCTCCATTCAGCTTGGGAGGAACCCTGGGGACGTAAAACCAATCGGGGGCTTCTGCGCCTTTTTCTGGAGGGTCGGTTTCTCGCCAGTAGATCCCGCAGTCTTGTCCGATGGCATACTGACCATCAGGATGTTTGAGCTGTAAAACTGGTCCAATAGAGTCGGTGAGAATCAGACTTTGGAGATGCTCTTGGAAGTTTTTCACAAAGGTACCATCAGATTCAGGCAATTGGGTGTGGTCAGGAAATGGGGGAGGCAGACTGATGGTGCTGATAGTTTCAGTCATAGGCTGGAGGTTAGGGAAACTTCAATCAATCTCAATATAGCCAAAATTAAGGTTTAAGTCCCACTAAGGGTATGGTGTGAGATTCATAAGTTATCGTCTAAACCCGCCCCTACAAAAGAACCCCTACCTTTGTGTCTACTTCTCTTTGATTAGTTAACTGAGCCGCTAACTTAATCGCTTCTTTCATACTGGTAGCATTGGCAACACCCTGACCAGCAAGATCAAAGGCAGTACCGTGGTCAGGAGAAGTGCGGATGAAGGGTAGACCAATAGTAGTATTAATCGCTCGATCAAATGCCATCAATTTTACGGGGATTAAGCCCTGATCGTGATACAAGGTAATATAGGCATCAGCGAGATTGGGTAAAATATCTCCATACCAAGCTTGACCTGGTTTAACCCACATTGTATCAGGAGGGACAGGGCCAACTAGCTGCAATTGAGGGCGGTTTTTCTGTTCCGCCTCTAGCCAGGGAATTAACCAATCTTGTTCTTCTGTCCCCAGTTGACCTTGTTCCCCACTGTGGGGATTTAAGCCAGAAATGACAATCCGGGGTGTTTGTAAGCCAAAATCCGTCTTTAAGCACTCCACCAGTAAATCCAGTTTCAGCGCCATTAGCTGGGAATTGAGGATGTGGGGGACTTGACTTAAGGGAATATGTGTGGTAGTAAGAAGAGTGCGCAATGTCCAGCCAGTCCGGGGCGATCGCGCCACAAATAGCATCCCAAATTTTTCCACCCCTGAACCCTGGGCCAGGACTTCTGTTTGACCAGGATAATGATGACCTGCTGCTTTCCACAAAGACTTGGCAATGGGAGCAGTGACAATGCCCTGAAATTCACCAGCCAGGGTGCGAGTGATCGCTTCGGACAAATAAGCGAAACTAGCTGCTCCACTCGCTGCATTGCCAGTACCAATGGTAATTTGTGCTTCCGTTGTCCGGCCAATAGGCACATCCAGAATAGATAATTTTTCCGGATCGGCTAAGACATCCCCTTCTAGTACAGGCATTTGCCGCAAATGCTGATAAGTCTGAAGCAGCAGCGACCGACTGCCAATAACAGTAATTCGGCAATTTTCCCTTACTAACGGGTCTGTTAACGCCTTCAACGCGATTTCTGGTCCAATTCCCGCCGGATCGCCTAAAGTGAGAGCCAAGTGGGGACGCGGTTGCTCATTTCTGAGATGTTCAGTATTTTTTGTCAACAAATCTTTCCCAGTCTTCATAGTCTTCATCCTGCTTTTGTTCTAAAATACTAATAATAGATGTTTTTGCCATCGCACAAGGAGAAGCTAATCCCATGCTTTTAAACGCTTTTGTATTGTCCATGTCCCTAATTCTCATAGGCTTAGCTTGGGGCTTTTTGCTCCTGAAAATCCAAGGCGGTGAACCAGAATAGTCTCTATGAGAAAGGATAAAGGATGAAGGATAAAAGCTGAAAAGGGTTTTTAACAGTTGCTTGCAATCTTAGATAATCTGAGCTTTGGGGTTGCCTGATGAGCCTGGGGAATCCTGTAAAGCCGGACAAACCGGTTGGCAAACAACTAAGTTTATTTAATTTACAGCGGAGACGGGGTAACTCGACTCCAGAATCTAAGGGCATAATCTTTGATTTGCCCTTAGAGGTTCAATTGCCTAATTTTCATACTTCATACTTCAGACTTCTTCCTAGCTTTTTAATAAAATTTGTTGATTGACCTTGAGTTTCGCACTAATTTTTTTTGATGACTTCCTCTACACCCTCCATAGAATTTTTTGTCGGCGTTTCCGAAGAATTAAGTAATGTCAGCTTGCGGCGTCACAAAAATACTGGCGTTCGGAGTGTCTTAATGACTTTCGAGAACCTGAAAGCGTTGGCAAGATTCCAGAGCTTTACTAAAAGATCATACGGAAACCTACGCCTAATCGATTCAGAAGGTGAGATTAGCGTTGAGCCTTCCTCCCTGAAATTTATCTTCGGTGGCGATGAAGGAGACGACCTAAAGCGGGTAGAGTGTGGCTTTGAAATTGAGCTGGAAGATCACTGGGAACGGTTCATGCGGTTCATGCATCGCTATGCCGAAGCAAACGGCATGGCATTCAGTAACAAGAACAAAGATCAAGATTAGCCATAAATAAATCTTAACACAGCTACAGCTAGAGTGCTTGGTTTTGGTGGGTTACGGCGGATAGTTAGTTAGCAGGTTGGTAAGATGAAGTTATCGCCGCCTAACCCACCCTACCCAAGAGTTTAATATTCTCTTTAGAAATAAGAAATAATGAAAGTAGCAATTACCGGAGCCACTGGATTTGTAGGCAGTCGCTTAGTCGAAAAACTGAAGGCAGAAGGACATCAAATATTAGTCTTCACTCGCAATCAAGAGCGAGCCAAACGTATTTTTCCTGCCTCAGCCTTTCCCAATCTGGAGGTTGTTGCCTATCTTCCCACCTCCTCCGGTGACTGGCAACAGGCGATCGCTGGCTGTGATGCGGTTGTGAATCTGGCAGGAAAACCAATTGCTGAAGAACGCTGGACACCAAAACGCAAGAAAGAGATTCTCGAAAGCCGCCAACTGGGAACTAGAAAAATTGTCGAAGCGATCGCTCAGGCTAGCTCCAAACCTAATGTGCTGATTAATGCTTCAGCAATTGGATACTATGGAACCAGTGAAACCGCTACCTTTGATGAAACCAGTTCACCAGGGAACGACTTTCTCGCCCAAGTCTGTAAAGCCTGGGAAGCAGAAGCCCAGAAAGTGAAAGAGGCAGGAGTGCGATTAGTAATTTTCCGCTTTGGGGTTGTCTTGGGCAAAGGTGGAGGAGCTTTGGCGAAAATGATCGTCCCTTTCCAGCTATTTGCTGGGGGTTCGATTGGTAGTGGTCGCCAGTGGTTTTCCTGGATTCACCGGGATGACTTGGTAAATTTGATGGTAGAAGCGCTGAAACGCCCAGATTTAGAAGGGACATTCAATGCCACAGCTCCGAACCCTGTCCGCATGACTGAGCTTTGCCAGACCCTAGGGGAAGTGATGAATCGCCCCTCTTGGTTACCTGTGCCTGGTTTTGCCCTGGAAATACTGTTAGGAGATGGTGCAAAGGTGGTTTTGGAAGGTCAGCAAGTGTTGCCGAAACAAACTCAGTCTATGGGCTTCCAATATCAATATCCCACTTTAAAACCAGCGCTCACGGAAATTATTTCCCAGAGTTAGCAGAAAAACCTGAGTTCGATATAGCGTCCTTATTCAATGCCCTAGATTTATCTATGGGGTATTACTTTTGACTTTTGACTTGGTGAACAGCTCGAACTTGCGATCGCCTTTTTGATCGCCCCCCTGAATGGTTACAGAATTTCGGACTTTCCCTCAATGAAATCAAAAGATTGATTGATATTCGGGCTGAAGCCATTCTCCCCTGTGCCAGCCTTAAAGCTATGCTCAAATATCACCTGGATGAATTAGAACGTCATATCCAAGAAATGGTAGAATTGCGTCAGGAATTGAGATGGGATGACACTTTAGGGTGCCAAATGTGGGTTGTATGCCAAAATTTCCTTGGTCAACGCTGCCAAACTACCAGAACAACCCCGCAAACGATGAGACTCAAACCAACTAGACGATGTACAGGAATTGGTTCCTTAAAAATGAAGTAGCCAACTAGAAGCGAAAAAACATAAATTAAGGCCGCTGAAGGGGCAGCAATGCTAAGCTTGACACGGGTAAGCAGCAGAATGTAAGCAATTGCCCCTAATCCATAGCAAACTAGACCAGCTAACAAGGCCGGTGTTGTCACGATACTCAAAACGTGGTTGACTAAATTGCTAGTGTTGACTCTTCCCAACTTCAAGGCTCCCGCCTTCAGGAAAAATTGCCCCAATACGCTAGAAAAGATTGAAATAAGCAGCAGACCAAACTCTTGTGGAATCACAACTAAAATCCTTACCCATTTGTATTTTCCGCAATTCAGAATTCAGCGCACTCCGCTGCGCTCCGTTGGCGGTTCAGAATTCCCAGGTCAACTTACCTGCCCAACTTATTGGGAATCCCTTCGCAACCGCCGGGAATAGTGGCTCTGGTTTGTTCGCCACCCCAGCAACAACAGTAATAGCGCTGTTCCTTGCTCAGCCCATGAACGCCAGTAAGGTTTGCTTTTTCTATCACCACACCAGTATGAGCACCAGTGCTATAGTCAGGAGGAATAGTGCGACTGCGAGGGCTGGCGGTTTCTACCGAGCCATAAAATAGGCGGGTGCCCTTGAGATCAGCACCAGCGAGGTTAGCTTCATATAAAATAGTACGGGAAAAGTTTGCCTTGACTAAATCGCAGTGGCTGAGATCGGCGCGAACCATATTTGCTTCGCTCAAATCTGTCCAGCGTAAATCCATACTAGAAAGGTTGGTTCCTGCCAACATTACACCTAAATGAATTACTGGCACTCCATGAGCCCGATCTTCAGCATAACCCCCAGTGCCATCGAGAATCGGTCTGCCTAAATGGCGATCGCGCATCAGGGGAGTGATTAATCTAGAGCTGGATAAAAAGCGGAGAATTTTCGCTTTCCCACTCTCATCAACACTACTGAGAATAGCCGCAGTGCGTCCTTCCGCGATCGCTCTCTCTTGGGGCCAATCTTCGAGCAAGCCTTCCTCACTGAGTGTTAAGTCGGAGATGCCTTGGAAGTAGGCGTCAATTGTCTGTTGTTGGGTAATTCGGTTTTGCTGAATGGTTAAATCTTTGGAAATCACATATTGCTGCCAAGCTACATAGACTGCCAGAATAGCGATCAAAATTTGACCCAAAGCACCAACCCATTCCGCCCAAGAGCCAAACTCATCATATTTAAATTGGTTGAGCCATTTGCTCACGTTATGGTAAACCCCAAGGTATTGGAATAAGCCGATGATCGCCAGCAAAAAACCAATAAAACCCACCAATGTCCTTCTCTCCTGGGGAGTTAAGTATTTGGCGCTCCATGCTTTCACGATGGGCAAAATTACCCACAGGGAAAGCAATAGGGATGCAAGCGCCCCCGACAAACCCATCCAGAAGATGTCGAACCTCAATCCTACTACCATCACAGCGAGGGCTATCAGTATCATCCAAGAGTGGGATGAGCCTGCCTCTTTTGAGTAAATCCGTTGGCTTTGGAAGATTTTCAGATGGTGTGGTATAGTGAAGCTGCTTTCCTCACCTTGCCTTGGAGTTGCGGCGCTAGATGATTTTTGCGGGGCTGCTTTTTCCTTCCCATTTTGACTCTGAAAATTTTCAGGATTATTGGGGACTGGGCTAGAATCTGGCTTGATGGTCATCCGATGCAAGGATTTTGGATTTTGGATTTTGGATTTTCCTAACGATTGTAACAATTTCCATTGTAATTTGACGAAATCATGCGAGTTTGGGCTGATGCTTTTGAAATCAAAAGGGAACAGGGAACTTCGGATCAGGGAACAGGGTACGGGGAACGTGACTACTATAGCAGTCCTATAAAGGGTTGCTGACTTTTCACGGGATCTTTTTTTGAGGATGCGCGCCGCTACGCGGATAGAAAGCGGGATCACCGGACAACCCCCATCCGACAAGCCTGATTCTACCGTTACTTCTTGTCATTAACTCAAGTTAATTGAGAATAATCTGAGAGGCAAAACCAAATTACCTATTTCCTATTCCCTATTCCCTGATCCGAAGTTCCCTTTGGAATTTCTGCATGGTAGTGATCGCTATGAACTTGAGTCAACTAGGTTGTAGGGCTTTAAGCAGCAGGTAGGGAATAATAGGGACTTGCGGGTTCCGTCTGGTTGCGTAGAACCTTGCAGCACATTTCCAGGCAGGAACTTTGTGCTAGCATTTATATCTTAATTGGATAGAACACCTTTACCGCAGAAAACAATGGGCGATCGCATCTTCCTATCTTAAGATTGTCAATGTGAAGAAATGAAAATAATCCGAGATAATTAACTCAGTTTACGGTAAGATGGGCTATCCACTTAAGCCGGGACAGTTTATATATGTTTTGATTGGCCACGACTCATTTAGGACTACTATCTTCCCCATTACCTATTCCCCATTACCTATTCTCTATTCCCCATTACCTATTCTCTATTACCTATTCCCTATTCCCTATTCCCTGTTCCCTGATCCGAAGTTCCCTGTTCCCTGATCCGAAGTTCCCTAGTGTCCCGCCTTAAGTTGGTAGCCGTAAGATGAACAAAAAAGTAACCGTGGGAGACAAAACCTAACCTCACGGTTATTACAACGGGTGGTAATATTGTAGGAATATCCATCTTGAAAGTTGCGAGTTTTTCTAGACATAAAGCCTTAAAACAGCTAATAATGTTGAATGTTTAAATGATAATGATGACCCAAAGCCTAACGAAACCAAACTTAACAATTCCGCCTCTCGAAAACGGCGATCGACTCACTTGCGCCGAATTTGAACGGCGTTATGAAGGGATGCCAACTCTCAAAAAAGCAGAATTAATTGAAGGAATTGTATATATGGGATCGCCTTTACGAATTACCCAACATGGCAACCCCCATGCTCATGTTATAACTTGGCTAGGTTTTTATGAAGCAGCTACTCCTGGCGTTCAATTAGGTGATAATTGTACCGTTAGGTTAGATGCAGAAAATGAACCTCAACCCGATGCTTTACTGAGACTAAAAAAGAGAGGACAATCTATTATTAGTGAGGATGGTTATGTAGAAGGTGCGCCGGGATTAATAGTTGAAATTGCTGCAAGCACTGTTTCTATTGACTTGCATGATAAACTTAAAGCCTATCGACGAAATCAAGTTCAAGAATATTTAGTCTGGCGAGTGTATGACAGTGAATTTGATTGGTTTAGGTTAAGAGCAGGTAAATATATTAAACTAAAACCCAATGAAGATGGAATCATCAAGAGTGAAATTTATTCGGGGTTATGGTTGAATGTAAAAGCTTTATTAACGGGAAATTTAGCTAAAGTATTAGAAATATTACAACAGGAAATTGCGACAGAAGAACATCAGGAATTTGTAAAAAAAATATCGAATGATTCTTGAGATCGCCCCACAGATGCGATGCCTACCGCACAGCAAAGCTGACCGCATCTGTTATGTGTAATATCAAAAATATAGCCTCATGCCAATCAAAGTCTGAAAATATTGTCAGTTCTTGCTAACGGGGAGAGGTATTTTATTAGGAATGGTTAAGCGATCGCTCTTTGTAGTTTTGTAGGGTGGGTATTGGGGTGTCAATTGGAAGATTTACCCAAAGAGTCACAATGGGCAATGCCCACCAGACTCAACCCTTCACCCTGGGATGGTGGGCATTGCCAACCAAAAATTCACTCTTTGGGCACCGACAATCCCTTACTGCAATGCCCACCCTACCCAATACTGCTGGTGATGGCTAATTTTCTCATGGTCCTTTATCTAGCAAAACCTTTTGCTTCATTGAGCTTTAGATCCCTTCAGATATTTTTTGTTTGTAGACAGATCTCCTGATCCTCCATCAACACGATTACAAATTCCGGTGCGTAAAGGATTTGGCGTTAGCACCTGTATAGGTAGCGGCGATGTGACCATTACCTGTAATTTGGTATTTGTAGGTAACGAGTCCTTCTAAGCCTACAGGACCACGTGGAGGCATTTGTTGGGTGCTAATCCCTACTTCTGCCCCAAAGCCGTAGCGGAAGCCATCGGAAAAGCGGGTGGAACAGTTGTGGAAAACTCCAGCAGCATCTATTTGGTTGAGGAAGGTTTCGGCGGCGCTGCTGTCTTCGGTGACAATGGCATCGGTATGCTTTGAACCGTAGGTGTTGATGTGGGCGATCGCTGCTTCGAGGGAATCCACTACCTTAATTGATAAAATCAAATCGCTGTATTCTGTCTTCCAATCCTCTTCTGTAGCGGCGGGAATATCCAGAAACTCGCGGGTTCCCTCATCTCCTCGCAATTCTACCTTGTGTGCTTCCAGGGCTGCTGCCACTTTGGGCAAGAATTCTCGGGCGATCGCTTGATGCACCAACATTGTCTCAATAGCATTGCAAGCAGCGGGATACTGGGTTTTAGCATCCACCGCAATTTCTATCGCCTTCTCCATCTGAGCCCCTTTGTCGATATAAAGATGACAAATCCCATCGGCATGTCCTAATACGGGAATGCGAGTATTTTCCTGCACGTAGCGGACAAAAGAATTAGAACCTCTGGGAATAATCAAGTCAACGTATTCGTCTAATTCTAACAATGCCCGTATTTCTTCTCTAGTTGTCAGCAATTGCACCGCTGCGGGATTAACTTTTGTTTTCCCTAATCCCTGGTGAATGACTTTTACCAAAGCTTGACAAGAGCGAGTGGCTTCTTTACCACCTTTGAGAATCACGCCGTTACCGGATTTAATCGCCAGGCTGGTAATTTGAATTAAGGCTTCAGGACGAGCTTCAAAAATTATTCCCAATACCCCCAGGGGGCAGGTAACCCGCTTGAGAATTAATCCTTCATCTAATTCCCTATGAATTTGGATTGCACCAACTGGATCCGGTAATTTGCCCACATCTCGCACACCTGCAATGGCGGCTTTCAGTTTTGTCTCGCCCAATTTTAACCGCGCATACAGGGCTTTAGGAATGCCATCTGCCTTTGCGGCATTGCAGTCCGCTTCGTTGGCTGCAATGATTTTTGGTGCTGCGGCTTCTAAGGCTTGGGCGATCGCTTCTATGGCTTGATTCCGATCCGCCCCAGACAGTACCGCTAACTGACGCGCTGCTTGGCGGGTTTGTTGGGCGATTTCAACTAGGGGAGGAGAAGCAACTTGAGCAGTAACCATAACCGTTAGTGTAACTATCAAGGGATAATGGCAAGTTTAGCAAAAAGCTGACTTCGATTTCTCACATATAGCAATCCTATTTCGGTTATGAATCAAAACCCTACTCAAAAGGCAACAGGCAACAGGAAATAGGGAATAGGGAACAGGCAACGAAGGAAGGCAACAGGCAACAGGGGACAGGGGGTAAGGGTTCTGATCGTTTTATATATGTTTTGATTTGCCACGGCTAAACCAACTCAAATTCCTTGAGCGCAGGTAAAAAGTTCTTATTTTCGTGACTGGGGCGACTCAGTTTAATTAAAGCAAAGCGTTGCAAGGAAGTCAGTGCCCCCCACTGTTCTACTGTAATGTTAACTCCAAATTCTGCTGCCTTTTCCTGGATATTACTGGAGACAGTAGTCCCATCCATCCAGGGGGGATTATCCTCAACTGTCAGTTCCCCCGCAGGTGATCCCGTCTTTTCTACCACCAGACTTTGTAGAAATTCCCGATAAGCTTGACTTTCTTCAACTGTTGTGCATTGCATATCCACCAAGGCTTGACGCTCTTGCTGGTTAAACTTGTGCCAGTGAGATAGCTTTAGCTTCACCCCACAGGTATCCAGTTTCATCCGCACCTGCATGGGGATGCAGCGCAGAGAATCCACAAAATCTGCCTCGAATTGAAAAAAGCTTTCCATTTTAACACACAAGCTATCACACTTCAAAATTATCCGTCAAACTGTGAACTTTTGCACATCTTCCTGAAAATTCTGTAAATTATGTTACTTTTTCTCAAGAAAAACAGTAAAAACCGCTACAGTTTTCCCAATATCTATAGAATTGATTCAGTGCAAGGGAAACATTTGAGTTATGAACACACAAGAATTCGGAAACAACGGACAATCTCATTTCATTTCCTCTGAAGGTTCTCAAGCATTAATAAGAGAACACGCTCATCCCATCAGGATGCTCCTTCTGATTGTTTTGGGTTCCTTTGTTCTGGGGTCAATTCCCATTATTTACGGTTCAACGCTGGCACAGACGCAAACTCAGGCACCAGCGATTCCCGGTGAGGCTGGTCTTTGGAGTTCTCTTGGAGAGAGGCAATAGGCACCAACTGCACCGCACAAGCTTTTAATTCCGGTTCCAGGGAAACTGGACAAGCTTCTGGATGAGTGAGGACATTGGCTTCTGCATCGTCCGCCCACAAAGCACCCCAGTGCATTGGCACAAAAACAGTCCCAGGAGCAATAGCTTTGGTGACTTTCGCCGGAAAACGCCCAGTCCCTCGACGCGATCGCACCTCTACCCAACTATCATCTTCAATCCCCAATTTTTTTGCATTCCGGGGGTGAATTTCGATAAAAGGATTGGGATGCATCTTAGTTGTTTTCTCAATTCGCCCCGTGCGAGTGAGAGTGTGCCAGTGACCGTAGAGTCTACCCGTGGTCAACACAAAAGGATAATCCTCATTTGTCGGTTCCGCCAGTCCCTGGGAATGGAAAGCTCCAAACCTTGCCCGTCCATCAGGAGTATTGAAACGCAAATCTGTATATAGACGCTTCCCTTCAAGCTTTTCACTCTTCTTTTCACCCTTACCCTTCATCAGAGAAGAGAAAATTCCAGATTGGGAAGAGGACATTTCTCCCTCTGTTCCCGTCTCCCCCTCTTCCTCTCTCTCATCGGGACAAGGCCACTGAATTGGACCTTTCGAGCGCAACCGCTCATAACTAATCCCAGTCTGATCGCAGGGGCGTCCCCGGGTCAATTGGATAAATTCCCTATGGACAGCGGCAGAATCAGCAAAGTCAAACTCCTTCGTAAAGCCTAAGCGACGACCCACTTCAGCAAAAATTTCCCAGTCAGCTCTTGCTTCCCCTGGTCGATAGCGGAACTGAGGACAAAGGGTGACAACTCGCTCGGAGTTAGTCATGGTCCCTGTTTTCTCACTCCACTGAGCCGCAGGTAACAAAACATGGGCATAGGCTGCGGTTTCGGTGGGATAATAGGCATCCTGATAAACCGTGAAGGGGGACTTCAAAAGCGCTGCTTTGGTGCGTTCCAAATCCGGCATACTCACCGCCGGGTTAGTAGCAGCAATCCACAACAAACCAACTTCACCTGTTTCTAAACCTGTAATCATACTCCAGGCATCGCGACCGGGATGGGGAGAAATTTGCCCGGGCTTAAGTCCCCACAACTGCTCTACCTCGGCTCGATGTTGGGGATTCTTCACCACACGATAACCGGGTAGGATGTGGGACAGTCCCCCTGCTTCCCTTCCTCCCATAGCATTGGGCTGTCCGGTGAGGGAAAATGGTCCTGCACCGGGTTTTCCAATGTCTCCAGTCATCAGGTGCAGATTAATAATCGTGCGCACCTTAGCCGTCCCTTCTGAAGACTGATTCACCCCCATCGACCACAGGGACAGGACACGCTTCGACTCTCCCCAATAACGAGCTGCTTGCTCTAGGTGATCTATACGTATGCCGCACTTGCGGGATACTAATTCTGGTGTATAGTGGCGAATCACCTCGGCGTAGGCTGGGAAGTTCTTAGTACAGTCGTCGATGAAGAGGGTGTCAATTTTATTCCAGCGCATCAGTAGGTGGGCGATACCATTGAGTAAGTCAATATCTGTACCGGGTTTAATCGCCAGATGCAGGTCTGCTGCTTCAGCCGTCTGGGTGCGACGGGGGTCAACCACAATCATTTTCACCTTGCGATTGCGTTTGTGGTGCTTGCGCAGGCGGTTGAAAACAATGGGGTGACACTCTGCGGTATTAGTGCCAATTAAAAAGGCACAGTCTGTTAGTTCTAGGTCATCGTAGCAACAGGGGGGACCATCGGAGCCAAAACTTTGAATATAGCCAGCCACTGCTGAGGACATACAGAGGCGGGAATTGGCATCGAAGTTATTGGTACCCAGGCAGCCTTTGAGCAATTTCTGGGCAATATAATAATCTTCGGTGAGGAATTGACCGGAACCATACATGCAAATTGCCTCTGAGCCCTGGGTGAAGCGCACAGTTTGAATGCGATTGACGATTCTATCTAGGGCTTCGTCCCAACTCACCCGACGGAATTGCTCAGAGAGGGAATCCCTCATCATGGGATATTTGAGGCGGTTTTTGTCTAGGGATTCACTAATAGTTGCGCCTTTGACACAGACCATGCCTTTACTGGAGGGATGGGAGCGATCGCCCATCACTTTCCAGATTGGATTTCCTTGACTGTCTCGATGAGTTCCCCTACCAGATTGAGCGGGAGGCGATACTTCCAGACCGCAGCCAACGCCACAGTAAGGACATTGTGTTTTAACTGAGTCAGTCATTATATATAACAGCTAGAGATGTTTTTTTTATAAGACTATATATAGATGATGTGTCGATTTTTTTTCGGAAACTGTATTTTTGAATACAAAATAATTTATTTCTAACTTTTTTTAGCATAATCTTCATGCATTTAATGCATGAAGATTATTAATAAATGAAACTTAGTAGAAGGAGGACAAGGATTTTCTGGTAGGAATCTAAGACTATGTCATTTTGATTCCTATCCTAAAAAATCCCTAAACAGCAGCGCTATCTGATAACTTGTTCAGTTTCCACTGCACCCTTAGCGTATTCTTCTTCACCTTCATGGTGTTCAGCAAATGAACCCTTAGGTTCCTTGAGGAAGAACCAGCAAAAGAAAGCAACAATTAAAGCACAGATTCCCATAACTTGGAAGAAGACTGTGTTAGCCTGAGCAATGACTGCTGGTGTAACCTCTCCACCACCACTCAACCATTCAGGTAATAAGCTAAAGATAGTGAGGTAGGCCACAGCACCGACATTCCCATAAGCGCCAACATTACCAGCAACCTGACCCGTTACGCGCCGCTTCACCAGAGGCACAATGGCAAAGGTGGAACCTTCTCCTGCTTGGACAAAGAAGGAGCAAGCCATCGTTAGTAGCACTGCACCAGGAAGCCACCAACCACTATTGACACCACCCATCATCAGATAGCCAATCCCTATACCAGCAGTTAACACTGCCATAGTATTCTTGCGGCTACCCATTTTGTCAGAAATTAAGCCGCCACCGGGACGAGACATCAGGTTCATGAAGGCATAACTAGCAGCAATCATCCCTGCTTGAGCCTTGGATAGAGCGAAAGTTCCCTCAAAGAAAGCCGGGAGCATCGAAACAACGGCTAGTTCAGAACCAAAGTTAACAATGTAAGTCAACTCCAGAATTGCCACCTGAGAGAAATTGTAGCGATCTTCGGCAGGATAGCGCTTCTTCCCTGTCATTAAATCCTTGTTCACACTCCAGCAATTATATGCTTGGAATAGATACAAGCCGACTAGGCAAGCCAGGACTATATAGAGTGTATTTTGATCGTAGAAACCGACTTTCTTCAAGCGCCAAGCCAGAACCATCAGAATCCCTGATAGGGGAACATTCATCAGCATTAGGAACCAGAAGTCTCTCTTTGTAGTGACTTCCATTCCTCTGGCGCTCTTTGGTTTCTGATAAACCTTACCAGGGGGAGTATCTTCGACGTTGAAGAAGTACAGGATACCGTAGAGAGCCGCAATGATGCCTGTCCCAGCGATACAGACGCGCCAGTTAAGACCACCACCGCCAAAGGCTAGCCATCCACCAATTACAGGCAGAGTAAAAGCCGCTGCTGCAGAACCAAAATTCCCCCAGCCTCCATAAATTCCTTCGGCCAAACCAATCTCTTTAGGAGGGAACCATTCAGCAACCATACGGATGCCAATAACGAAACCTGCACCGACAATACTCAGTAACAAGCGGCTAATCACCAACTGGCTAAAGTTCTGTGCCAGAGCGAAGATGATACAGGGAATCGCTGCATAAATCAGCAGCAGTGAATAGGTAATTCTTGGACCATATTTGTCCAAGAGCATCCCAATCATGATGCGAGCTGGCACCGTTAGGGCAACGTTACAAATAGCGATTGTTCTGATTTGACCGACTTCTAAACCGAAGTCTGCTTTCACTTGTGTGGCTAAGGGAGCTAAGTTAAACCAAACCACAAATGAAAGAAAGAATGCAAACCAAGTCATGTGCAGGATTTTATACCTACCACGAAATGACCACATTTCTCCGAGCATTTGTTACCTTCCTCCAGAAAAATCTTGAGTAGTGATATGTACCAAAATTAATAATTGAACTCGATAAATCTCTCTTTAGGATGAGTTAAATTTTCTCTTGATTGCCGATATTAGCTTGGTGATTTGAGATAAGATGTTCAACTTGCCTAATCGAATTCATTATTCTTTGGGTATTTATCTGTTTGAACACAGATATAACGGGGAATGAGGAGAACTGTTGAGTCAATTTCCTCTTTATTTCTGTTATAAGAATCACACTATTGAATCGATAAATTAGTATATTTTGTTACAATAATTTAATTATTATGCATAAAATACATAATATAAATTTTGTTTTTGCATGGAACAGGGAACAGGGAACTTCGGATCAGGGAACAGGGAACGGAGAGGGGGGAGCAGGGGAAGCAGGGGAAGCAGGGGGAGCAGGGGGAGCAGGAGAAGAAAAAGACAACAAATTGATAAAGGGGGTTTTAGATCCGGATTCAGTATCAACCGACAACTTTTCTTAACCGAGCAGTATTGGGGGACGAGCCGTCCTGCGATCGCAGTGGAAATGGCATAATTGATCCTACAGCCGCTGCCCAAACACTTGCTCAGCCGTCAGCGCTAGTTCCCTGAACGTGGGTGAAATAATACCCTCGCTCCCCCGGAACACACCCAGTTCTGCATAGACCATGCCTTGCTGTTCCAGGACTGTTACCATTTGGGCTTCGGGATCTACGATCCAGTATTCGGGAATGCCAAGATCCTGGTATTGTTGCCGCTTGGCGATGTAGTCGCGCTCCCGCTGCAGCTCACCGGGGCTCACCACCTCAATCACCAGCAGCGGGGGAGCCATCGAGAGCCGGATAGTGTTGCGCTGCTTTAACTGCTGGACGTGCTCATCTCGAATAATGGTTAAGTCGGGGTAACGGTTTTTTGGTTCCCCCCGTACTTCGAGTTCTAGTCCGTGTCCTCTAACCCAGTCGGTGCCCAGCAGCAACGCGAATTGTAGAAAAAGACGATTGGCAATCTGGACATTTTCCCCTGATTCTGGTGGCACCTCGATTAATTCTCCGTTGAATAGCTCGTACAGCTTATCCGTCCCATCGTCATAGCAGAGATAATCGTCAAAGCTTAAAAAACTTTGTTTTGCTGGGGTCATGGTGACTACCTCTTTGTCTTCACAATCGAATCAGCCCGAAAAAACTTTCCTCTATACCTAGCTCTGGTTCACTGAAAGTTGTATAGCAATCTCAGGGTATTAATAAATCTTAACACAGCTAGAGTGCTTGGTTCTGGTAGGCTACGGGTGAAAGCGAATTTTATCCTTCACCCCTTATCTCTCTCCACCTTTCCTGAAATTTTGATGGGGCACTATTACGCTTCATTTCTTCAACAATTTTCTCAGTTTCAAGACTGTGACGGTCAATTTCTTCCCGATGATCGTAGTAGTATGCCATTGCCCCATGAACAGCAGCTAAGGACAAATCGTACTTGACGGCAATTTCTTCTAGAGATTGTCCCATCTCCAAATACATCTCAGCAATAGCAGCAACAGGTATTCTTGTCCCAACAATGCGGGGTTTACCACAACAATAGTCAGGATCTATAGCAATATACTCTGTACTTATTTGTTGAATAGGCATTAGTCTGACTTGGATTAAGAGGCAACCATATTAATCATATCCCATGCCGCAATTTCGCTTCAAATATCAATCTAACTAACACTTCAACTATAATCAAAAAAAGGGTAAAGTCATTAGTCCTTAGTAACTAATGACTAACGACTAATGACTATGATTAGCGCCCCTTCCGCACAACCTCAACTAATTTTGTCTTGGTTTGGCACCAAAATTCTCAATTAGTAAATTGCGCAAAACTGGCATTAAATCCTCACAAGCTATTCCCTTCTGCACACAGGCGCCAAGTTGGGCATCTTTTCCGACTTTACCACCCATATACAGATCAACACCTTCGACAGATTTGCCGTTTTTGCGTACCTTAGTTCCCATCAGCCCGATATCAGCCACTTGTGGCTGACCACAGGAATTGGGGCAACCAGTCCAATGAATCCGCACTGGGCGAGGCATTTCTAATTCCTCTTCCAAGGCTCTGATTAACGTCAATGCCCGATTTTTGGTTTCAATCAAGGCAAAGTTACAAAACTGAGAGCCAGTGCAAGAAACCAATGCCTGTTCTAAGGGTTTGGGGTTGACGGAAAACTTCTCCAGTAGCGGTTCAGCTAAGAAGACATCGAGATTGGCATCAGCAATGTGGGGTATGATCGCATTTTGTTCCACCGTGAGGCGGATTTCTCCATCGCCGTACACTTCAGCCAACCGCGCTAGGTCAAACATATCCTGAGCATACAGTCGTCCGACAGGGACGTGCATGCCGACATAGTTCAGTCCCGGTTGCTTTTGTGGAAAAACGCCGATGTGGTCCCGCTTATCCCAGTCGATTTCGTCTTTTTCAGCGGCAGTTGTTAGGGGACGACCAAACTGTTGTTCTACCATTGCTTGGAACTTGTCGATGCCCCACTCATCAATCAACCACATCATCCGTGCCTTTTGCCTATTGGCACGCAAACCGTGGTCGCGATACACGGTTAAAATTGCTCTGCACAGGTTAACTACATCGTCGTTGGGAGGCACCCAAGCATTCAAAGGCACTGCTGCTGCACAACGCTTAGCGGAAAAGAAGCCACCGACAAGAACATTGAAGCCCAATTGTCCATCTTTATAGGCTGGTACGAAGGCAATGTCGTTAATTTCAGCGTGGACTGAGTTATCCCGACTGCCCTCAATGGCAATATTGAATTTGCGAGGTAAGTTGGTAAACTCATAATTTCCCTCGCTGTTGTTAGTAATCATGTCCTGCACTTTCTGCACCAGCTCCCGGGTATCAATCAACTCATTGCCATCAATACCCGCCATAGGCGATCCGGTGATGTTGCGGACGTTATCCATCCCAGACTGAACCGATGTCATACCAGCATCTTTGAGACGTTGGAAAATATCTGGCACATCTTCTATGCGAATTCCCCGCAGCTGAATATTCTGTCTAGTGGTAATGTCGGCGCTACCATCATCACCGTAGCGCTGAACAATCTCAGCTAGAACTCGCATTTTGTGGCTAGTGAGAGTGCCGTTGGGGGTGCGCATCCGCAGCATAAATTTGCCGGGAGTCACGGGGCGGTAGAATATCCCTAACCACTTAAGCCGCTGCTCGAGGTCGGTTTTGTCCATGGCTTCCCAGCCTATCTGGGCAAAATGTTCAAGCTCTTCTTTTACCTTCAATCCGTCTTTTTCCGCTTTGAATTTCTCAAACTTGTTCAATTTTTGGTTTTTGGCTGGTTTGACTGCTTGTACCACTGGTTAATTCTCCTGAAATTCTGGCTTTTATCGTTTCTCGTTTTGCAACAATACAGTTATTGCTCTTCGTGTGTATGAAATTTATTTGCTTAAATGTTGTATTTATGTAGTCTGCACCCTATATTCATCCGCGAAGATGGGTAAATTTTGTATTTTTTGTAACAAAACAGTCTTATTCATGAAAATAAAGCATTTATTAAATGCACTTTTGGCATTAAAAGCTGAGAAAATCCCTCGCTCAATAAATAAGGCGATCCAGAGCTGGATCGCCTTTCTCATATCATGTCCGGTTACATCGATCCTGTAAACGTAGGGTGGCAGGAGCAAAGACTTTACTGTTTAGCTTAAGTATTCCTACCGAACCTGCCCACCTTACAAGATTTTAGACAATGCCGATGCCATCGGACATAGTATCATTGTTAAACCGTCACTAAATCCGGTACGGGACGCTTACTGTTACGAATTCCTTCAATCGCTTCAGCATAATCAGGAGCCTTAAACACAGCAGAACCAGCGACAATCGCATTCGCTCCCGCTTCCAAAACTTGCCAGGTATTAGCTGGCTTTAGTCCGCCATCTACTTCAATCCAGGGGTCAAGTCCCCGCTCATCGCACATCTGACGCAGCTTGCGGATTTTGGGCACAACAGCAGGGATAAAACTTTGACCGCCAAAGCCAGGGTTGACGCTCATAATCAAAACCAGGTCGCACAGCTCTAGCACATATTTAATCAGCTCTAGCGGTGTAGAGGGATTGAGAACAACTCCTGCTTGTTTGCCTAGTTCCCGAATTTGACCAAGGGTGCGGTGCAGGTGTGGAGAGGCGTTATGCTCTGCGTGAACAGAGATAATATCTGCTCCAGCTTTAGCAAAACCTTCTACATACTTTTCTGGTTCCACAATCATCAGGTGGACATCCAGGATTTTTTTCGTGACAGGGCGAATTGCCTGGACAATCAGAGGACCAATGGTGATGTTTGGGACAAACCGACCATCCATCACGTCAACGTGAATCCAATCAGCACCAGCGGCGTCTACGGTTTTAATTTCTTCTCCAAGCCGACTGAAGTCAGCTGAAAGGATGGATGGGGCAACGACAACTTTTTTCTGGGATCGGGTTTGGGTCATGACTTGTGTTCTTCTCTAAGGCTCCTTATTTGGTAACAATATTAACAGAATCTTTAAAATTTCTCTATCTGGATTTCAGCCTTTTTGTTCCGACTTTTGTCAGTCAACCAGGGCTTGGAGTGTCTCGTCTCTTTCCAACTTATAATCATAAAATTACAGGTTTAGCCTGTAAGAAGCTATTTTTCACATAAATTTACAATTTAAACATTGAATATTTTGTGTTACCCTTAGAAATAAATAGTCTAAGGCTAAAGTTATATGAGTCAGACCTTGATTAGATGGAGACTTAACGAAGTGATGGCTCGGTATCGCATAAAAGGCAATGACTTAGCGGAATTTATGGGGGTTAGTAATAATGCAATCTCTAACCTTAGAAAGGCTAGAACAATGCCTAGGATTGACGGGTTACGCTTGACTAAACTGTGTGACGGGCTAAATGAACTTGCCAAAGATTCAGAAAAAATAATTACTCCAACTGACCTCATTGAATACAACTTTCGCAAAGAACTGAGAGCAGGATAAAGATGGAATCCCTTGGTGTACTTTGCCTATGTAGAACAGCGATCGCAGCTTTACCCCAGTCAGAGTGACACCAGTGACACACGTCCTACAGCAAATACGCCGCCATCACAGCCAAAACAACTTTGCTTGTATCTCAATCCCACCAGCAAACTAATCTAATTCTTTTGACTTTATTACTTTTCTCAAACTCATCTCACTGGTTTTTTTCTAACTAATTAACAACTACAGCAACTGACCTATGACTGATAACTGATGAGTGAACCAACCAATCAAGAACTAAAAGAATTAATCCTCCTCTCTGTGTCCGAGTTAGAGAAAAAGATGGACGTCGGATTCGAGTCTGTCAGGGGGGAAATCAAGCGGCTGGATGAAAAAATTGAGGGTCGGGTTGCCCGACTAGAGGAAAAGATTAACGGACTGGACTCGTCCCTTCGGGGAAGGCAAAAGGCAAAAGGCAAAAGGCAAAAGTAGAATTGATCCTTTTGACTTTTGACTTTTGACTTTTGACTTTGAGCGAAGCGAGTAGTCCCCGTGTTGTGTTCCTTCCTCGTTTAAAAACGAGGGTTTCCACACTACCCGTGAGGTTTTTATGAGTGCTGTAACCCTAAACTTGCCCCCAGTTCTCAAACTTACCGACGAGCAGTTTGAAAAACTCGCTGAGGCTAACCGAGATGTGCGTTTGGAATTAACTGAATCGGGAGAATTAATTATCATGCCGCCTACTGGGGGTGAAACGGGCAACCGCAACTTTGAGCTTTACATTGATTTAGGGAATTGGAATCGTCAAAATCGCTTGGGTAAGGCGTTTGATTCTTCGACCGGTTTTCGACTTCCTAATGGCGCAACACGCTCCCCGGATGCCAGTTGGGTAAGAAGGGAACGCTGGGAAGCACTCACTCAGGAACAGCGCCAGAAATTTCTGCCCCTGTGTCCCGACTTTGCCGTGGAACTGGTGTCAGAGTCCGATGAGTTGGAAGATGCCCAGGAGAAGATGCAGGAGTACCTCGACAATGGACTGCGCTTGGGTTGGTTGATTAATCCCAAAAAGCGGGCGGTGGAAATCTATCGTCCTAACCAAGAGGTTGAGGTGCTGCAGTCTCCCACTACCTTATCAGGTGAGGATATCTTACCTGGATTTGTGTTGGATTTACAGCCGATTTGGGATGATTGAGGGATAATTACTCAAGAATAAACGGCCGTCGAATTTTCCTCCTGCCTCCTGCCCTGGAGCCTTCTGCCTTTTTTGGTCAAAACCTTTGTAAGTCGAGAATCTGCTCAGCGGTAACCTGAGGCTGTTCCAGGTGGGGGAGATGACCACAGTCTTTAATCCAGAAAAGTTTGCTGTGTGCGATCGCCCGTTCAAACTTATAGGCATCCTTGGTTCCCAAAATCTTGTCCTCTGTCCCCCACACAATTAATGTCGGCTGGTGAATTTGCCCCAGTTGAGCGGCACAAGAGCCATAGCCCCCACTCTTAGTAAAAGCAATCAAAGCTTGATTCCAATTGGGCAACTTCAGATGCAAAGCTGCACATAGGTGAGCATCGAGGGTTGCCAGGCTCTTGTTGTAGTATGCAGTACGACTGATGTTTTCGCGCACCTTGGGGTGACGCAGAAATTCTGTTGCGAGGTAGTCAAGGGGCGGAAACATCAACTTCTTATTGATTGGAGGATTGGAGAAACCAGCGCTGTCAAGTAGCACCAAATTTTCCACCACCTCTGGATAAGTGAGAGTAAAATCAATGGCTGCTGCACCCCCCATTGAAGCACCAACCAAAATCACAGGCTGTTGGATCAGGGTTTTCCAGAAATAATAGAGATGGGTTTTGATTGCCATCGCCCCAAACGGTAGCCTAGAATTTCGCTCTGTAAAGCCAAATCCCAATAGATCTACTGCCCAAGTCTCATTTTCGGCACCAAGCAGGGGTAGCAGGCGGCGAAATTCCAGTACGGAACTATCAAAACCGTGCAGCAAGAGAATCGGTGTTCCCCCACTTCCCTGATTAACATAAGTGGTTGCTACTGGTTGCGTACTTAAAGGCGTAGCAATGAACTGACGCTCAATATTTTGGAGGAGAGCGATGGATGTCGATTCACTCAAATTCTCAGCTTCCGGCGGGATAAAACTGGCAAACATAAGTAGGTGGGCAAAAATAAATATAAAACCCGGATGAGGTGTTAGGTGTTAGGTGTTAGGTGTTAGGTGTTAGGGTTAGCTATTCCCTGTTAGCTATTCCCTGTTGCCTGTTGCCTGTTGCCTGTTGCCTGTTGCCTCTCTCAACCATTTTCTAATTAATTTGACGAACCTACTTATAACAAATTATGAAGATACAGGGCTGTTTTATTCTAAATGGTAGGATAGGTGACGAAGGCAAGGAAAAAGACATTCGCTACAACTGTGTCTAGCTATATTCACCTTGGCAGTAGCAGCAGGAAATAAAGGGTTTTTTTGAGGTGGAATTGACAAATGAGTAAACCAGATCGGGGCGATCGCTATCAAGCTTATATCCAGTTAATCCATGCGTTGCTGAGTTGTCCGAGCGTTGAGGAAGTCCAGCAGGTTTTGAACGCCAACCGGGAATTGGTCGATGCGGGGTTGGTGCAGATGATGAGACAAGTAGCAGGGGTGTTGGGAGAAAGAGGCGATCACTTATCTGCTGAATTTCTGACTGAGCTTGCTCGTCTGTTGAGTGAGAATCTGGAAAATTTGCCAATACAGTCACCAGGTCAAGCAGAAGCAGATAGGTTGTTTAATCTAGGAATTCAGCAGTTTCAGACAAGTCAATTTCCAGCAGCTTTACAGTCTTGGGAAAAAGCACTAACTATTGCAAGAAAAATAGGGAATAGACAATGTGAAGCGGCATCTCTCATTGCTTTGGGTAATGCTTACATATCACTGGGACAATACCCCAAGGCGATTGATTTATATCAGCAGAGTCTTACCATTGCCAGGGAAATAGACGATAGAAAAGGTGAAGCTAATTCCCTCAGTAATTTGGGGATAGCTTACAAAAACCTGGGACAATACCCCAAGGCGATTGAACTCAATCAGCAGAGTCTTACTATTGCAAGGGAAATAGGGGATAAACAATGTGAAGCTAGTTCCCTTAATAATTTGGGTTTAGTCTGCCAAAACCTGGGACAATACCCCAAGGCGATTGAATTCAATCATCAGAGTCTTACTATTGCCAGGGAAATAGGCGATAGAAATGGTGAAGCTGCTTCCATAGGTAATTTGGGTATAGCTTACTTTTCACTAGGACAATATAACAAGGCGATTGAATTCCATCAGCAGAGTCTTACTATTCAAAGGGAAATAGGGGATAGAAATGGTGAAGCTCAATCCCTCAATTGTTTGGGTAATGCTTACGAATCACTAGGACAAGACAACAAGGCGATTGAATTCCATCAGCAGAGTCTTACTATTCAAAGGGAAATAGGGGATAGAAATGGTGAAGCTCAATCCCTTAATTTTTTGGGTAATGCTTACCGCAAACTACAACAGATTCCTAAAGCAATTCAGAACTTTAAAAACTGCCTAAAAATTGCCACCCCCACCACTATGCCGATACAATGCTTCGGAGCTAGACTGAACCTGGGCTACACTGAGTTTACAGCCGGAAACTGGGAACTTGCCATCGAAAGCTATCAAATTGCCGTAGAAATCGTAGAAGATATTCGTTCATTATCCATTGATGAAAACAGAAAACAAGAAATTATTGCTGAAAATATAGGAGTATTTGTCCATATTATCCAATGTTACGTCCAACTAAAACAATACGACAAAGCAATAGAATATGCAGAACGCAGCAAAACCCGCAACCTAGTAGACCTAATAGCCATCCGTGACCTTTATCCTAAAGGCGACATTCCCCAAGAGACACTTGAAGAATTAGATCGTCTGCGTCAGGAAATTCTCATCGAACAGAGAAAGTTATTCAACCCAACTCAAATTAATCCTTCTGACATAAGGTCAAACTTAATACAAGTTGGTCAATCCGTACCAACCCCATCCCCCGCAATCCCAGATACCACTCAACTTAATAAACTAAAGCAACAGCTAAACAAATTAATTAAGGATGACATCAACTCCATAGATCCTGAATTTGAGATTACCCAAAAAGTTGAACCCATTCCCTTTAATGAGATTCAAGAGTTAGCTGATGATCGTACTGCCATAATTCAATGGTATATCACAGGAGAGGAAATTTTTACCTTTATTACCACCAAAAATAGCGAGCAACCTTTAGTTGAACGCTTTACTTCTCTAGATGAATTAATTAACCAGATGAAAGACTATCTGGTTCTGTATGTTACGAATAAAGAAGACTGGCGAACTCAACTACCATCTTTTCTCCGCAAGTTTGCCCAAATTCTGCATCTAGACGAGATAATCTCCCCCCTGAAAGAAAATTACAGCCAAATAATCCTTATCCCTCATCTTTATTTACATCTACTACCTCTCGACGCTCTACCCCTAGCCGACGAGAAATGCCTTCTCGACCATTTTGAACAAGTACAATATGCCCCCAGTTGCCAACTGCTACAACTAATAAAAAAACGACAACGACAAGAATCAACCAAGCTCTTTGGTATCCAAAACCCCACCGAAGACCTTTTCTACACCGACATCGAGGTTGAAAACATTAGCCAAATCTTCCATCCACACAATGATATTCTCGCCAAACAAGCAGCTACCAAAACCGCACTTGATGTCAAAGCTCTTGAGAAAATACACTACTCCCAGATGAACCAAAAACCAAAAACCAAACATCTTAAAGTATATGCTCCCAATGTTCATTTATTTGCTTTTCATCTAGCCAAGGAAGAAGATGATCAATTACTGTGGCGTGAATGTCAAGAAATATTCACGAAATTTAACATAGAATCAACTCTCAATATTGAGGAAAGAAAAGGCTATCGAGTTGATCTACTAAAAATAACTAATCCTCAAGATATTTTACTTAAATTAGAGAGTGAAATTACATTAGATAATGAACAATTAAAAATTACCGGGTTTGCCTATCCCCTTCCTCTCCATGATACCTACATTCTCTGCTTAAATTTACGTCGCCCTGAAAAAGAAATCACCTCACCAACAGAAGAAGAAAAAACTCAACCTGTCAGTCTCCAATTCTTTCAATACCTTAATCCTGACGGCTGTTTTCTCCCCCAAAATATAGGTAGTTCTCTCGGTCAAACTTTACTATTAACTCTGTGGTACACTCCAGAAAATAAATGGCAAATCTGGAAAACTACACCCAACTTACAAGAATTAAGAGAACTGGCTGACCAATGTTTAGAAAACTTTGTTAATCAATATAGTCTTTTCCCCGAATTTAATCAAGCTGGAGAATTATTTAATAGCCCTATTTTTGAATATGGTTTCCCCAGTCAAAGAGAAGGATATTGTCATGTATTAGTATGGATATTTTGTGAACCAGAAACCGATCAAAAATTCCAATATACTTATCAAAACCTGATTAATTTATTCGCTTACCGTAACAAAATCATCCAAGCTTATCAAGATAGTCGTCAAGTGTATCAAAAAATTGCTGAAGAATATCAAAATCTAGAGCCTTATCTAGATGAGATATTTCAGGTAATGCCTGTTAAGAAAAATTTATCAGAAGCAGAACTAAATCAATTTAAACAATATATTAAAGATATTCCTAATCAGCACCGAGAATATTCAAACCTAATTCGTGGCTTAGATAATTATCGATTAACCATTGAAATCAACATTCAAAACTATCAAAGAGAATTAAATAATATTTCTAGTCAATTTCCGGGTAATAACATCAGCTTGTTAGAGACATTTTTGCAAGAAGACTGTCACTTATTTAGAGAGCAACTACAGGCCGATCTAGGATATTTTAAATATGGTACAGAACTATTAGAACAAGCTTTAAACGCCATTAGAGGAAGAGTAGAAATAGACCAAGCAGATCGAGATCGCATTCAACAAAAAGACAAAGAAAAAAGCGATCGCCAATTACAAATTACTCTCACTGCCGTAGGTGCAGGAATTGCCGTAGGTGGAATAGTAGCATCAAGCTCAGGGCAAGTAACCGCAGATAATCCCATCTATTTCCCTTGGCAACCAAAAGCATCAAATCAACTTCATCCTTTTACCTGGTTTGTAATTGTTAGTATCGTTTGTGCTTTAATTGCTTTTATATTAATAAGGTGGGCAGGTGTCAGTAGGAATACTTAAGCTAAATAGTAAAGTCTTTGCTCCTGCCCACCCTACGTTTACAGGATCGATGTAACCGGACATGATATCAATACCCAAAAAAACTTGATCGCCTTTGGGCAATTTTTAGAATGAAATAGCCCTGATGAAGATATGAAGTATGAAGTATAAAAATTAGGCAAGCGCTCATAGGATTAACCTTCAAACTATTTCAGCCCTCATCCTTCATACTGCAGAATTTTTTCAGCCTTCATCCTGCAAACTTCACACTTCAACCTTTCTTCCCAATCATCAAGGAGCGAATGTCTACTCTTGTATTTCACCTAAGTTAAAGAGGAAGGGGACACTACTATTAGAGTCGCCTCCCATAACCAGGACTTTTGGCATCTGTGCACCGCCTTCTCTCCAGGCTTCGATTGCTTCCTTTTGAAGGACTAGCTCACCTCCCTGTGCTTTTAGAGTTTCAGCCAGCAGTCTTTGGGCTTCAGCCTTACCTTGGGCGCGATTAATGTCTGCTTGAGCTTGTTGCTCAGCTTGCTCTGCCACATAGATTGCTCTTTGCGCCCGTTGTTCAGCAATTTGTTTATCTTCAACTGCCTTAGCAAATTCTGTAGAGAAATTTAGGTCAACCACGCTGGTATCCAGCACAATGATTCCGTACTTTTCTAACCGTTCACCCAAGGCATCATCAAAGTCTTGCTTCAGTAAATTCCTTTGGGTAATCGCTTGTTCCACGCTTCTTCTAGCGGCTGCGATTTTGAAGGATTCCTGAGTTTGGGGTGCAATAATTTTCGAGACGATATTTTGCAGAGTCCCTTGTTTCCTTCTGATATCAACTATCTGTATCGGATCGAGCCGGAAGTTGATGGCAAAGCTAGCCGATAGCTCCTGAAGGTCATTGGTGGCACTCTGAGCGGGTACTTCAAACTTTTGCACTGTCACATCATAGATATCGACATCTGAAATTAGAGGAGGTTTGAAGTGGAGACCCTCAAGCAAAGCTCCATCTCTGGCTTTACCTAAAATGCTAAGCACCCCTGCCTGACCAGGCTTGACGACTACAAAACAATTAAAGCTGATGAGGACGATTAATGCGGCAATAATCCCACCGACTAAGGGTTGCCAATTTTGCGAATACTGACTTTTCAAGTTTCTATCTCCTTTTGCTGTACTTTGGGCATAACTTTCCAAGTGACTTCCGGTAGCTGGGTTTGATCAATCCCCAGAGATAATAGACCTCTTTCTAAAATGTTTCTGGATGCCAGGATATCTGAATCCTTTATATATCCACTAACAAATTTAAGAAACCAAAAAACAATCCCAAAACTCAAGCCTAGCAAATGATTGAGGCAAAAGCAAGCTGATACTGAATCCGGATCTAAAACCCCCTTTATCAATTTGTTGTCTTTTTCTTCCCCTGCTCCCCCTGTTTCCCCTGCTTCCCCTGCTTCCCCTGCTTCCCCTGCTCCCCCTGCTCCCCCTTAGTTAAGGGGATGAGCAATCACCCATCCCCTTTGCCATCAATCAACTTTTGTGGTTCGACTAAGCTTTAACGCAGTTGAGCATTCGCAGCGTTGCTGCTGCTGCGTAGTTACGACGAGATGGAGTATCTGGGGAAAAAGCATTGCCAGTTTCGTTTAGTGGGGAAGCCACCTCGCAATAGGAAGACATTTGACTAACTAGGGATTCAGCCCAGTGGTCAGATGTATCTGAGAAGATTTTCCCTGTTTGCTTGGAAGTCAGTTCTGGAGATAGTCCAAGCTGAACCTTAGCATATTCTGCCCCTCGACGCAGCACTGCCATTAACTCCGCTCTCGTCACAGGTTTAGTAGGTTGAAAAGTGCCATCAGGATAGCCACTCACAATCTGGTTTTGCTGCGCCCATTGAATCTTTGCTGCACTCCAACGTGAGGTGAGCACATCAGGATAAGGTTGAGATGATGCTTGAGTGAGAACTCTGATATTGGTATTAGGGATTGTACTTAGAGCTTCTATCACCATCGATACCAGTTGCTCCCTGGTTAGAGCTGCTTGTGGGCGGAAGGTATTATCTTCTTTGAATCCAGCGATGAACCTCAGTCCCACAGCCTGTTCAATTTCCGATTTGTAGATGTCAGTGGTGATATCTCCGAAGGTTGAAGTAAAACTTCCCGGAGTAGAACCTCCCGGAATAGAACTTTCGGGAGTAAAACTTTCGGGAATATAACCTCCGGGAATAGAATCTTCGGGAATAGAATCTTCGGGAATAGAATCTCCGGGGGTGCCGATTGTCAACTGACTACCACTGAAATAGACGTGACCAAGTGTCTTTCCCTGATAAGATCGTTTCGTGAACCGCCAACCTGAATTAAGAAAGATTTTAGCGAAACCGTTGTTCAGACCGTAGGTTCTGCCGATTAACATATCTGGCATATAGGGATCTCTACGGTGAGTGCCAACCAGCATTAGTTCTCCATTGCGCTCAACGATCCTCAGCATATAATCCAAGCCCAAATCTTGACCGTCGATGCGGATCGAATAGCCGTTGCTGTCGGTGCTGCGCCTGCAAATCCCGGTGAAGTCGAAATTTAGCAGCAGTGGATCAACTGTGACTGGGTTCGAACCACTTTCACTCCAGCATTCTCGTTTACCTGGTATTTGTTCTATCACTAGCAGGTTATAAGAATTGCTGCCCAAGGGTACAGCTACGGCGATGAATTGATTTTGCTCAACTAGTTGTTCATCAAAAGTGTTTGCCTTGGCTGGACTAAAAGGAGTGATGCTGGCAAGGACTGCTGTAGCAAGGGCTGCTAGTCTTAGTGGTAGTGCAAGTTTCATGACATCTCTTATTGATCTACGTCTATTAGGTCTATTAGATAACAATTTGGGCGATCGCTCTCGATTAGATTTAGATAAAGTGACCGACTCCCTTCCCTTTAGGTTCCGCACCTGGAAAGATCGTAAAGTTTGGTCAGTTTCCTTGAGCACCTCTGAGAAAAACCAGACCGCTATAAAGCTCGAAAGCAGCATCCCAAGGAGTTTCTTCGCGGCGGAATAAGTTAATGTGAGGCTCAATGTGCTTGAGCATTTCCCGAAAGTCCATTGCTGTGGAGGCAAAAGCAGTAAAATCTGACCAGACGGGAATTTCAGGCAGCTGTTGATTCAGAAACTTATTTAAGTTGTTCCAGTTGCTTCTAGTAGTTGTTTGCCCAATAGCCTGGGCAGACTCGGGTTTGGGGGAAAAGGTCATTCCTTGCTGAAACTCGTAGTTTTGATCGCATAACCGGAGAATACTTTTTCTCTCTGGTAAATGCAAGTCACAAAATTGAGCATAATCCAGGGTTTTGGTTTTGCGCTGAAGTTTACGCCTAACACCTATCTCCAAAGTCTTTTCAAACAGTGGTATTAACCCCTCTACCAGCCGGCTGACTTCTGACCAATCAAAGTTCAGTGTACCCTGCTGACCCTGTTCATTTTGGCAAATAACAGTGGCTTGAGGCGCAATTGACTGGAAGTAATTAACCTGATAGACATTGAGTTGGCCAATTTCGGTAATTGGGGCGCAAAAACAGGGAATTTCCGCTTCCCTAAGTGATGAGATGTAAAATCGCAGTTCTCCTACCGAACCAGTGCGATATAAACGCCAGGACCGAGAAGGCAGTTGCAAGCGGGCGCTATAAACGTCAAGCTGCATGATTCGAGCAAATTTTTGCGCAGCAGTTTTTTTCAATTCTGGGTGGATCGGTTCTAAGACTAAGACACCGAGTTCATCACTACCCGGTTGAGATTTAGCTTGGGCAAGGGCTTGTTGACGTTGTTTTTGCTGGATTTCGGCCAAACGCCCAACTCCCTGGCGAGCCTGGGATATAATCTTCAGATTATTTGTGGTGCGCAACAGTTGGCGATATACCTTGTCAGCAGCTTCCAGCTTTCCAGTTGCTTCGTCCAGGCGTGCCATATAAAACTGTACCCAGGGATTTTCCGGTTCCCGCTGCATTAGCCGTTTCAGCAATCCGGCAGCAGTTTGATAATCTTTGCGCTTTATCGCGTCGGCAACTTGCTCAAACATTATGAAGTCTGAAAGGTTTGGAGGTTGGGAGTTGAGGTTCTATTTTCAGCGGCGGCTGCTGCTAGAGATAGGGCAACTATTGGTGCAGTAGTGGCTCGCAGGATACGACGACCTAAGGAAACCGATTGGAAGCCAGCGGCGATCGCCTTCTCCACTTCTGAGGTAGTCCAGCCGCCTTCTGGTCCTGTGGCAATGATAATATGCTTTTGGTTTTGTTTGTGTAAACAATTCAGCAAATGGGTTCCATCCCTACGAGCAACACAAATATAGCAATCGCTCCCTGAATCTCTTACCTTTTTTAAAGCTTTGGTAAAGTTAGCAATTTCCGCGATGGTGGGCACAATCTGACGTTCTGATTGTTCAGCAGCTTCTTGGGCAATCCTTCGCCAGCGTTCTAACTTGTGGAAACTTGGTTTGAGTAAGGTGCGATCGCTAATTAATGGCACAAGGTTTGTCACTCCCAATTCAGTGCAGCAGCGCACTACTCCATCGAAACCATTACCTTTGGGCAAGGCTACCATCAGCGTCACTGCCACTGACAACTCCGTTGATGCTACCAGTGGCTCTAGAATCTGCGCCGATCTCCCTGCTAATTGGGCTAACCAGGACTGTCCTTGTCCATCCATCGCCACAAAGCGATCGCCTTCCCCCATGCGTAAAACCCGATTCAGGTAATGCTGTTGCTGGGGTGTCAAAATAATCTGCCCATCTCGCTCCTGTGTGGATTCAATAACTAGTCGATAAATCAATCTAATCTCAATAATTTTAGCTGTAATAACTCTGATTCTAAGTAGTTGTACAAAATTTACACCTGGCAATTTTTCATCACCAATTACCAATTTATGTCGCCGTGCCCCTACAGCCGTGGAATTAATGATACTGTTGGTGATTCGATGCAGGGGGTCATCCAAAGTCCAACAAAGTTACTGGAGTAAGATCACTTATGGCTACCCTAACAGACGGTCTCGCGGAGCGAGTGCCTGCGGCAGCGGGACCCGAAGATGGGAACCAAACCAACAGGCGATCGGGACTTGAGGATGCTAACCCCAACAGGCGATGGGAACCCAACGATGGGAACGGACCAACAGGCGATGGGTAGGGTGTTGATTTTGAGGCGATTAAGCCGAATCCCGTTCAGGCAATATCTGTGGCACCAGCGTCTAGGCTAGAAGCGAGCAAGATGCTCGCACTCGACACAAAAACTGCATGAGAATTTCTCAAGAAATTCACACAGAATCAACACCCTACCCTACTACCTGCAGTTCTCTGGATTTTATTGTCGCGCCTCTAGCGAAATTCCTCAATGCTAATGCGGCGATCGCAACCCTTCTGGAGACTGAAAACGGACGCTTCACGGGGAAGATAGCAGGATTGCCCTTGGCAGGGGACGAGAAGGCTAGGGCGATGCGTAATCTTTCTGGAGAATTGGGGATAGACTTAAGTAGAAGCTATGCCTATGGAGTTTCTTTTAGAGCGTGTTTGAAAAGTCGACCTTAGGCTAGGTTAGGTGCGACGGAGCTGGAGTTGAGAACGAGTAACTGGTAGATTTCAAGGACCGTAGCCCACCACTTTTGATGCTCCGCTCCTTACATACAAATTTTTCAAACACCTTCTGAGAGCGAAGGTCAAGCACAGTTTTATATTTTAGATTGGGCGATTGAATATGTTAGTGGAATTGAAAAAAATTACCGTACCGCCAGGACAAAAGGTACTCCTCCATGATGTAACTTGGCAAGAATTTGAAACTATTTTAGAAGACTTAGGTGAACATCGCGCCTCTAGGGTAGCTTATAATAACGGAACGTTGGAAATTATGACGCCACTACCAGAACATGAAATTAATAAAGTATTTATCAGTAATTTTGTCGAGATTCTCCTGGAAGAACTTGATGTTGAATTTTGTCCCTTAGGTTCGACCACTTTCAAAAATGAAGCGATGACTAAAGGAATAGAACCTGACAACTGTTTCTATATCGAAAATGAAGCAGCAGTACGAGGTAAGGATAGAATTAATTTGACTGAAGATCCGCCCCCAGACTTAGCTTTAGAAATTGATGTAACTTCCCGAACTCATCCGAGTATATATGAAGCGCTAGGAGTTCGTGAACTGTGGCGTTATGAGAAAAGTAAATTACAGATAAATGTCTTACAAGATGGAAAGTACGTAGAGTCAGAATTTAGCCCTCACTTTCCTGATTTTTCCTTGATTGAAGTAATCCCAAAGTATCTTCAAGAGTGTAAAACTCTTGGTAGAAATAAGACCATGAGGAGTTTTAGAAATTGGGTAAAGGAGCAAATAATTTAGTTGGAGCTTCTGTAAGTTGTTAAAATAGATATTGAATCGGGGAAGTAAGAGGGTGTTTGAAAAGTTTTTATCTGAAGGCGATCGCTGACTAATTATTGGTCAATCGAGTGAGCATCAAATTAATCATTGCGATATAAATCATGGTTTCGCGCTTTAGTTGGCAGATACTCATAATCTTTACTCAAACGTCGGTGACGACTGATAACACCCAACCACAAGTCTGTTTTATCCAGCAAGAGTGCGATCTTCATCTTCTAATTCAAAATCAATTATCTTTGAGATTCTTTCCCAGTCTCCACCAGCAAAACCAGTCTGAGGCGATTTCTGTAGGGTGCGTCCTTGCGCGTCTTTTCTGCTTCGGAACCTACCAGTTTTGGTGCTTGAGCGCCCCAGGGCACCATTGCCCAAGGGAGGGGTGGTGCGTTAGCTGATCGCTAACGCACTACAATGCTACAATGATACCACGATAGGGCTTTCAGCTTAAGTCAGTGCCATTCCCCCTAGAATCGATTAAAGACCTATCAAACTTCTTTCATAAGGAAGCCCCAATGGTACAGTCTCCGTCAAAACCCATCACTTTAGAGGAATTTCTGAAGCTGCCAGAAACCAAGCCTGCCAGCGAGTACATTGATGGGCAAATCATCAAGAAGCCAATGCCACAGGGAAAGCACAGCACGATTCAAACCGAGTTCTCTACTACAGTCAACGTAATTTTTAAGCCTCGGAAAGTTGCACGAGCATTTTCAGAGCTACGTTGTACGTTCGGTGAACGCTCAATCGTTCCAGATGTTTCTGTATTTACTTGGGAAAGAATTCCGCGCGATCAGAGTGGTGAGATTGCTAATACCTTTCTAATGGCTCCTGACTGGACTATTGAAATCTTGTCGCCCGATCAAAGTCAAACGAAAGTAACCAAAAATATTCTGCACTGTCTTAATCATGGAACTCAAATGGGTTGGTTAATTGACCCCGAGGAACAAACTGTTTTTGTTTATCTTCCAAAGCAGCAACCGGAAGTGTTTGACGAGCCAGAGCAATCACTTCCAGTTCCCTCCTTTGCCAGTGAGCTAGGTCTAAGTGTGGGGTCTGTGTTTGGTTGGTTATTAGAGTAGTATCGCTTTCCCAAGATTTGTCAGTCAACCAGCCCACCCTACGCAAGGGTTTAATATTTTCTTTATAGATACCCTCTAGTTAGTGGGTAAACTCAACAAGAGTGCGATCTTCACCTTCTAATTCAAAATCAATTATCTTTGAGATTCTTTCCCAGTCTCCACCAGCAAAACCAGCCCCAATTTTTGGGTAGCCTATGGGTTTGCCAGCAAATCTTTTTTTTACCTCTGAGAACACTTTCTTTAAGGCATCGTAGTTAACCAATACACCTCTACCACGCCAATGATATTGAGTGTAACCATTTACAATAACTATCGTTTTTCCATTTCTTTCTACTTCAGCGAATGTAATACTACCTAGCTTTCCTCTATCACCCTTTTCTGTCATGCAATCTGCTTGATAGGCTTCAGGAAACTCTTTTTTAATAGCCTTAGCGATTCCAGCACCCATTGCACAAAAGCAGTTACAGCCATGCACAATAACATCAAACTTACCTTCAAGGGCTAACTTGATTAAATCACCTTTTATGACTTTCATCCCCTTTCTATATCCTTTTATATGAAACAACTCAGCCTGTTTGAAGATGATCGGAAAATTCTGAATTCTGAAAATGGGTATTGGTGATTAGTGATTAGTTGATGAACCCAAGACCCCTTGCAGCTTTGCCACCATCTCAGCACGCTTAGAAACCTCCAGCTTGCGAAACATTCGTTTCAGAGCCTGCTTGACAGAATTGTAGGTAATCCAGAGTTCTGCACCAATTTCGGTATTAGTGAGTCCTTGGGCAACTAGCTCAGCAATTTGCAACTCACGCTCGGTGAGGCGACTTGCCAACGTAAAATTAAATTGATTCGGTTGCGCTCTGAGTATGGCGAGACGGACTGACAGATGGGTGCAGATAGCGCTCAGCTCAGCGAGATTTTTATCATCAAACGCAGGTTCAATAGTACGAGCAAAGTGAACTGTACCAATAATGTGACCATTGCCCAGAATTGGTCCGGTCATAATGTGTTTGTGGTTATGGCGCGAGCAACAAAGCCGATACAGTTCGCATTGCTTCCAACCTCCTGGGGGAAGAACGGTTTGTTCATGGGCTGGAGCATGATGCTCTATGACATAGCGCATCACTGGATCGATGGCTCGACCAACCTCTTCGTAAAGGTCGATAAAACTATCCGGTATGCCTTGGACATCAGCTTGAGCCAAACGGGACTGCTCATCGAGTAGATAGATGCCCCAACGCTGCACGCCGAAATACTCGCCAACTGTATCCATAAAGCGCAGTCGCAGTTCACGCTCATCTTTAGCAGTAGCGATCGCCTGGATAAGAGAGTGTACAGAATTAGCCATAGAGCTACAACAAAGTGTACCCGATCGGGGTCTAGGCATTAATTGAGGATTAACTCTACCATAACCCTACAGTAGTAGTGGATTGGGAGATTTACAGATGGCAAATAAAGCAAAATACCAAATCGGGCTGCTGATTTATCCAGATATGACCCAACTCGACATCACTGCACCTCATCAAGTCTTCGCCTTAATGCCAGACACCCAAGTGCATTTCCTGTGGAAGACCCTAGATCCCGTGAAAAGTGACAAGGGGCTAACAATTTTACCAACGACTACCTTCCCTGACTGTCCCAGCTTAGATGTTGTCTGCGTACCTGGGGGACCAGGACAAATAGCCATGATGGGTGACACTGAGGTACTAAAATTTCTTCAGCAGCAAGCCGAGACAGCTAAATATGTTACTTCCGTTTGTACTGGCTCGTTGATTCTTGCTGCTGCTGGACTATTGCAAGGCTATCGTGCTGGTTGCCACTGGGCATTCCTCGACCAGTTAGCCATGCTGGGGGTTGAGGTTAGCAAAGAAAGAGTTGTGGTCGATCGCAACCGGATTACAGGAGGTGGTGTCACTGCTGGAATCGACTTTGGCTTGGTAGTTGCCAGTCAGCTATGTGGCGAAGAAACAGCGAAAACGATTCAGCTCTTGCTCCAGTACGATCCGCAGCCACCCTTCAACACAGGTATACCAGAGAAGGCTGGAGAAGCTTTAGTGGAGACTGTGAAGCAGTTAGGAGATCAGCTTATTAATGCTTCATGGAAAGCCACCAAGGAAACAGTAGCTCGGTTAGGAGTAGCAACTTCCACTTAATTAAATTCGGTGATAAATCCTGAAATCATCGGCACAAGCTTGTATCTGGGCAATACCAGGAGGCAGTGATTCATGGCTTCCGATCGCGATCGCACCTCCTGGTAGCATTCGCTGAATAATTCTTTGCAAGACCTCCTGCTGCAAGGTTTCCTGGAAATAAGTGAAGACGAGATTCCGGCACAGCACCAAATGGAATTGCCCGTTGGGCATCTGCGTGCGGATATCCTGTTGATAGAAATCAATTCCCTCTCGGAACGCTGAGCCTATGCAGTACTGCTGATCTGATTGGGTGAAAGCCATTGCCAACCAGTCCGGCGGCAGTTCTTTTAGGCTCCCTGATTCATAACAGCCAATTTTAGCTCGTTGCAACATATGGGCGTCAGCATCGGTGGCAACGATCCGCAATGGCAGGGTGGGAAATTGGGGCAGCACAGATAAATTCCAGATGATTTTCAGGGTATAGACTTCTTCACCTGAGGCACAGCCAGCACTCCAGCAGCGCAACTCGGGGTCGCCTCGCGCGATCGCCAACTGAGCCAGTCCTGGTAAGACTGCTTGACGCAGATAGTTAAAGACACTCCGATCCCGATAGAACCGGGAAATGGTAATCCGGCAATAAGTATCTAAGATAGACCACTCTTCTGGGTGGGTTGCCAGATAGAACTGATAGGTAGAAACATCGGACAATTCTAGTTCTCTCAGACGGTGTTGGATGCGCTTGCAGACTTGCCTGCGAACCTTACGAAAACCAGACCAGCGCAGGTGTAGCTGCGGCAAAGCCCACTGCAAAAAGTGAACGCATTCCCTATCCTTCATTAATTTAGTTACTAAGAACTCATGACTAATGACTAATGATTAAATCGATTAATTAAGTATGCAAATCCAAGGACTATCAGCTTACCATTGAAAGGAATTTGACGAAGAATAACTATGACGACTGCTTCGGAGGCGAATTTGGAACAATACCTCACTTCAGATTCTAATCTAGATTGGAGTGAAGATAGTATTCTCACTAACAAGATTTCTGCTCCAAGTCCAGCTCTTGAGGCGAATATTTACTACTTTGGACATCCCGAATGGGCTTCAAACTACTTTGAAGCCTGTCACCGCGATCGGGCTTTCAAGTCCCGCTGGCAGACGGCGACAGGGAGTTGGGATGACAAAATTGTGGTAGACATCGGCTGTGGCCCTGGTAATGTGTATGCAACTGTTGGGGGTTCACCAAAACTACTAATTGGTGTGGATGTCAGCCATGGCGCTCTGAAGATGGCTCAAAAGCTCGGCTATACTCCCTTATTGGCAGATGCTCAAAACCTGCCCCTAGTTTCCGGTTTTGCCGATCTGGTTGTTGTCAACGCCACTTTGCACCACTGCGACGATATGGCTAAAGCTCTGTCAGAAGCCGCTCGTTTGGTTCGTCCCGGCGGGCTCTTAGTGACCGATCACGACCCCCAGCTCACCGCTTGGAACTATAAAGGTCTTGGCTTGCTGTTGTGGAAGGCGCGGTTGCCGCTGTATCAGATGCTCAAACGGGGTGGTCATGCCACGCTCCGAGAGCAGACTTGGATGTTAGCAACTGAGGCTCACCACAAACCAGGTGATGGGATGACGCCAGAGTTTTACCAGCAAATCCTGGAGCCGTTGGACTTTACTGTCGAAGTTTATCCCCACAACCATACGGTTGGAGCTGAGGTACTTCAGGGCAACTACGGTTGCTCAGCTTGGAAGTATCGCCTCGGTCAACTATTGTCTGGGATCAATCCCGACGAGCCAGAAGCAGCACTTTCTCTGATGTGCGTGGCGCGGGCGATCGCCTGAGTTTCCAAGGTAATTTTTCTGAATCTATCACTGCCCAAGCAGCTTTTACCATATATCTTCTTTTAAATATAAAACCCGGATGAGGTGTTAGGTGTTAGGTGTTAGGGTTAGCTGTTCCCTCTCTCAACCATTTTCTAATTAATTTTACCGACCTACTTATTCTTCACACATTCCTCACAATAGAACAGCCTAACTTGAAATTTTATTTACATTTAAATTCAGTGATTCCTCGACTTGACAAAGTCTCAAGCTTAGGGTTATATATAGGACTATATATGTTTTTTTTTCGTGTAATGTCATCGACAAATTCTCTCTACGTCAAATTTCTCGAAGACCTATGATTACTCTAAACTTGCTGCACCCTACCCAGTCCATCCCAGTTCAAAGTTGGACTTTTAATGATAAATCAGTAATTAAAATTGGACGTTCAAGAGCTAATGAAGTGATTATTCATAGTGCGGTAGTTTCCCGATGCCATGTTGAGATAATTCCTGGAAATTCCTTCTGGGAATTGATTAATAAGGGCAAAAATGGAATCTACGTTTATGAGCAAAAGCTCGATAGAATAATAGTTACGGATGGCATAATCATTCGTCTCTCCAACTCTGGTCCACGAATTCAGATTCAGATTAACTCAGCAGAATCAAAAGCCAGGTTCAAGATTGCTCCGAGGAAAAGCACATTATCCAGTCAAGAGGAAAAGCAATTAAAAGATACATTCATAACATAATGGAAAGAATTAAAAGTTTCAGGCGTTTTGCACAAATCTTAGTTTTCGTTCACCAACGCGCTCGCAACAACTGCATAGAAGGGATCGACCCCAGCAATACCTAGCATTTGTAGAAAACTGGAAACGGCAGACTGACGGGCGATTACCTCTGGTTTGCTAAAGCCTTCAACAGACTGGAAGTAGCTTTTTACCAGTTGCACCCGGCTCATTTCCGCGCCATTTCTCCAAGCTGCGATCGCTTTCTGATAAAACATCCGGTTGGAAAAGCTAATGATTGCAATACCACCGGGTTTAAGGACGCGGTAAATTTCAGAAAAAACTGCTTCGGGATATTGCAAATACTGAACAGAAACCGCGTTGAGAACCGCATCAAAATATCGATCGGGCAGAGGTAACTTGGGATTTTTATTCAGGTTTTGCACAAAATAATGATTCAGCCTGGAGTTTTTTGCCAGTTCCTCTTCATTCATTCCATGTCCTTCCACATGAGCAAATTCCATCTCTTCTGGAAGATGGGAAACCCAGCTACTCATCATATCGAAGATGCGAGTATTGGGTTTGAGTCTTTCTCGGTACAGATTCGTCAGTTGGTCGATGAATCCTTCGTCTACGTGGGTGACAAAACGAGGGAAAGAGTAAAACTGCGTGTCTTCTGTCTCGTCTAATTTGGTGCGTTGCTCTGGTCGAAGGCGCATAATCGGAAAATAATGAACAATGAATAATGATAATTGATCTTCGATTGTTGAGGGTTGAAAATTTCAGGGCAGCCATTGGGGATTGAACCCGGAAAACAGCTTTTCGGGTTGAATCCTGGTTTGGTTATCTGCTGTCTGGATGTCAGACAAGCGTAGCCCCCACAAACGACCGGCAACGATCGCTTGTCCGGACTCGGTAATCAGATCTTTATTTGATCTAGGAGTTGTGGTGACTACCTGATCGAAGAGCAATACTAGCCCATCGGGAGACATACTCATATGAACTTCTCGATAGTTAGGCAATTCTAATAAATCTTCAGTCGTTTCGGTATTAATAGCAGCAAGGGAAGATTCTTCTCGGTATTGTCCTTCCTCTTCTACTAAATCAGTTTTGATACAGTAAAGTGTTTGTTCCTGTCTCGGCTCAAAGGAGCAGTCGATGATCTGGCCTTTAGTGCTAAACAGTTTTTTCTCCACGCCTTTGTTTGTTACCAGAAACAGCGATCGCGTGGAATCGGCGTTGTCTTTCACCATTAATTTCCTAGATCCATCTTTGGAAAAACCAAGAATCTTTGCGTACTCAGGAAAAAATTTCGGTGAACCCATCTCAGGAGTCAAGGGTACAATAGCAATCCCCTGTCTTTGAGCAACTGCTAAGGTTTTACCATCTGGCGCAATTACAAACTCACCTCCTGGCATTCCCAGGGGTCTGGGTTCGCCCTCTTCAGGCACAACCCATAAACCAGACTCAGCCGGATTGAGCCGATTTGTCCGTTGAATGACGATAGTTTTACCATTTGCAGACAAGTCAAATTTGAAATTGTGATAGTCTTTAGCGTCTAAAATAAGCTTAATTCTGCCTACTGGCTGGAGCTTGTCCGGAGATTGAAAATTAAGTCCCGTCGTGACTGTGTAAAGCTGTTGTTGGGCAAATCCTTTATTCTGCCTAGTGCGATCGAAGGCAGAGAATAAAATTCTGTCGCCATCTGGGTAGATTTCAAAATTGGTCACTACCAGATCTGCGGGGGTAAGAATGCTTTTTTTCTGGTTATTGATGTTATAGAGGATTAATCGTCCCTTTTCTTCTTCCTCAACTCCCAAGTAAGCAAAGGCGCGATCGCGGGTGCTAAATCGACTCACAAATGGTTCCATCCCCCTCTCTTGTTTCTCTGTAGGGACGCGATTAATTGTGCTACTAGCACCTAGTTGTTTTGCCTCTTGAAGCTCTACTTGGTAAGTAATGCCATAAATCGGCAGTTCTGTGAGGGTATAAACCAGATTTCGCCCCGTCCAGCTAATTTTCCCAGGAAGCGGCTTGATTTTTTCGTCAGAAAGAAGAGCCTTGATTTGCAGATTTTTCTCCACACTTGCCCGATCTACGGGGCGATTGAAGGTGAGGGTAAACTGCCGATCCTTCACCCCCACTTGTTTTCCCTCCCAGCTAAATTTGCTCACGCGCAGGGTGGTTCGATCGCCATTCCAAAGGACAATGCCGATTAGCAGACTCAGCACCAGGATGGAAGCAAGGGCAACAATGTCAAGGCGCTGCAAGATTTTTGAGTTTGGCTTTTTTTCTTTTGAGTTTGGCTTCATTAGCCATCAGCTAGCAGCAAGAAAGGTAATCTGCGAGTATCCGAAATGTTCGTTAACTAGAATAGTATACCTAGAATTTCCTTGATCTTACCAAAATATATTATGAGATAATTTAGGTAGTTGAGACAAGCAAGTCAACACCCTAACGCCAATCCTACGGTTATGGCGAAAGTCTCCAGGAGGTTTTTGAGATGAAATCTTGGCAAAAACTTATTTGTCTTTTTCAGATTCCAGCACTCCTCACCTTTTCAATTGCCGGGATCAGCTCACCGGTAAAAGCACAAGGCACTAGAATTCAGTGTTGGGATCACGTGCGAAGTTTAGGAGGTAGTCGCGCTCGAGCCGATTCTATATGCAAGAATGAACCAAGTTATGCTGGTCTATGTGCCGAACAAGTGAGAAATGTTGGCGGGAGTTGGGATAGAGCAGAGTCCCTGTGTAAGAATGGAACACGTTTTTCTGGTACATGTTTCCAACAAGTGCGTAATGCGGGAGCTACTTTAGATCATGCCGAGTCCTTGTGCAAAAATGCTTTAGCCAATACTGGTCAATGTGTCCGACAAGCGAGAAATGAGGGATTTGCTTGGAATCGTACTTTATCGGAATGTCGTCGTCCTTCGGTTTCAGAAGCATTGCAAGAATGTATGAACTCAATCATGTTTGATTCTCAGGGTAAGCCAACTGGAATTTCTGAAGTTGCAGCATTCGAAGAGTGTCGTCGAGCTCGGACTCGTCCCTAGGGCTTGTCTGCAAAGTTAATTACCTTTCATTGTCTGGGGGCGATCTCCAATTGCTCAAAACGCGCTCGCCACTAGAAATTTTGTCTTCAAAATTCCTGCTCTCTAGCTAATATAGAGGCAATAGTCAACATAGCTAAATAATTGACTGCATATTTCTCATAACGCGTTGCAATCCGTCGATTTTGCGATCAACGGTTAATGAGTTGACTGAAGTAATGCCCCAAAGAGATACCATTCACAATTTAGTCAAACAAGCAATTACAAAAGATGGCTGGGAAATCACCGATGATCCCTATGTCATCTCCTACGGTGAGCGATTTTTGTTTGTAGATCTTGGGGCCCGGGAATCTGATGACTTAGAGCGGATTCCAGGGCAGTTCATTGGGGCGGAACGGGACAACAGCCGCATTGCGATTGAAATTAAAGAATTTCGGGGTAAATCGGTCATTGCGGATTTGGAACAAGCGATCGGACAGTACGTTCTCTATCGCTTATTACTCGCCAAAGTTGACCCAGAACGGGAAATCTACCTGGCGATTACGGATATAACCTATGACGAAATATTCAGCGAACCAATTGGTAAAGTAGTCATTAGCGACCTACCGCTAAAATTGCTGGTTGTCGATCTAGAAAAAGCAGAGGTAAAACAATGGATCCCGCCGCGCATGACCGGGAAATTGTCAAGCAAGTGATTCGGCATTACGCCCAATTTCGCCCCTCTCATGGGGATATTCGACTGGATACGGTGTTTGATGAAATCCAGGATCGCTATGCACTGATGCAAGTCGGTTGGAACAGGGGAAGGCGAGTGAGAGGGAATTTGATTTATGTGACCCTCCGCGAGGGGAAGGTTTGGATAGAATACGATGGCATGGAGTCTGGAATTACCCAAGATTTAATTGCCAAGGGAATTCCCGAAGAACGAATCATTTTAGCCTATCTCCCAGAACACAAAGTTGCTGTTACTACCTGAATTGGAATTGATAAGCTTAATTAAAGTTGGTTGGATGGCGTTTAGAACCGGAAGTTACCAAAAATATCTTTGTGCGGAAAGCTCAGTGGCAAGCAGCAGGAGAATCAGAACGGGCGATTCATCTGGTGCAAGGTTTTGTCCGAGGGAAGCTGAAAAATTACCG
>JBFRWF010000098.1:0-4680 GCA_051439465.1 Xenococcaceae cyanobacterium | reverse complement strand
CGGATTTTAAATCAAACTTATCTCCATACCAACGGGGATGACCAGAAGATTTGAGCGAAGTATCTGACGGAATAAATGGTCGGTAGAAGACCCGATTACTGCGGACACGGGCGATGGTAACTAAATTTTCTGACTTGACTTGTTCTCCGAGAAAACCTCGTTGGCTGTAGAGACTATCCACCACCAAAACTGATAACTTATCTTTCCAGGGAACTGAAGAGCTATTGAGGATTGTTTTCAGTTGCTTGCTGGCCACAGAAATATCTTTTTTCCCAGAAGGTACTCGTTGTCCTGACAAGGGAATTGACCAAGGTATATCTCCCGTTTCTCCTCGTTCTGGCAGGGCAGCAACTACGGACTAGGCATGACCAATATTGATGGGTTTATTTCCCTTGATAGCATTGGGTTGATAGATATAGGTTTTGTCTGGTAAAGTGGCTGAATATGGTCTTGGGCAAGGAGTTACGTCTACTCCAAATAAGGAGAAAAGTCGATTAACAGGTGGAGGAACAGTAGCAGAAACGACTGAGAATAAGCTATCAACAGCTTTTTGATAGTTAGGATGGTTGGTCGTGGGCAAAAAATCTTGAATACCTTTATATAAACTGTTATAATCTCTGCGAAATAAAGGATTCAGAGATAATTCAGCTACTGAAGAAGCTTGTAAGTTGGACGAGAGAGAATCTAGCAATTCCATGACTGAAGAGCGCCGCGAACCAAGAGCGTTATATAGTTGGCTTCTCCACTGATTAAATTCCTGGACATCTGAACCCAGTTTTTGACTTTTCATTCGGAAAAATATTTTAAAAATTAATAAGCGTAAAATATCCGCAAATTAAATTATAATAGATTCGGAGCTCAATCTGTAAGCTAATGCCCGAACATAATTCTTTGAGTACCAACCAAGAAGCTTCCCTTAGAGCCAAGCAAATCAAGGCAACTTACGTTACGTTAAAGCGAAAAATCCAGAAAATCTCTTCGTCAGGGGAAGTAGCTCCACCCCATTGTCATGTGATTCGTTATCAGACCAAACAAAATCAGAAAATTTACTGGTATTATAAACTACAAGCCGCTGACCCAATTTTTCCCACTGCTACGGATAAAAGCAAAAAAAGTAAATATTTATATTTGGGTAAAGCTGGAAGTGAGGCTCATATTGATGCTGTGGAGAAAGTAACTAGAAGAGGACTTATCGACGAGTTGGAGAGGGTTATTAATTCTCTTCAGTCAAGTTACTTAGATGTTTGTTTTGTCGGAGAAACTGAGCCTGACCCATCTTACATTACTGAGGGATTAAAAGAATCGTAATACTTTTCCTTCAGACGTGAGACTAGCTGGTCAAAATTAAATAAAATTAGATTTGCGTATTATTTACGCAAATCATTCTTTTTTTGTCCAAAGTCCAAATTTTGGCAAAAAGAGAAAAATTATTCGCGATAGTTTCTCGAGAATAATTACGACACCTGGAGTTGCTGTGCGAAGCGCAGCGCAATATAAAAGCGTCTTACCACACTGTGCTACAGGCGCTAATCTAAATTGTATGAATGAATGTTTTAGTTAGTGGCGTTTGAGTAGTTGCTACTCAAACGCCAGTATCAAAAATTGGTGGAGGAGTGAGGGGCAGTGGAGGAAAGATAATAATTAAAGGGAAAGTCGATGAGCGATCGCACTATGAAAGAGCGTTATGAACTGAGTGGACAAGAAGCTCTGGAAGCTTGTGACCTAGCTATTGCTATTAATCCCAATGATGCTGGGGCTTGGCAGGAACGAGGTATAGTTCTAGTCTTGATTAAATAAGGCTTTCAGCGACTGCGAGCGCAAAATTTGTGAGAAATGCGGGTTCAGCAATAACTAAAGTCAGCAGAACATAAGAATAGGGCTGGTTTGTTAGCTTTAATGCTTGTATGTATCGATGTCAATAAATGCGCCAATTTTACCTAAAAATTGAACACTGGACACCTCAAAGCCTATAGCTGGAGTAGGTACATTTTCATCGGCTGAGAACCACAAAACAACTTCTAGTCTAGGTTTAACTCGGAATTTATCGATAGCTTCAAGAATTAAATCTGTCTTTGGAGATAAAGTCTCTGTGATAGATAAAGCCATTAAAAACACATCTATGTAATCATCAATCTCTTTACCTGTAGAAAACTTCCATGAACTAAATTTTGGAAATCTGTCCGGTATTCTCTCCCCCTTCCTCACTACAGATGTTGGTTTAACACCTAAAAATTCAGTAACTTCATCAGGATTAAAATCATAACCATCTAACGCAAAATAAACTTCGCCTTCATTAGTTTCCATGACGATACCTATTAGAGCTAACGACTCGCTCCCCATCCTAGCATTATTGTTGTAGTTCTATAGAAATACAAAGTTCTCCCCTCCAACCTGCGGAATGCAGGATCTACTCATCTAATCGGTACTTTATTTGAACGCAAGTCCCTTACTCCCCGAATGCTACTATACTCTACTCTTCGAGAAGGCTTCGCCTACGAGAAGCCCTACGGGCTACGAGAAGGCTCGCCTACACCTACTCAGATCTTGCACCTGATGTTGAAAACCCGATTTTTAGCCAAACAACAAATTTAATAGGGTTTCGGCCTCTAAAAATCGGGTTTTTTGGATTTTTTGATAATGGTGCAAGATCTCAGCCTACGTGTACACCCCTACAGCATACATATTTTAATTTTTTAGGCTTTTTTAGGATATGGGGGATTTGATGATGTGCTTGAGTAATTTAGAACCTCTAAGCAAGAAGCCGATTGAGTCATTCCCAATTGTCTTGCTCCCCTAGCTCTTCATCTCTTTGATCCTTTTGCTGTCGGATGGATTCATGCACAGCCCCTATCCCAAATCCCAAAATTGCCCCCCCGATAAGCATTGCCCTTTCCCGGAACTCCCGCTGAGAAATATTGGCAACGGCTAAACCTATCATTGCACCGATAAGAGCAGTGATAATCCCTGATAAGATAATTCCCCTGATGTTCATAGTTTTTCCTCTTGACAAAATCGCAGATTAATGGCAATTCAATTTTACCTTTATTATCCCAAAATGGAGGGGAGTTACGCTTAATAGTCAGTTAAGCTCTGCGATCAGTCATAAAAAGATGAAGGAGTAAAGCAGAAGCAGGATAGTGAAACCAAACAGGATGTGGTTCATCCAATCGTCGAAAGTCCAATTGCGGAACATTTCAGTTATTCTCCTAGATGTTGAACTTCTTTCTCATGGGTATAGTAAAGCGGAATGTGGGTAAAAACAAGCGCTGGAACTCAGGCATGGTTCAATATGCCCAGTGGCAGGGTAACACTTTCAGGTGTCTGTCTGGGGAACTCGTAGAACCTTGTCCGAACTCAGGTTACTTTTGGGGAGTCGCGATCGCCACAACCCCAAATACTTGAATCCTTTCCTGGTGTAGTATCTTGGCAGCTTCTCTTACAGTGGTACCCGTGGTGTAAATATCGTCTAATAGCAGTACTGGTGACTTCGGATGACGGCGTTGAAAACCTTTACCCAAACCAAAGGCGTTACTCAGGTTTTGTTTTCTCTCTAAAGCACTCAAACCAAACATAGCCTTAGTTTCACGCATCCTTTCTAAACCTTGCTTCTGCAAAGAGTAGCCCGTAAACTGACAAAAACTCCGCCCAATCAGCTCTGCTTGATTAAAACCTCGTTCTTGCAATTTATTCGGGTGAAGAGGAATCGGCACCACTGTCATTTTTTTTGCTTTAGCATACAAGGGTGAATCTAACCAGGCTTTACCTAACCAATATCCCATGAGTTCCCCTAGCTGGGGGTGAGCATCATATTTCAAAGCAGCGATCGCCCGCCTGAGTTGTCCGCCATAAACACCCCAGACAAACACAGGTAAATCTCCTTGCCAAAATTGACAGGAGTTCTTTAACTGGCAGCGTTGCAGTTGCCGCTGACAGTATTCACAAACGCGATCGTCAGCCGGACGTTCACAAAGAGGACAACTAGACTGAAGAAATAGAGAGAGTAAGCTTTTTAACATCGAGGAAAGGGAGACAGTGATGGATTAAGGACAACTGACAACTGACAAAATTAAGATACTATGGTAAAAAAATTCACCAATTAACATCTTCAATCTATGACTGCAGCAAAAACCGATAAAACAGACAGTGATAAAACCCTATTGGCAATGAAAAATTTTGCCGAACAGTACGCCAAACGTACTGATACCTATTTTTGCAGCGAGCCTTCGGTAACTGCTGTAGTGATTGAAGGACTAGCGAAACACAAAGAAGAGTTGGGTGCCCCTTTATGTCCCTGTCGTCACTACGAAGACAAAGAAGCAGAAGTGAAAAATACCTTCTGGAACTGTCCCTGTGTGCCAATGCGGGAGCGCAAAGAGTGTCACTGTATGTTGTTTATCACTCCAGATAACGAATTTGCTGGTGAGGAGCAGGAAATTTCCCTGGAGGAGCTTAAAAAAGTGCGAGAGAGCATGGCTTCTTGAGGTTATACTGAATCCGGATCTAAAACCCCCTTTATCAATTTTCTGTCTTTTTCTTCCTCTGCTCCCCCTGCTCCCCCTGCTTCCCCTGCTTCCCCTGCTTCCCCTGCTCCCCCTGCTCCCCCTGCTTCCCCTGCTTCCCCTGCTTCCCCTGCTCCCCCTGCTCCCCCTGCTCCCCCTGCTTCCCCTGCTTCCCCTGCTC
>JBFRWF010000097.1:0-13992 GCA_051439465.1 Xenococcaceae cyanobacterium | reverse complement strand
TAGCTGACTTCTTAAGCTGAGATTTAGTTCTTCTTCTAGATGATTAAAATTATTAATTTTGCCGAGATGATATCTAATATTGTTACTAGAAGGAGCTTCTTTCAACTCTTTAGCTGTCTGCTCAATAGTATCTTCTTTACTAGCTGCTCTAAGCAGAATTTGAAATAAAGATTTTGGTTCAAACGCTCCTTTGGTATCGAGAGAAATATGTGAAGTTAGACAAGCAATTGTTTCAGCTAGGGTCTCTTGGGCACTTAGGGCTAGCTTGATAGGAAATTCGTCAAGTTTTTGCTTCAAATTTTTGACTCTAGATTGGTTGTTCTCGATAATTTTACCTGATAATGTGTCCCTGACAATTCTCAATCCTGCTCGGTTAAGGAGGGAGGGGGATAGATGTTCGCGTTAATTTTACGCGAACATCAAGAGAAAAAGTTCTCTTTCATTATTGTCTTTAACTAAATTTTTGCTCTTCTGAACCACTAAAATAAGTTTTACTTATGAAAGCCTGACGGACTAGAACAAATGTATTGATGAATTAAGCCTCTTTGGGTTCACCTTCGACTGACCAACCCCTCGAAGTCGGAATGAGAGATAACGCGATCGCCTGTTTCAAACTGACTTTGTGATCTACTGATATTTTTTAAATACTACATTTTGAAGCACGGAAGGTGGGTTAGTTAGTGATCGCCAAAATAAGGAAAAACTCAAAAGCTAGAATTAGCATGGTACACAATCTTAACTTGTCGCGAATGTGTATACTTAAACATCAGTTGAGATGCTATGTTAAGCAATTTTGAGCGAGCTGCCCCATCGAGAGTGAGTAGCGATCGCCTACCCTGGTTTAACAAATCAAATCCGATTGCTATAGATGCCGTCGTGGGGTCGGGAGGATTCTCTCGCTCTCCTTGCTCTAACTTAAGTGCAGCACCCGAAGAATCGGCTGGCTGAAAATATTGGCAATGACGCTCAGGAAGATCATCACTCCCACACCTGCTACGAGCCTCAAGATTCCTTTGAGATTGCTGAGTTCTTGACTCAGATCGCCGAGGGATTTTTCTACTTGGTCGATCCTACTGTCTACTTTGATTTCTAGACGATCTATCTTTGTCTCCAACTGATCGACCTTTGTCTCCAACTGATCGACCTTAACCTCCAAACGATCGACTTTTGTCTCCAACTGATCGACTTTTGTCTCCAACTGATCGACCTTAACCTCCAACTGATCGACCTTAACCTCCAACTGATCGATCTTTGTCTCCAACTGATCGACTTTTGTCTCCAACTGATCGACCTTAACCTCCAACTGATCGACCTTAACCTCCAGCTGATCGACTTTTGTCTCCAACTGATCGACTTTTGTCTCCAACCGATCGACCTTTGTCTCCAACCGATCAACCTTAACCTCCAGTCCTCCCAAAGTTTTCGTATTCTCAAGAATCGCCTGTTCCCAGGTGCTCCCACTGGTCATGACTAGCTTCCTCTTCTTGGGTTTTCCTATTATACACATATTCGGATACATTGCCGATGATGTGTAGTATAGGAGTGGGAACGGATTCAATCACAGAAGTATGTCAACTCAGAGGGGTCAGCATCCAAATTCGCTGTTGAATTTAGATAAAGGGAGAGAGACAGTATATTCGGAAGCCAAAGTCAGGCGCAATTTCACCATTACGCCAACAGCAGACGAGGGGTTGAAAAGACTGGCAGAGAAGCTAGGAGTTAGCAAATCTGAGTTAATTGAGCAGATTGGCAGGGGGCTAATTTCAATCAACAACTAGCTTGAACCCTCCCCGCTTTGAAAAGATGGGGATTCCACCGAACCAATAGCGGCGCTTCTAAGCCTTCTTGCCATACCTGGCTAGCCTTTTCGGAATCGTTAGGATCTGCTCTGAGGTAAGATGAGCTGATTAAGCACTGATACTGAATCCGAATCTAAAACCCCCTTTATCAATTTTCTGTCTTTTTCTTTCCCTGCTTCCCCTGCTTCCCCTGCTTCCCCTGCTCCCCCTGCTCCCCCTGCTCCCCCTCTCCCCGTTCCCCGTTCCCTGATCCGAAGTTCCCTGATCCGAAGTTCCCTGCTTCCAGAAAAAAGGGGGTAGTTAACCCGGATTATGCACTGAAGTATCTTGCTACTGGATGATAAGCCACGATCGCAGTTGTAGATTGTTCGGGATATAACTGTTCGCTTTCATCCATATAGAGGTTAATGCGATCGCTCTCCAACAACTCCAACTGCTTATACTGATCTCCCATATTCGGACAAGCCGGATAGCCAAAACTGTAGCGAGAACCCCGATACCGCTGCGCCAATACATCCCGAATATTATCCGGTTCCTCACTACCAAATCCCAATTCCCGGCGAATCCGTGCATGAGTCCACTCCGCCAAAGCCTCAGCCATTTGCACCGCTAACCCGTGAAAATAGAGATAGTCAGTGTATTGATCCGAATCAAACAGCTTCTTAGCGTAATCTGTGGCAATCTCCCCCACCGTCACTACCTGCATGGGAAATACATCCATCGCACCCGTTTCCTTGAGCGCATAGAAATCGGCGATGCACAGACGGCGCATAGACTTTTGCCGAGGGAAATTGAATGTAGCAACAGGTTCTAAATTCTCTGGAATCTCTGCACCGGATTGGTTCATTATCTCCGGATTATATAGATGCAAAGAATTGCCCTCAGCCTGACAAGGAAAATAACCATAAATCACCTTCGGATGCAGCAAATTCTCATTAATAATCCGCTGCTTCCAATCTTCCAGAATCGGGTAAACATTCTGGGCTAAAAACTGGTCATACTCTTCCCTTGATTGCTCTTTCGGCTTGCGAAACTGCCACTGTCCAGCAATCAAAGCCTGTAAATCCAGATACCAGAATACCTCCTCTAAAGGAATATCCTCCGGCTGCAGGAGCTTCGTTCCCCAGAATGGCGGGGTGGGACGTTCAATATCAAGAGTAACAGCTTCAGAACGGCATATATCTACTGATTCTGGTGCATCCTTGTCGGGGGAAGCATTAGGTGAGAGAACCTTAGAGTCAACCGCAACGCTGTCCTCCGAATGCTTCTCCCCTACACCGTTTTCTTGATAACCATTCTCTTCTACCTCATCCAAAAATCCTTTAATATCATCCCATTTCCCTTGCCCCTTCGCAGGCATCAGTTTATCCATAAAATGCAGGTCTGAAAAAGCATCCTTGCCATAAATTACCTGACCTTTATAGGTATTTTGACAATCCTTATGTACAAACTTCGGCGTTAAAGCAGCACCGCCTAAAATTACTGGAACCGTAATACCCCGCTGGTTAAACGTCTCCAGATTATCCTTCATAAACGCCGTAGATTTCACCAACAACCCACTCATAGCAATACAGTCGGCATTGTGTTCTTCGTAAGAGGCGATGATATTATCTACAGGCTGCTTAATACCCAGGTTAATCACCTTGTAGCCATTATTAGAAAGGATGATATCCACCAAGTTTTTTCCAATATCATGGACATCCCCTTTGACAGTGGCAATCACCACCGTCCCCTTGGCACTCCCCTCACTTTCTTCCTTTTCCATAAAAGGCTCTAAATAAGCCACTGCTGCTTTCATGGTTTGAGCCGATTGCAACACAAAAGGAAGCTGCATTTGTCCGGAACCAAATAATTCCCCGACAACTTTCATGCCATCCAGGAGGAAGGTATTAACAATATCCAATGGGGGATATTTTTCTAAAGCTTTATCTAGCTGTTCTTCCAAGCCAATGCGCTCGCCGTCTATAATATGACCCTTGAGCCGTTCTTCTACAGGTAAGTCTGCATCAGCAGAGCGATCGCGCTTCGTCGTCTTCCCTTCAAACAGCGTCGTCAGCTTCGTCAAGGGGTCATAAACACAGACATCTCCTTCAAACTTGCGGCGATCGTAAATCAAATCTCGACAGACTTCTTGATGTTCTGGCTTAATTTTAGACAGAGGTAAAATCTTACTGGCACTGACGATGGCTGCATCCAAACCTACCGCCATCGCCTCATTCAGAAACACCGAGTTCAATACCTGACGCGCCGCAGGATTCAAACCAAAGGAAACATTAGAAATCCCTAAGAGAATATGGCAACCGGGTAACTCTTCTCGAATGCGACGAATTGCCTCAATTGTCGCCTTACCATTCTCCCTATCCTCTTCAATCCCTGTAGAAACTGGTAAAGCTAAGGGGTCAAAAAATAGCTCATAGGCTGGTATTCCATACTCAATGGCCGCATCATAGGCGCGTTTAGCAATAGCAAACTTCTTATCCGCCGTGCGTCCCATGCCATCTTCATCGATGGTCCCGACAACTATCCCCGCACCGTATTTCTTGGCGAGTTCCAATACCTTATAAAAACGGGGTTCTCCATCCTCATAGTTAGTAGAATTGAGGATACATTTACCCCCAGCTACCTTTAATCCCGCCTCCATCTTTTCCCATTCTGTAGAGTCCAGCACCAGAGGCAACTTAATATTTTTGACTAAACGGGATACCAATTCATGCATATCCCGCACTCCATCCCTTCCTACATAATCCACATTTACATCAAGGACGTGGGCACCTTCTTTAACTTGGGACTTTGCTAGGGCAACCAAACTATCCCAATCTTCCTCATTCAGAAGGGTGCGGCACTTTTTAGAACCACTAGCATTGAGTCGCTCGCCAACAATCAGGAAGGAGTTATCTTGAACATAAGGTTGAGCGCTGTAAATGGATGCACCAGAGGGTTCGTAGTGAGGATGGCGCTCTTTGGGTTTGAGGGTTTTGGCAATGTCTGCTAATTCTTTGATATGGTCTGGTCGAGTGCCGCAACAGCCACCAATAATCTGCACGCCTAAATCTTCTACGAAGTGCATCAGCGCCATCCGCAGTTCCATTGGTGTTAGTTTATAGTGCGCTTGACCACCGACGTTTTCTGGTAAACCTGCGTTGGGAATGCAGGAGATGACAAAGGGAGAATGTTCTGAGAGATATTTAATATGCTCTTTCATCAGGTCTGGCCCTGTGGCACAATTCAGACCAAGGATGTCAATTGGGTAGGGTTCCAGAATCGCCAACGCTGCATCAATCTCCGAACCCACTAGCATTGTGCCAAAATTTTCCATGGTGATAGACACCATCAGGGGGAGGCGTTTCCCTTTCTTTTGGAATACTTCTTCTATAGCATTGAGTGCAGCTTTGATTTGCAGTACATCCTGACAGGTTTCTACGATTAGTAAGTCAACGCCGCCGTCATATAGAGCTTCTGCTTGTTCGATATAAGCAGTCTTCAGGGTATCAAAATCAATATGTCCCAGGGTGGGTAGCTTCGTGCCGGGACCCATAGAACCCGCGACAAATCGAGGTTTTTCTGGGGTGGAGTATTCTGCTGCAACTCGCTTTGCCAGTTCTGCGGCTGTTTTATTGAGATAATAAGCCTGATCTGCTAAATCATATTCTCCCAGCACCACCGATATACCACCAAAGGTATCGGTTTCAATCACATCAGCACCCACCTCCAAGAAGCCGCGATGTACCTTTTCCAAGGCTTCTGGCTTGGTGTGTACCAGGTATTCATTACATCCCTCATACTGGGGTCCCCCAAAGTCTTCTGCGGTCAGATTTTGGGTTTGCAGGGAGGTTCCCATTGCGCCATCGAAGACGATTACGGGGCGCTCTGGACTATGGAGACGATTGAGAAAGGGACTTTTCATGGTAAACGACGGCTTATAAACAGTGATTCGGGTTAGGCTTTGAATGATTTAGCTTATTATATTGCCAAATTTTTAGCTAAAACCAAAGGTCTGCGCCATAATCTATTTAGCATAACTCTATAACTGTATTCTATAAGATTTATTCATCAACCAGCTAGAAGCTGTCTGGAAAGTAAATTATGTAAAGAATTTTTACAAAAACCAATAGGCTTCCGAAAAGGGAAGACGTGACTTGGAGCTTCTGGAGGAGCAGCATAATTTTCTAAAAATCGTTCTTCTAATCGAATATTAAATGTATTAATATTATTCATTGCTTGGCTGGATGAAGAGGGCTAAAGCGCAACTACGAACATCTTACGAAGATATTATGATATTATGAGCGATCAAACGCATTAGAGCTGATATCAAATCCGGATAATTGCCCACAGTAAAACAATCCTTGGCAAAATATTTTTCTCCCTGCTCCCTGCTCAGAAGCTCCCTGCTCCCCTCACCAAAAAGTATGGTTATTCAACCGGATTTGATATGACTTGTGGCATCATTCAGATGCTTAATTAATGTTGCCTGTGGAAGTGGTCCGTGTAAGTGACTCCAGGGTAATACTTGATCAATTGGCCAGTCAGTATGAACATAGAAATCTAGGTCGGGTAGTTGTCCTCGCAGTTGTTTGAAGGCACGCTTGTAACTCCCCAAAGTATCGCCGTAGTGTCGTGTAAGTTCTAATAGCTGGGAAAGGCGGCGATCGCCCCTAGAAATTAGCGCCTGAATCACTGACCAATTATAGCTTTCCGGTCGAAAGTCAATGCCGCGCGATCGCAGTTGCTTCTGTAACCACTTCAGTCGTTTCTGCGCTTCGGGATTAACCCCAAACCACTGAAAAGGCGTATGAGACTTAGGCACAAAGGTACTGCAACCCAAAGTCAAGCGCAAACCAGGAGCGGCCTTTTTAATTGCCTGCATTATTTCTACTGTCTGCTCGACATCTGTTTGTTCTTCACCCGGAACACCTACCATGCCGTAAAATTTGATCGCCTTTAAACCACCTGCTTTAGCATTGATCGCCGCCTGGATAATCTCCTCATTAGTCAGCTTTTTATTAATAATCCGCCGCAGTCTTTCTGAACCACTCTCAATCGCAATAGTAATCGAGCGAGTGTCCCTTTTAGCCAGAGTTTTTGCTAACTTCTCGGTGACTGTATTTGTCCGCACTGAAGCAATACTCAGGCGCACCTGCTCATACTGAGGTTGAGCCAAATAATCTAATAAAGTTTCAAATTCTGGGTGCTGGGTTACAGACGCTCCCAGTAAACCAATCCGATCTGTTACCTTCAATCCCCTTTCAATAGCAGGAATTAAAAAGCCTTCTAAACTAGCAGTACGAAAAGGCAAAGTGAGATAACTTGCCAAACAGAAACGGCACATTTCCGGACAACTGCGCACCACTTCCACCATGTAAATATTTTCCCAGGCAGCTTTTTCTGTTACTACCGTCGAAGCAGAAAGAGTATTGCCTCGGTATGTCTGCTTTTGTACCTGGGGAGGAATTTCCCTATCTACTGGTTGAATAGACTCGATCGCCCTATCAGGACTGTGATAAGTCACCTCGTATAAACTGGGGACATAGATGCCTGGGACTTGAGCTAGATGGCGCAACTGGGTGTTGCGATCGGCATTTCTCACTTCCTTGTAACCATCGATAAAATTACCCAGCAGATTTTCCCCATCTCCCAGTAAGATTAGGTCGAAGAAGTCCGCAAAAGGTTCTGGGTTGGCAGTTAACACGGGACCGCCGCCAAATACTAGGGGGTGGGTATGGTCGCGTTTAGCGGCGTGAATGGGAATATCTAGGGATTCGAGGAGATTGAGGATGTTGATATAGTCCAGTTCCCAGGAAAGGGAGAAGCCTAAAATTTCCGGCTTTCTCGGCAACGGTTCATGAATATCAGTAAATAGGCGACTCACCTGGAGGTCTGAGCGCATTGCCAAAGTCGCCCAGACAATCTGATAGCCTAGGCTAGTAATCCCCACGCTGTATTCATTAGGAAAAGCAAAAATCGTCGGTATAGCATCAGCGTCAGGGGAAGCTGGTGTGAATAGAAGGCGTTCGCAGTCAAATAGGCTCACAGGTTAAGTCAAATATCACCAGAATAAGAGGTTCTATTTCTAGTTTTATCGCCACCTTGGGATTAGTGGCTGACAGATTAATATTTTTGCCTGGGTTTGCTACAGTTTACTGGGGACTGTTCGCACCTCCATATTGCTCCTGCTTGTCATCATCTTTTACAGGCTCAACTGACGGATTGGCAATCTCTTTAGGCAAACTCCAATCCATTTGCTTCCCTACGAAAGTTCCAATCTTTTCACCAATATTCTGTCCCGGGGGACCAAGTACCGCACCCCCTACAACCGATCCTACCAAGGTTGTACCTTCTTCTCCTAACAATGTAGTAGTAGTCTTTACCAACCACTCTTGTGGATCCTCCTCAGGAAGAGCAGATTCGGTGGAACTATCTTTTTGAGAAAGATTATTGACCATATCTACCGCATCTTCTCCTAAGTGACCCCCGATTGCTTGTCCCACAACCGAGCCGATCGCTGTACCCGCAGGACCAAGTACAACACCCCCTGCGATTCCTCCCGCTACTCCTCCAGCTATCCCTCCTACTATTTCACCGCTTCTTTTTTGCAAACTCTCTCCTAATCTATCAAAGAAGGGAGCTGATTCCGTGGAACTCTCTTCTTTACCTTGATTATTGAGCTGACGTGCGGCATCGCCACCTAACACAGAGCCGGTTACCTTGCCGACGAAACCTCCGATGTGACTTCCTACTTTCGCTCCAGCTGGTCCTAGCACTATAGAGGCTGTTACCCCCCCAATTGTTCCTCCTACGACTTCTCCACCTAAAAATCCGATTAAACCACCTGCAATTTGTTGGCTCTGTGCTTGTATTTCCTCTAATTGTATGATGGTGCTGCCACTATTGATAGCATCTGCCTCTTCCCTTGCCTCAGCCACAAACTCTTCAACGGATTTCCCAGCTTCTTCCCAAGCTTCTTTTGCGTTGTCGAAGAAGACAAAAGCCATAGCTAAACTATTCTTGGCTGCTTCTCTCGCAGACTTGAGTGCTGCCTCAGCTAGTTGGTCAGTTACTTGTGATTTTTGATTATCTGTATTCTTCATAGCGTTCTAAGAAATTACTTAATTACCTATTATTGTACAATAGGTTATAGTAGAAGCTATGAAAGCAGTCACGATCAATCAGTACGGATCTACTAATGTCTTGCATTATGCAGATGTTGAAAAGCCTTCCATCAAAACCAACCAATTGCTGGTAAAAGTTCATGCCAGCAGCGTCAACCCAATTGATTGGAAGATAAGAAACGGAATGCTTAAAGTATTGACGGGAAACAAATTCCCGATGCTCTTGGGTTTTGACGTTTCCGGAGAAGTTGTAGAAGTCGGTGAGAAAGTTACGGGTTTTAAGCCAGGAGATTCTGTCTATGCGTATCTCGACCCCTTGCCTGGAGGTGCTTACGCCGAATATGCAGCGGTTTCAGCACAGGTTGCTTGTCTCAAACCGAGCAACATGACTCGCGAACAAGCAGCCGCTGTGCCTCTGGCAGCTACTACCGCCCTACAAGCCTTGCGAGACAAGGGCCAGATCCAAAAGGGACAAAAATTGCTGATTAATGGCGCATCGGGGGGCGTAGGTACTTTTGCGGTGCAAATTGCCAAGGCATGGGAAACGGAAGTAACGGCTGTTTGCAGCGGAAAAAATGTTGAATTAGTGACAAGTTTGGGAGCAGATAAGGTTATTGATTACACCCAACAAGACTTCACTAAAGACGCGGCAAAATACGATATTATTTTCGACGTGGTTAGCAATCGCTCGTTTTCTGAATGCAAAAATAGCTTGCTACCAAAAGGAATTTATGTAACTCTTCTTCCCAGTCCTGACATCTTGCTGCAAAGTTTCTTAACGTTTTTTAGTCCGGGCAAAAAAGCTAAATTATTTATCGCCAAAGCAAATGGCAAGGATCTTGCTTATCTAAAGGATTTGATTGAAGCGGGCAAGATTCGCTCGGTTATCGATCGCACCTATCCCCTATCAGAGGTAGCAGCGGCTCATGCTTACAGCGAAGAGGGACACGCGGCAGGCAAGATTGTTATTACTGTTGAGAGCTAAATTCATTAGTAACTGCTTTAAGTTCTAGTCCCCGCTCAAAAATTTCGTCAATGGGCAGCATTTGACCATCAGCAGTCATAAATTTATGGTCTTTTGTTGCCCGAATAATTGAGCCATCCTCTAGACAATATTCAAATACTTCCTGTTCCCCTCGATTATGCCACTGGGCAATAGGTTGAGTGTAAACAAAACCATTGTTATCCACACTGTAAATAGTACAGTCAATCTCTTCCTCAACAATTTTACCGATGGGCATCGAGCCATATTCAACAGTCAGAATTTTGGTGTCATAACTTAAGCAATATTCTGCAAATTTTACCATTTGCTCGAATAAATCTTCAGCAATACTTCTGCTAACACCATTTTTAGTAGCTCCATCAATAAAAATCTCTCGATGCTTCTGCATCTCTGCCACCTTCTTTTTTCCCATGCAGTTATGGGCAATAAAGTCATTGGCGATAAAGTTATAAGTCTCTGGAATACTTAAATCAAATACTTCTTCCTTACCAACATACTCAATCGAAACAATCTCGTCCCAAAAAATTTCTGAGTCAGCGATCGCCCTCAATTTTTTATCAGAGATTTCGCTATTGTGGGTAATTGGCAGTATCTTGGCTAAACCCAGGCGATCGCCAATCTTAAAAGCCTTTAGAGGTTTCCATCCTAAAAGGGTGTAGAAAAGATGATCGTCTGTTGCTCTAATTTTGCGGTTAATTTTAGTCGTAATCTCCCAAACATCCCGCACTCCATTCGGATGAATTTCAGTAATTGGCTGCTGAGTAATCTTCTGCGTATCTAATGAGAGGGAGAATACTTTTCTTCCCAGCCAATATCCTGGTTTAGAAGCAATGTCACTCAGTGTAACTAAACGACCTGTTGCTGCATCAACTATCTCTGTTGAACCACTTAAACACCGACGCAATAAATCAGCTTGCCCCAAAGAATAGCCAGCCAAATCTTGCGCCATTTTCATGATTTGCTCTTGATAGGTTAAGGTTCCGTATGTCTCCTTAAGAATTGGCTCTAATAGTGGATGCTGGTACTCTACTTTTTTTCGACCATGTTTGCGGTCAATAAACTGGGGAATTAGACCTGCATCTAATGGTCCTGGTCGGTAGAGAGCTAAAATTGAAGAAATATCTTCAATGCCAGAAGGCTTCAATTCTTTTACTATCTGGCGCATTCCCGAAGATTCTAATTGAAATATTCCTTCTAGATCGCCTGATTCTAATAGTTTATGGGTCTTTTTAACATCATCTGGTATTCTTTTGAATTCGCCTTTTGCAATAATTGCAAAAGCTTTTTTTTCATCCAGTGGTAACTGGTCTAAATCTAATTTTACTCCTTTAGTTTTTTCTATTAAATTAGCACTATCCTGAATAGTAGTCAGGTTTTTTAATCCGAGAAAATCCATTTTCAGCAGTCCCAGTGATTCCAAATCTTCCATGAAATACTGGGTAATCACAGCTCCATCATTGTTCTTTTGTAGCGGGACAATTTCATCCAATGGTTGAGAAGAAATCACCACTCCAGCCGCATGGACACCGAAGGTTTTATTCGTACCTTCAATACGCATTGCCATATCTACCCAACGGCGAACTTGGGAGTCATCCTCGTATCTTTCCTTAAATTCTGGTGATGGACTATTCTCAGAAATCATCACTTTCAGTTGAGCTGGCTTACCCCGTGCTACAGGAATCATTTTTGCCATGCGGTCTGATTCAGCATAGGGAATATTTAACACCCTAGCAACATCTTTTAACACCGCTTTCGAGGTCATGCGGTTAAAGGTAATGATTTGGGCAACATTGGCTTCCCCATACTGTTCAGTGACGTATTTAATCACCTCATCCCGTTTTTCAATGCAGAAATCTGTATCAATATCCGGCATAGATTTCCGCTCTGGATTGAGAAAACGCTCGAATAGTAATCCGTGATGAACTGGATCAATATTAGTAATTCTTAGAGCATAGGCAACTAGAGACCCCGCAGCTGACCCTCTTCCAGGACCCACTGGAATACCATTATCTCTCGCATATTTTATATAATCCCATACCACTAAAAAATAGGTAGAAAACCCACTTTTTTGAATTATTTTTAGCTCATATTCTAACCGCTGTTTATAGGTTGGATTAATGTCTGAGTGGAAGCGAGATTGGACGCGTTCTCTCAGTCCTTTCCAGGCAGTTTCCTCTAAAAAACTATCGGCGGTATGACCAGAAGACACGGGATAATCAGGAATACGCGTTTCTCCCATAACCTTATAAGGCTCGACTTTCTCAGCCACTTCTAGGGTAGTAGCGATCGCCTCGGAGATTACCTCATCTGGCAAGTGATCTCGGAACAATTGCCTCATCTCTTCTGCTGATTTGAGATATTCTGTCCCGCTATAGCGCAAGCGTTTATCATCGGCAATCAGCTTGCCAGTTTGAATGCACAAAAGTGCGTCGTGAGCTTCAACATCATAGCAAGAGATAAAATGAGAGTCATTGGTGGCAACAATTTTAATATTTAGCTTTCGGGCAATCTTAACTATTTCGACATTAACAATTCGGTCTTCTTTGGAACCGTGGTCTTGAATTTCTAAATAATAATCATCTCCAAATACCTCTTTGTACCACTTGGCAACCTTCCTGGCATATTTTAAATCTCCCGCCAGAATTGCCTGGGGAATTTCACCACCCAGACAAGCGCTGGTGACAATAAGACCTTCGTGATATTCCTTGAGTAAGTCTTTATCAATACAAGGACGGGCAAAAATTCCTTTCCCCTGCATACCTTTGAGGTGAGAAATAGTGGTTAGCTTAACTAAATTTTTATAGCCTTGGGTATTTTTAGCTAAAACTACTTGGTGATATTTTTTGCAACGCTCCTTAACCTGGACATCACCGTTAATGATGTACATTTCATTGCCGATAATTGGCTTAATACCCTTATTACGGCAGAGTTTGATTAACTCGATGGCACCGTACATGACACCATGATCGGTAAGAGCGATCGCAGGCATTCCCAACTCAACGGCTCGATCTACCAATGCTGGTAACTGAGAGGCACCATCGAGGAGGCTATAGTCACTGTGAATATGCAAGCCTACAAAAGACATAAGAATTCGTAATGGATAATTGCTAATTAATTTATTTTAGCGATTAAAGGCTCTCTTCAACGAAAAAGTCGAAATAGATAAGGGAAACGTCCTGTCTCTATATTGAACCACCGCTCCTGAAGCTGGCGATTCTCTTCACTAATGATAATATTGTCCACGAATTCCTTCCATTGGGAGTTGTTTTTTTGCAGCATGCAGCCATAAAGCTCTGTGGTCATGGGTTGGAGAGGAACTACTGTGAAATTCCTGGGATTATTACCTTGTCTAACCAATTCTCCCACCAAAAGTATACCATCGCTGGCCACAGCCTGTACTTCCCTTCTCTTTAACTTTTGCAGTCCCTCTGGTCGATTTCTGACTGATTGCCAATTTGCCTGGGGATAGATCTGACGGATTATCTGATCGGTAGTGGTTCCAGGTATATATGCAATTGGTACATTTACCAGACCACCATTATAATTAAACTGAGAAGCGGCCTCTTTTCTCACCAAAAACTGAGTACCAGTCATGAAAAAGGGAATCGAGAAGTCTATCCATTGCAGCCTCTCCTGAGTAATGGTGGTAGCACCGCACATGACATCCAGGGTTTCGTCTTGCACTAACTGGAACCGATTGTCAATAGTAACTTCTCTCAAGTTAAGTTTAATTGGCTTGTTCAGCCGTTGTTCCAGCTGACGGTGAATGAGCTTAAGTAAATCAATAGAATAGCCCGTCCACTCATTATTGATACCCACGTAGCCAAAAGGAATCGCCTCCTTTCTAGCTCCAGCATTCATCACCCCCGTTCGTTCAACCCTTTCCAGGACAGTCTCAGCCCAGGTGCTTATAGGAAAACCAGCGAGAAAAATCAGACTAAGGAGAGTGATGGCTAATTTTTTGTTCATTGTAGAAGAATTTCAGAGGTTATCTAATGAGCGGGGGGGGGCCCGGCGCGCCCCCAACCCGAGAAATAACCCAAAAAAGGGGGGGGCGGGGGGGGCCCCACAAAAAAAAAAAAAA
>JBFRWF010000096.1:0-4055 GCA_051439465.1 Xenococcaceae cyanobacterium | reverse complement strand
TTGCACTCATAGAGATATTCTCCCCAGTTTTCTTTCAAGCTTTGATGAGCCTTACGCAGGTTATAGGAAGGAATCCCAGTGGAAATGTGATGGGGAACGTGAACATTAATGTCGTGACAGAGGAATTCCACCCAGCGGGGATAATCGCAATGAACTGTGCCACTTAGCTGCGCTTGAGCCTCATTCCACTCCTGGGCAGGCTTGAAGGGAATTTCAGGCACGGTGTGGTGGACGATGGTAAAGGTACTCATCCAAAAGTGGTAAACCAGCCAAGGCAGAAGCCAAAATTTGACAAAGCCCCAGATGCCTGTAGTGATTAGGAGAGTGGGGAAAGCGATCGCCATCCCAATCAGTACTACAATCACAGATAACCGCACCCCCTCCCGTTGTTTGCCTTCAAATTTTGACCAGTTAAAGTGCAGTATTGCCCAATGGGCAATGGAGCCCAGCCACCAAAACCGTCCCCGCATTCTCTTATATCCCCATTTCAACAGGGGGGGGGAACTTTCATAGAATTCCGGGGTGAAGGGGTCCCAAGCATTGTCCACATCCAGTTTATTAGTGTGCTTGTGGTGGTGATTGTGCAAAATGCGCCAACTGTGGAAAGGATAAATCAATGGCAGAAACATCACATGTCCCAGCAGATCATTTACCCACTGGCGGTTGGAAAATGACCGATGACCACAATCATGGCCAATCATAAAAAAACCGGTCAGTGCTGTACCGGTAAAAATCCAGAGCAAAGGTAGCAAAAACCAAGGAGAAATTGCCAGTCCCCAGTAGCCTAAGCCCACCAATAAAACATTAATTCCTACTTTTAGCCAGGCTTGGCGCGGATCTTTGATGAAAACCTCTGTGGGCAGTGTTTTTAAAATATCTCTCAGGCGCAAGTCATCTTCGATTGGGGTAGAGGCCAAATTCTGCGGCTTTATTGTTGATGCTGTCATGCAATAAACTATTGTTCTCTATTTGCTAGTAGTCCAAACAACTGAAAATTTTGCACTGAAAAATCCTGCTAGCTACAGGTTAGTAGCAGGGGTTGTTCGGATATGAATTGGGTTTACGCCAGTGCTGGGCAAGATTAGTTGGAAATAGGTATTAAACTATGTCAAGCACAGTAATTAATTTAAAAACCTTAATATAATATAACACATTCTCTCATCTATAGCACACTCTTTCATCAACACAGCCCAGGGTAAACGCATCTAATTGGCCCAAAGCCTCCCTTTAGTGTCATGAGGTGCCAACTCACGATTCAGCCATCCTTGAGTGCGAGTAGCATAACGAATTTACGTCGTTTCAGCCTCTAGTAAAGTCATGTATTGTTTTCTTTAGGAACTCGCTTGTGCTGGGAATCTAGCTATCGAACTTCGCAACAAATCTTACATAGATATCCCCCTCTTTTTAGCTTCCTGTTGAAGTTGTAAGTATTCATACTCAGACATCCGAATAGTAAATTTTTTGTTTCTTGACACGACTAGACAATTGACTGTACAATACTACTATGATTGTATCGCAAATTCAGTTACCAGTTACCAGTTACCAGTTACCAGTTATATTAAGCGATGGAAAATCCTAATCAGAGGCAATTACTTACCCAACTAGAAGTGCTTGCCCAAAAAGCAGCAGAACAGCAATCCAAAATAGCCGGAGAAGAAGCAGAATTTGCCTTTCGGACTCTGCTGAAGCATAAAATAGAAATCAAAATGAAGAAACAAGCAGAAGAGACATACAAAAAACTGCTTGTCCAGACACAAGAATTAGTCAATCAATTTGCCAAAAAAGCCAGCCAAAGAGCCCTCGATCTAGAAAGCCGCACCATCAATCAAGCCAGTATATTTGAAGGCAGTAATCCTGAATTCGCTTCCTTCACGCAAACCCTGGAAAGCGAAAGAAATCATCGCACCACAATGGCAAAATTGATAGAAGGGAGTACGGCGGCAGAAGCAGATATACTCGCAGCACATAGTATCGGGATGCCCCCAGAAGAAATAGCCTCAGAAATATTAGGCGATGAGAATTCAGAAGCGATCGCCAAGGTAAAGCAAGTAATTTCCGCTCACAATAAACAATAAACTTAATATGGTGTTACAGCAGTTAAACCGCTGAGATTTGGTATTTCTCGCCAACCTAAATCCTCGGCAGAGAGAATCAGAAACCCTTCTGCTTGATTTTTACAAAAAGATTAAGGATTCTTGGTCATCTTCTGCATTGAGAAACTTTCGCAAAGAAACAGGATTAAAGCTGACTAACAATATTAATCGCTGTGAATTTGCCAGACTGGCAGCATTGGCAGAACTAGAATTTATTGAAAAGTCCGCTGACTTAGCCGACTTAAATATAGAGAAAGAAGTAGTTCTCCCAGAAACTGAATCCCTACAAAATGACACCGAGACTGAGCCGCCATCTCAAATAGAACTAGAAGGAGTTCTGTCAACCACTCAGAAGCAATTGAAAGAAGCTTCAGAAAAAGTCAAGCAGCTAGAAAATCAATTAGAACATAAACAACAGGAACTCCAAGCAAAAGAACAGAAATTAGAGAAAACCGAAAACTTTTCCTTTTTGCTGCTTACCAATCGCCTACTTACCCCTGGGGAGCCCTTGAATGGGACAGAAGAAAGTCCAGCCATGCGAGTCCTCGGTTCCCCTAAAACTTTGACCGAACTGGAAGCAAATTATCGGGAACTCATTAAACGAGAACATCCAGATGTTTCCGTCCACTCACCAGATTTAGCTACCAGGCGCTTTATGTACGTGCGATCGCTTTATCGCTTTACCAGGAAACATTGGGAGAAATTGAAACCCACGGCTCTGATAAACAGTGAAGAACTTTCTCGAAGAATGAAAGCATCCACACCGTATTCACCTGAGAGTTTTTGGGTATAACTGATATAAATGAATTTCCCAAATAACGCTAGGTCTCCGGCTCACTCTCAGTAACCACCCAACGGTAGCTACTCCACCACCAGAGCCTCGGCAGCAGATGAACCTCACGGTTCGTGGGCCACTCCGCCCCCATCTGCCGCAGCAACCGGATCCAGTCACCGACTGTCTGCACTTTCTCCAGCACCTGGTCATCTGGAAAAGTGACACCCAACTTCTCCTCTGCCTCCAACGGCCAGCATACCCAATCCAGCGAATCGACGCCCAAGTCTTCGATGAAACGGACCTCAGGTGTGATCTTCTCAGGCAGTCCAGGTTCATGAGCAAAGTAGCCACGCACCCAGCGAAGCAGCCCAGAACAAGCAGGACACAAATCGGTGCCGCTGTCGGATGCCGCCGAGCAGATAGTGCAAGAAACTACCATGAGTCCTATGCTCTCACAATCTCTAACTTATATTAGACTATCGGCTTGACCTAATTGTGATCGCTATCAAAATTCTTCTGTAGAATGGAAAATACTTTCTAATATTGGCAACAACTAGATGATGAGGCGTGGGTGGCTCAACTCCGCAACCGGCTGCGGGAGTTAAGTCCTGAAGAAAAAAAGGCTTCCATTGCCTGGGAACTCTCTGAAGAACATTGGCATAAATTGAACATACTACAAGAGGGAGCGATCGCCTGGAGAATCCTCAAAGATGGCTCCTCGTTTAATTAGGTCACGCTTCATTGATTTAGAAATTCCTAAGCTATCTCCGAATCGGGCTTTTCTTACATTGGCCCAACTTAGATTGGCACCACTCAGGTTGGTACCACTCAGGTTGGTACCACTCAGGTTGGCACCACTCAGGTTGGCACCACTCCGGTTGGCACCACTCAGGTTGGCCCACCTCAGGTCGGCACCACTCAGGTCGGCACCACTCAGGTCGGCACCACTCAGGTCGGCACCACTCAGGTCGGCATCACTCAGGTCGGCACCTCTCAGGTAGGCACTACTCAGGTTGGCACCACTCAGGTAGGCACCACTCAGGTTGGCACTACTCAGGTAGGCACTACTCAGGTAAGCACTACTCAGGTCGGCACCACTCAGGTGGAGACCTACAGCCCCCTGAGTGACGATTTCCTGGACTAGACGCCATTTATCATCAAGTAAAGTCTCCTCATTAATTGTTGTA
>JBFRWF010000095.1:0-17952 GCA_051439465.1 Xenococcaceae cyanobacterium | reverse complement strand
TTAGATTTCGGGTTGAGACGAGCAGGGGGAGCAGGGGGAGCAGGGGAAGCAGGGGGAGAAAAAGCTTATTTTTTCGTTTCTGCGATCGTCCTGACTCACCCTTTTGTTAAAAACCTACCCTTGTGAGCCACAATCAGTGGGGATCGAGCTACATCTAAAATTTCTTGAGACTTACTCGGATATAGGCGAAATGTGATCCTGCGGGTGAACATGATCCTAGTCTAGCTCACCAGCCCAGTCAAGGTGGCGTGAGCCTTACTTTTATTTCTACTATTTTCCACTAAGGAGATAATTCAACTCCCTTTCGTTAATATCTAATTTCCCTTTGCCGTGGGACTGACATGTCTCGGTAAGACTATTAGCCTTAAATCAGGGCTTGAAAACTTAATTGACGAGAGAAGATGATGAAAGCTGGAGTTTCTTCAGAACTTGAGATGGGAAAATTAGGCGCTCCTAAAAATAATCTCGCTAGCTTGCTGGAATTAAGAAGAAAAAAAATAGACTCATTTACATCTAATTGTCAAGGGACAGAAGCGCAGGATAAAAACAGTCAAAAGCAAGATTGCCTGGTGGATATACAAGAAAGCGCCTGGGAAATTTATCAATTATTAAAGCAACAAAAAACCGCTGTTAGGTTTCAAAAAGTTCAAGTTCTATATCTAATCAAAACTGGTCAAGTAAAAACTGTCTCAGACCTGGCTAATATTGTCGGAGTTCACCAAGTAACAATGCGTGAATGGTTGAAAAAGTACCTGAAGGAAGGAGTACCCGGTTTGTTAGAGATGCCCCTTCACAAAGGTCTTCCCCCGATAATAGAGGAAATAACGCTCACCGACTTAAAAGAACGTCTTACTGGCGAATGATTTGCATTTGCCTACACAGTGGCAAATATACCATCGACCATATTTCAAGCTAATGTAGATAGTAGTGAATCATTGCCAATTTGTTGGCTAGATCCGGATTATCGGGAGCAAAAAGCTCTGAGCGGACACTAGGCAGCAGTGCGTTTCTTTAAATTCATAACGGGCGATCGCGTCCGTGGGGGATTATAGATGAAAACTTTAACTGACGAGGTGAAGAGTCTTCCCGAACCCGCTGGAGCGGGAAAAAAGAAGGGCAAGTCGCTCCCTCCAAAGCTCATCATCTGGCTCGGAAAGTTGGTCTGGACAACCCTCTGGCACATGATGATGTCGCGGCTCGCCCCGCGCAATCGCTTGGGAGAGTTCGTTCGCTCCATCAGCCAGTTCCGAAACTTCGTCGGGACGGAGGAAGGGAACCCATACCAACCAGCGGCAGGGCGCTACCACCTCTACGTCGGGCTCAGCTGTCCCTGGGCGCACCGAACCCTCGTCGTTCGGGCTCTCAAGGGACTCGAAGATGCCATTTCGGTATCCATAGTGTCTTCTTCAGCGAGTCAGGGAGGCTGGGTGTTTGAAGAGGAGGAGGAGGGCTGCCGCACACTTGCCCAGCTGTACGAGCTAGCCAAACCTGGCTATGACGGTCGTTCCACGGTTCCCGTGCTGTGGGACAAACAGACGAAGACGATCGTCAACAACGAGAGTGCAGAGATTATCGTGATGCTGAACTCCCAGTTCAACGAGTTTGCTACCAATTCCACCCTGGATCTCTACCCGGAAGAACTCAGGGAGAAAGTTGATAGGTGGAACGAGAAGATCTACCACTCGGTGAACAACGGCGTGTATCGCTGCGGCTTTGCACAGACTCAGGAGGCTTACGATCAAGCCTGCGAGGAGCTATTCACCGCCCTGGATGAGATTGATGCTGCACTGGAGACAAGTCGATATCTTTGTGGTAACAGGGTAACCCTCGCAGATGTTCGGCTTTTCACGACGCTATTCCGCTTTGATGTTGTGTACTACGGGCTGTTCAAGTGCAACCGACGGAGAATAAGCGACTATAAGAACCTAGGAGCCTATCTTCGGGACTTGTATCAGCTGCCCGGAGTTGCTGGTATCTGCAGTCTGGAGGATGTGAAGCGGGACTACTACGGAAGCCTATTCCCCCTCAATCCGAGCGGAATCATTCCCTCGGGTCCTGAGTTGACGAGCCTTTTTTCTCCCCATGGTCGTGAAAGCGTCGGCTCCTCCTCAGCTTTCAGTTAACTTGACGCTCCCTTTTATTGATGGTACTGTTGGTTAATTCATGCTTCAAGTTCACCTCATTGATGTGACATATCGAGTTTTGGGAGTTTCTCCCCTGCTTCCTCTGCTTCCTCTGCTTCCTCTGCTACAATTTGTAGCACGACTTTTCCAACAATATCATTGATTAGAAGGACCCCACAGACGCAATCGCATCTATTATGGATGGAAAGAAACATTATGGGGGACTATCCGTGGGGCGATCGCGGTCGGAGTAGGCTATTCCAACAGCTTTCCATTCTAATCATACACTGGTTGAATTGGATAAATTTCGCCACTTCCGTCAGGTTGTCCTGAGTAACTATGCCTACAATCTCAGGCCGGAAATGGTTGTGAAATTATCGAAAATTTTGCCTAGTTGTAGCATTAGCCTCATTCAGGATAGCCAAAGGTTTTTTGATGAACTAAGAGCCTTAGGATGATGAAATTTGTCACAATTCCAATCCAGTGCCAGTAGCACAGAGGAATTTCGGAGCTTGTGTTGTAAGAATCTAGGAGAACAAACGAATCGCGAGCCGAGCCCGATTTTTTACACAGTGCGATCGCCAACAAGACTACGGTTGGCAACAACAGGCTATCCTGCTGAATGTGGTCGGTTTGCTCGATTTCGTCGGCGCGATTGGAGGTGGGGTGTTATACTGAATTCGGGCATGCTTCAAAACAGAGTAACACTTCGGAGAGGTCACATGGGAGAGCATGGAACAGCTTCCATTCAGCTTAATCCCGACATTGGCGGTGCCTTTCTGGATAGTACTGCACATCATCTCTTTGCTGCAGCTCCGCCATATGGGAAATGATGCTGCAGGCTGAGGCAAAAGACACATAGGTAGCCTGACAAAAAAAGAAGGAGAACGAGATGGCAGTAACTTACAAGATCGATAAGGAGCAGGCGATCGCCCAGCTCAACCGCATTCTAGAGTCCGAACTCGCCGGGGTAGTTCGCTACACCCATTATTCTTTAATGGTTTTTGGATATAACCGCATTCCCATTGTGTCTTGGTTTCGCTCCCAAGCTGACGAGACACTTCTCCACGCCCAGCAGGCAGGCGAGATGGTGACTCACTTGGGCGGTCATCCTTCCCTGGCTATTGGCCCGCTGCTTGAGACCCATAAGCATGATATCGGGGAAATCTTACGCGAGACCATCAAAGCAGAATATGCAACTCTACAACTGTATTACGAACTGCTAGAGCTAATAGAAGGCAAGTCCGTACCTTTAGAAGAGTATGCGCGGGAGATGATTAAGCAGGAGGAACTTCACATCGATGAAATCGATAAGATGCTACGTCGTCCGGGACAGATTGAGATTAGCAAAGAGGCCGACGAAATCGCTTCAAGTTAAGTCGCAACGATCATTCTGGGTTTTCAGATTGCTATCACTACTATATTTACCTTGGGTAGAGAGAATGATGTTTCTTTGTTCGGAATCTGCTTGATACTGATCGCGCAGCACGCGCCGCATGACCTTGTTGGAGGCGGTGCGGGGCAGAGTCTCGACGATCGCGAGGTCGCGAATCTTGAAAAGGGGATTGAGACGTTGTCCGATCGCCCCCTGCAGGGAAGCCATGAGGGTTTCCTTATCCTTCTGGACATCCGGCGCGACCACCGCGTAGATCACCAGCTGGATCGGCCCCCCTTCCGGAGGGGATACGGCGATGGCGGCGGTTTCGCGAATACCCTCCTCGGCATTGAGAGTTTGTTCGATCTCGGCGGAGCTCACCTTAATGCCGCCCAGGTTCATAGTGTCGTCGGCGCGGCCGTGGGCGCGGTAGTAGCCCTTGGGCAAACGCTCCATCTGGTCGCCGTGACGGCGCAGGGGCACAGTGGAGAGAGGGAGAGAGGGAGAGGGAGAAAGGGGGTGAGGAGGGGTATCGGCGAAGTACACCTGATGGTGATCCTTGTTTAACAATTCAGTGGAGAGTCCGATGGAAGGGGAGATAATAAACAACTCACCTTTGTCAGCGGGATAGCCATCTTCGTCCAGGATGACAAAGTCCAGACCCATGGCAGGCGTGGTAAAACTCGAAGGGGCAGATGGCTGCACCAGAGTGCCTGTAATATATCCCCCGCCGATTTCGGTTCCGCCGCAGTATTCGACAATGGGTCTGTAACCGGCCAGGGACATCAGGAAGAGCATGTCCTGCGGATTGGAACACTCCCCCGTAGAGCTGAAAGCTTTAAGGGCGCTCCAATCGAGCCCTTGCATGCAGGCGGTGGTTTTCCAGGCACTCACAAGACTGGGTACTACGCCTAGCATATTCACCCCCGCGTCCTGGACAAACTGACCGAACCCCCTCTCTGTTGGCGTCCCGTAGTAGAGAGCAATGATCCCCCGATTGACCAGGCTGGCGTAGATAAGCCACGGTCCCATCATCCATCCCAGGTTGGTCGGCCACGCCACTACTTCTCCGGGGTGGATATCATGGTGCAGATGCCCGTCAACAGCACATTTGAGGGGGGTAGTCTGGGTCCAGGGAATGGCCTTGGGCTCTCCCGTGGTACCCGAGGAAAACAGGATATTGGTATAATCAGAAGGATGGGCGGGAACGGCGTCGAATTGGTGGTTTGGACTGAGAAAATCATCCCAGGGAATATCTCCATGGCGCAGCTCAACGGAAGGAGACGAAGCGCTGGCCAGCACAATAGCCCTAGGCGCGTCGGCGTTAACGACTTTGGCGTAGAGGGGCAACTGTTTGCCAGCACGCAGGATGTAGTCTTGGGTGAAGATCCCCTTTGTCCCAGACAGGCGCAGTCGCGTTGCAATTTCGTCGGCGGCAAAACTATCTGCGATGGATACTACCGTACAGCCAGCCTTGACAATCCCCAGGTAAATGGCCACGGATTCGGCGGTCATGGGCATGTCAATGGCGATCGCATCGCCGGGGTGAAACCCAGCGTCTATCAGTCCATTGGCAACTCGGTTTGTCAGAGCGTGGAGTTCTCCATAGGTCAGGGTGGAAAGGGAATCCCCTGACCGCCCAAAGACAATGGCGGGGTCGTCTTCTGGTGCCTGAAAACAGCTCTCGACAATGTTGAAACGAGCGCTCACCAGCCATCGGGGAGACTCCACGCCGTGGGAAAGGTCAAGGATTTCAGTGTATTTTTCTCGGAAGCGGATACCCAGTCGTTGAATCATCATTTTCCAGAACTCGGCGCGATTCTGTGCTGACCAGGCGTGGAGTTCTGGATAGGAATCTATCTTCAGCTCATGCATCAACGCAGCAATATTGGTGGCCTGGATCTGCTCGTGGGAGGGAAACCAGGCTGGGGGTGGGCCCAGGCTCGCGTCCCAGCCGGAGAAGGTGGTTTCGTAGAGGAGTTCGTGCAGCAGAAAAGGGTGGTGGGGTTTGAGGATTTGTCGGGTGAGACGCTGCCAGCACTCAGTGGCAGGCAGGGAGAAGAGCCACTGATTGATCTGCAGCAGCATCGCGGCGGCTGTGGTTTTTTCCACTCCGCAGGTGACGATCTGTTCAAGGGACAGTTGCTTTGCCATAGCTATTCACCTGCTCCTAAAAAGTTGATCGGAAGTTGATCGTTAAGAACTAGAGACACTCACCTCACCACACTACGAACCTTGGTCTAAAATCAAAGCCTCTAGGACATCTTTTTGAACCATGTCCAGGTTCAGAATGTAATCTATCTTATCAAAAGAACTAATCACTCACTATTCCATGCCTTCTACTTTAACTACTGAAGTTCAGGTTGCAGCGACAGCAGAATTTGTCTATCAACCTCCCTTAGCAGCGATCGCCGCTAAGCGTATTTTGGTTAAACCTAACCTGGGTTATCCTGTCAAGCCGCCTGTAACTGTAAGTATGGGGGTTTTGGGAGAAGTTTTACGCGGACTCAGACAAGGGAGTCCTAATGCAGATATACTGATTGTAGAGGGTGTATGTTGCGCCGTTCCCCTCACAGAAATTGCCAGTCGCAATGGCTTATATAAATTACTGGATGAAGGGATGCAAGTGCTTGATGCTGACACCCTTCCTCTAGAAGACTATCCCAATATCTCACCTCAGCCTGTGCGTTTTCAATCTATGTTGGCTCCAGCTTTACTTAAAGAAGTAGACTGTCGCATTACTGTAGGTGCGCTCAAACGCACCCATTTAAAGGGAGAAGCATTGATTTCTGCATCTTTGAAAAATTTATATGGTTTGTTTCCCCGCGCCCATTACAAAGCTAGAAGTCCCAAATCAAGGGGACAGTTGCACCGCCCATCTGTACCTCTGATTTTACAAGATATTTACTTTAGCATCGGGCATTTATTTGATGGGGCGGTGGTAGATGGCGATCGCAAATATTTCAGCCCAGACTGGAAACCAGATAAGGGACAATCTGTAGAATTGGGCAAGGTTTTTTGGGGTGAGGATACCATCAGCGTGGATCTCCAAGCCTGTCGTCTTAGTGGCGAACCCATCCCAACTTATCTGGATTGCATTGAGCAGTTACGCTCTCATTGTAAATAATTATAAATTATGAATTGTGAATTATGAATAGAGCAGGTTTAGATCAATTAATTGATGTCTGAGAACTATGGATATTGCTAACTTCCTGACGTGGTTTATCGTTATTGCAGCCGTGATGGGCATTGGGTTAGGTGCTATGATATGGGCTTATATTGGCTCTGGCAGCACTTCTCTCCTCTTCCCAAACCCTGTTCCTGCACCGCCGTCCTTTCCTCCTTCAAATGTGCCTTCTGAACTAGCAGATTATTTCCAGCAGGGTTGTGATGCCTACCAAGCTGGCAATTATCGCCAAGCCATAGACAAATTTAGCCAAGCCATTCAACTCGTCTCTACCTTTGCTGAGGCATATCATAACCGAGGGCTGGCATTTGCCAATCTGCGCCAAGATGATGATGCGGTTTCCAACCTAGTAAGTGCAGGGGAGTTTTATGCACAGCGGGGAAATCAGGAAGGGATTGCGATCGTCAAACAAAATCTGGAAGCATTGAAGGCGAGGGAACAGGGAACAGGGAACAGGGAACAGGGAATAGGGAATAGGTAATGGAGAATAAGTAATTGTATTAGTCAATCCTCTGGTGTTAGCGATCGCCTGTTTCGAGTTCATTGAGTTCGGCAGTTTCCTCCGCAGAAAGTTGGGCTAAGATTTACTTACATCTACATAAACTATCCCACTGGCCCGAGAAACTCTGGCAATTTCTCAAAATGCCTTCCAATAAATAAATGAGCGACCTCATCTATCCCAACCTATTTCTCTTCCTCTACGACCTGCGGGAGGGTTTGGAAGAGGAAAAGGAGGAACTGACCAACTATCAAAGAAATTTTGCGGCCAAATTCCCCGAAGACCTTGGCAAATACCTGTTTGACCGCGATATCGCTTTTGAATCCGAGTACCTTGAACTGCTGACCAACCAAATCGAGAAGTTTACCGAAAGTGATAAACCATTTGAGGGCTATTACTATCCCGTCCGCCTAAATGATATCTATGGACTGCTGCTAGCCTGTTCGTTCCCAAACAACACTACTCGCCACCCAGCTGACTGCGTAGCCAAACTGAAAAACAAAATTGAGCAAAAACTCGATGGCCAAGGGGCAACCCTAGGGCAAACTTGGCTAATCTTGGCTCATCTGGACGCTCCCAACCGCAACCCGGAAGAGATTGCCCAAAACTGCTGCCAAGCCTTAAATCTCGGCTTGAACTGGGAACGAGACTTGCAAAGTCAAGGGCATCTTTTAGGAGGAACCCTGTTTGAACTGTCGCGCTACCAGCTGCTGATGCAGAGGCAAAGGCACAGAAACTTACCAGCACCGACTCTTGAACAGATTCAACAAAGCCATCACCTGATCATTGCTCTCTATCCCGATGCCGCTACTGCCAAGCAAGCCGCAGCGTTTAACTTTGACTGGCTGCGTCTCTTTTGCTATCGCCATAAAATTCTCTGGGCTTATACCCAAAGTCGCTATCTCAAACAATTGTTGAAACAAGATTTCATCGAAATTAAAACCTATACCAAAGACATCAAAAGTAAAAATCTCAAGCAACTTCGCCAAACTGTCATTGATGCTCAGAATACTCTCTCCCGCTATACCATTGACTTAAATTATCTCGGCTATCAAATTCGCACCATAGAAGTAAATTTGATGAACTACAACAGACGCCTGAGAACTATTCAGGAAAGTCTGAGTCAAATCCAAGTAAAAGCCGGAGAAGAATCTATTAAGAGACTCCTGCCTGATAGAGTTTTTTCCTGGTTTCAGGCTTCAGCAGCTAATTCAACTATTGCCAGTGCTAATCAGTCTTCTTTATTGACCCAGCTAGGCGGCTGGCAACATCCCTGCGATCTAAAATTCCTGGAAAAATTCAGCGATGATGTGACAAATAAGTACCTGCTGCAACTGCAAAAAGACTATGAAAATCTCAGTCCTGGTTTGCGATTGCTAGAAGATTTAATCAACTCGATTCGGGGGATTGCGGAAATAGGCCAAGCTCAGCGCGATCGCACCTTCCAAAATACTGTAGCCATTGTTGGAGTCGGACTGGCAGCTGGATCAACTGTTGTCTCTATCGCCGATCAATTTCCGGTGCCATCGAAATATCCTATAGGTTCAACTCTCTCCGGGCTAGGTGTTCCAGACCCTTGGTTAATTCCTACCACATCAGTTGTAATTAGTCTAGGCGCAGCGATCGCCGCTGGAGGACTCACGGCGCTGGTGATTCAGTTGATCTCCCTTGTCAGAAGGATTGTCAATTGACGTACTCTTAAGTAGGTCGGTCAAATTAATTAGAAAATGGTTGAGAGAGAACTTCGGAACAGGGAACAGGGAACAGGGACTCGCTTCGCTCAAAGGCAAAAGGCAAAAGGCAAAAGGCAAAAGTAGGGAACAGGGAACAGGGAATAGGGAATAGGGAATAGGGAATAGGGAACTTCGGATCAGCTAACCCTAACACCTAAACCTAACACCTAACACCTTATCCGGGTTTTATATTTATTTTTGCCCACCTACTTAAGACCAATTGTCCACCCTACAATTCTACTTGCTGGTGAAGCAAAAAATCTCATACAATTGCCGCCAACCTATCGCTGATTATCATGCTCTAAATCGTGAATTACTTTTTCCCAGCACCAGTCCTCTGAACAACCAGGATTATTCTGCCTCACCTGTTCAAGCAGTCGCTCAGCTAGATTCCAATCCCCCTTGACAAGAACAAAAAGTCTATGTCGCAGCTCTTCTCTAGGTTTGCTTAAATTTTCTTGTTGGTTATACCACTCATTGTATTTAGCCTCACCCTTTTTAATCATGTCATCTACTAGGCTTTGGGCTTGGTCTCCGAGTTCTTGCAGCGTTTTATAAGTTCCCTCAACGGCGAGGCTGGCTCCCCCAATTAAAAAATAAAAAGCTTTCTTGGTAAAGTTTTCCAAATCATCCATGATAGTTAATCCTCATTGTTGTGACTGATTTAACTGACTAAATGCTGGTAGGGAAGTTAGCGATCGCTCTGTCCCTTCTAAACAACTGCATATTTTGGTTAATCTGTCAATGCGTAACTCCTAGCCTCTGACAAATTACTCTCCTAAATGTTAAGCTTTGTTACTTAAGTTGTTAAGCTCTATTTCAACTTTTACCGAACTCCACCCCTAGAGGTCGTATCAGTTAAATGTCCATGGTAGGATGCAATCCGTAGCTCGACAGAGATTAGGAGAAAAGCCTTGGTACTAAGGGTTGCTGTTGTTGGCTCAGGACCAGCTGGTTCCTCTGCCGCTGAAATTCTAGCAAAAGCGGGAATTGAGACTTATTTATTTGAGCGCAAGCTAGACAATGCCAAACCCTGCGGTGGTGCAATTCCGCTGTGCATGGTGAGCGAATTTGACTTGCCTCCAGAGATTATTGATCGGCGAGTGCGAAAAATGAAGATGATCTCGCCGTCTAATATACAGGTCGATATCAATCTAGAAAAAGAAGACGAATATATCGGCATGTGCCGCCGCGAGGTCCTAGATGGCTTCATGCGCAATCGCGCCGCCAAATTAGGCGCAAACCTGATTAATGGCACCGTTTATCAACTGGATATTCCTACTAATAATACTGATCCTTACACCCTGCATTATGCAGACCACTCAAACGGTGATGCCAAAGGGGTTATGAAAACCCTGAAGGCGGATGTAGTGATTGGAGCAGATGGAGCCAATTCTCGCGTTGCCAAAGCCATTGATGCCGGGGATTACAATTACGCGATCGCCTTCCAAGAGCGCATTCGCCTGCCAGAGAACATGATGAAATACTATGAAGACCTGGCAGAAATGTACGTTGGTAACGATGTTTCCCCCGACTTCTACGCCTGGGTATTCCCCAAATATGACCACGTAGCCGTTGGTACCGGCACCATGAAAGTCAACAAAGCACTAATCAAAAATCTGCAAGCAGGTATCCGCGCTCGTGCTGCCCGGAAATTGGAGGGTGGGGAAATTATCAAAGTAGAAGCGCACCCCATTCCCGAACATCCCCGTCCTCGTCGCGTTGTCGGTCGAGTAGCATTGGTAGGAGATGCGGCAGGTACCGTCACCAAGTCCTCTGGTGAAGGAATCTACTTTGCTGCCAAATCCGCTCGGATGTGCGCTGAAACCATCGTCGAAACTAGCAACGGCGGCACTCGGATGCTGACTGAAGATGACCTCAAGCTGTATATCAAGGGTTGGGATAAGAAGTATGGCATGACTTACAAAGTGTTAGATATCTTGCAAACTGTCTTCTATCGCTCCGACGCTACCCGCGAAGCTTTTGTAGAGATGTGTGCAGATCGGGATGTGCAGAAGCTCACTTTCGATAGCTACCTCTACAAAACTGTGGTGCCCGCGAATCCCCTGATTCAGATGAAGATTACTGCTAAAACCATAGGTAGCTTGCTTCGGGGAAATGCCTTAGCACCCTAGAACACTGATTCAGTAATCTTGGTCGAGGGGGCACGGCGGCATAAATATCTTGATAAGCGCGCAGAATATTTAATGATGCCGTGCCCCTACACACCTGAATCTTTATTAGTGAATCGATACTGGCATGCTCAATAAGAGGCAATCAGCGATCGCCGTCTCTGTAGGGAGCGACCGGCAATAGAATCGCTGGAACGCTTGCCCTTGTCACCTTGACAAAACTTTCTTTTGTTCCTCTATTGGCAACTGACAGCTGGCTATCTCTGCCAATGCCAGATCAGCAGTTTCTCTGACATCGAAGCTAGAGTGTTGGAGCAATGGTTCAATATATTGAATGTACTTTCTTTCTCTTGATAGTCCAATAATATCGATGACATGGAGCAAACAGTCTTCCTTGAAAGAACTTATTTTTGACGCAAGGGGTGTCAAATCCAGTTTCTTGCAACAGTCCCTCTGCGATAGCGCGTTTGCAATTCCATTGAATAATGTTTCCTGAATCTCATCATCTTACTCTTGGGCAGCTCTGAGGATAAGTTTCTGGAGAATTTCCGCATATTTATTATCGTTCCAGTCGCCGAATTCTAGACGGTCGCTGAATTCTTCTACGGCTTGGAGTCGCTCGAATCTGTTGGCAAGACTGATAACTCCATCTATCAACCACTCCTTCGAGTCCACGTTCAGTTATATCGAACTCAGGTCTACCCTTCAGATAACATCTGTTTTTGTATCAATTGGTTAAGAGAAGAGGCGATATCCGTCAGGTTTTCTGCCAGTTGCACTTGACTGTCATTAAGAGACTGAATCATCTCGAACATCATGGCGCGGTCTGCTTTGGTGGTGGCAATTAAGTCACCAAGGAGACGAATCACTTCCGCAATTTGGCGGTCAGTAGCTTGCCTTTCTCTTCTCAATTGAGCAATCTCGGTGCTGTTGGCTTGTGCTGACTTCGCTACTGAATGAACCAGTTTGCGAGTTTCGTTGAGCGCCGATTTCATCTCGGCGGTTTCCTTGGCAAGAGCTGTCTTCATCTCGGCGGTTTCCTTGGCACTGGTTTCAACATAAGTGGCGACCAGGGCTTCGAGGCGATCGAGATGGTTAGAATTAGATTGAGTCATTTTTTTCTTGAATTAATTAATACTAATCTGCTTTGAGAGTCGATAATTTCCTTCATTCCTTCAGTAATTGGTGATAGGTAATTGGTAATTTATCAAAAATCAGCATATTACCTATTATCCATTACCTTTTTTTTGTTATCAAACTTAGTTGGAACTATGAGCAGAAAAATTGTGGGCATGATTAGCAGCTACAATGGTCTTGACTTACGAGATTGGTTGTGGCAGCAAACTCCTCATCCTTTTGGAGTATGGGGTAACATTCAAATGCTAGCAACAGCGGCTGAGCCTGATTTTCTGCTCATGTACCAGTTTGACTTTCCCCAGCCCCGTGAGCAACCTTCCTGGTGGAAACGCTGGCGCACAAAGCAATCAACCGCTGAACCCGATATCCCCTCTCTGTTACGCGGTGTTCCCAAAGAGCGAATCATTTATTTACTGCGAGAGCCACCCCTTGAGGAAATAATCCCACGAAACAGAGCTAACTACAAAGCCGCCAGTCAGTATTGTGGCTGGGTTTCTGGTCCTGATAAATTTGCCCCGACTCCCGACTATATGCCTGCCATCTGGTATCATGCCAACTCTTTCCGAGAGTTAAATGAGATGGGACCGCCACAGAAAAATCGACTTTGCTGTTGGATTACTTCTGGAATTGCTCGCAGTGCTAATCATCGCAGGCGTTTGGCATTTTTGAAACTTCTCAGGGAGAGCAGTCTGGATTTTGATTTGTACGGACGCAATTTACCAGACTGGTCCAAGGGATATGGCACAATCAAAAACAAATGGAACGCCATGGCTCCTTATTATTACAATCTGGCAATGGAGAACTACGCTGAGAATGAATGGTATGTGAGCGAGAAGCTCTGGGATGCATTGCTTGCCTGGTGTTTGCCAATCTACTATGGAGGACCTGCCGCTGAGAAATTACTGCCGCCGGGAAGCTTTCTCAGGTTACCCAGCTTAGATGAAAAAGGGATAGCTTATATTAAAGAGGTGACTGCTAATCTCGATGCTTGGCACGATGCCAAAGAAGCGATCGCACAAGCAAGGCAGATTATCCTTCACAAGCTCAACTTGCTCGAATGGCTCTCAAATTTTGGGAAAAAATTCTGATGAGACTCAATCTACTCGATGAGATTGCTTATGGATGGAATTTGTACCCTAGCTAATGATTGGGTTTACGACCAACTCGTTGCCTTAATCAACAGTATTGAGGCAATTTTAGGGCCAGGAACACCCATCTGCGTCTATCCCTACGACAACAATACAGCACAAATTGCTGCCGAGATTGCTAAACTCCCTAACGTGCAGCTATACGATGACCAGGATTCCATGGAACGATGGGACAAGTTTGCTCAAGCTGCCTGGGACACCCATCCTACAGCTCGTCAACGTTGGAGTCAGGCAGGAAGTAACAAATATTATCGTTTCGGCACCCACCGACGCTACTGCGCCTTTGATGGTCCCTTCGATCGCTTCCTCTACATGGATGCTGATACCTTACTCATGGGACCGGTAGAGCCAATTTTTGCCCAACTAGAACACAGTGACTGTGTTGTCTATGACTTTCAGCACAAAGACCCCTCCCATGTTTATGAGCTTTCTTTTGCTAAATTAGCAGAAATATTTCCAGCAGAACGAATTCAATCGGAAATCTTTTGTTCGGGCTTCTATGCTTCAAAACAAGGCTTATTTGACCAAGAAAGGAGAGATTGGCTAATCTCAAAACTGCAAGCAGGAGAGGCAAAAATTCTCTATCCCATGGCACCAGACCAAACTCTGATTAACTATATGATGATGAGAGCTGGCTGCTCCATTTATAATTTTGCTTTAAATTTACCGGAAGATGAGAGAACGGGTTGCTGTGTTACCTCTTGTCATTTCAAAGCTCAAGACAATCTTCTTTATGACAAGGGCAAGGGTCTAACTTACATTCACTATATTGGTTTATATTCCAGATTATTTGCTCGAGTTTGTGCGGGAGAAAATATAGATTTTCCCTACCGAGATTTATTTTTACACTATCGCTATCTCCAGGAACCAGAAAAACGACCCCAATTCACAACCAAGCCGAAATGGTACAATCAGCCTCCAAGTTGGGCAACGCGAGTGGTGCGAAAGTTGGGATTAAACCGATGAGGATTTTACCATGAGCCGCGGAATCTATATTACTGCTAATGACCGGGTAACAGAACAGGCGATCGCACTCCTCAATAGCATTAGATTATACGACAAAGATACGCCGATTGTCCTGATTCCCTACGATGAACAGTATCAGGCGATCGCTCAACTGTTAGCGGAGTACTACGGGGTCAAAGTTTACAAAGATTTGCAGTTTATTAAACGTCTATCTCAAAAACTCTATCATATCTTCGGCAAAAATTTTTTTGCTCGACCAAATCAGTTTCGCAAGCAAGCCTGCTGGTTTGGTGAGTTCGATCAATTTCTCTATATAGATACAGATATTGTTGTCTTTGAGAAAATCATAGATAACCTCAATTATCTGGATGATTACGACTTTCTTTGTTGTGATTACCAACATACAGGAGGAATCAGAAACGTCTTCACATCCAAAGTGATAGAAGAGGGGGTTTTTAGCGAAAGCGACATCAAAGATATTTTTAACGGGGGATTTTGGGCTTCCAAAAAGAAGCTAATTTCTGAAGAAAACCTCTATGAAACCTTTGCCGAATGCGCCACCCATCCTGAATACTTCGACTTTTCTCAAAAGACTTCAGATCAACCCATTATTAACTATATGATTTTGAAACGCATTAAGCGTCGATTCAATCTAGTTCGGAAACCGAGCAAAGGTTCAGGTAGCTGGGCTGGCAGTCGCCATTTTCAACAGCAAGGGAACCTTTTAATAGATACCAATATTAACCAGCCGCTTCAGTATTTACACTGGGCTGGGATTCCTATTCAGCCCGGTTGTCCTTACTGGGATATCTGGAAATATTACCGTTATTTGAATTCCTCAAAACTGATGGAAGCCAAACTAACTAATACTAGGAAAAATATCTGGCAGCAAATTAAACAAAAAATATATCGGCTACCAACTTAAGGCGGGACACTATGGAGTAGGGAACTTCGGATCAGGGAACTTCGGATCAGGGAATAGGGAATAGGGAATGGGGAATAGGGAAAAGGTAATGGGGAATAGGTAATGGAGAATAGGGAATGGGGAATAGGTAATGGGGAATGAGGAATAGGGAATATAACAGTTCATTATGAGTCGTTCCCCTGCTCCCGGGAGCTCCCCCTACTCCCGGGAGCTCTCGTCACGTTCCCTGTTCCCCGATCCGAAGTTCCCCGATCCGAAGTTCCCCGTTCCCTTTTGATTACTGTCCTGGCTTAAGTGGATAGCCAATATATCCTTCTAGTCATTAGCCAGAAGTGATAGCTTCCCAAGCAGCGGTAAAGAAGTCTTGCTCACATAATAGGGCATAGCGATAGGTTGATTGCGCGTGCGCTGTAGCAGTAGCGTAGCAGTCAGCCAAACTCTCTAATTGTTGTGCCAACTGTTCAAATTTCTGACTACTGTAGGTGCGAATCCACTCAGCATACTGATGATCCCGAATTCCTCCCAGAGCAAGTTGTTGACCTAAAAAAGCATAGAGACGCATACAGGGACTCATCGCCACCGCCGTCAAACCGACATCACTTCTCCAAGCAGTTGCAAGCAAAAAATCTGTGTAGCGGCGAGTTGCTGGTGCTGGTTTGACCTCAGGCAAGTTTACCCCCCACTGTGCAGCATAGCCTTCATGGAGACGAAGTTCCTCCAAAACGCCACCGGCTAGACTGTGGAAGCTACCAAATCCCTCCCAATCAGGAGTTTTGGCAGCGGCAATGCTGTAAGCGCGAGCAAAGGCTTCTAAGAAAAAGGCATCTTGACCGACATAGAAGGCGAAACGTTGTCGATTAAGAGTGCCTGTGGCGATTCCTTGAACGAAAGGATGTTTAAGGCAGGTTTGTACAAGGTCTTGATTGATTTGCCATAAGTCCCTACTTATCGTCATAACTATGTTTATCGATTAGCCACCTCATATAGCAGTCCTATTTAGGTTGTGAATCAAAGCCCTATTCGAATAAATTGCAGTAGGAGTGCGGCTACTCCTCTGAAAATGTTATTAAACGACCCTGAACCACCATCTTCTTGATTATTAGAGGCATTACGGGCTAATTCCATGGCTTGGATAAAGTTCTGTGATGTCTGATAGCCACTGGTATTTTCCTGTTCTTCAAAGAGCTTGGCAGCTATTTGGGCATCTTGATTCGCTTCTGCTTCTTTTCCCAAGCGGTAGTAGGCAAATCCACGACCTAGGTAAGCAGGAGCAAATTTAGGGTCAATACTCATTGCTTTAGTATAATGCTCAATGGCAGCCGTGTAATTTCCTTTCTTTGCTTCGACGACACCCCAGCCGTAGAATAGTTCTGGTGTTCCAGCATTGTTAGGAATGCCAATTGCTCCCTGTACGTAAGCAGTTTCGAGGCTGACACCGGTTAAATTAGCATTGACCAGGTAAGCATTTCCGAGGTCAGTTCCATTGAGGTTAGCACCGGTCAGATTAGCACCACTGAGGTTGGCACCGTGAAGAGAAGCGCCACTAAGATCAGCACCACTGAGATCAGCACCAGTAAGATTGGCTCGACTGAGATTAGCATGACTTAAGTCGGCACCCCTAAGTTGAGCCCTAGATAAGTTCGCCATTACCAAACCAGCATTGCTCAAGTCGCACAGTGGGCATTTCTTGGTGGAAAGAAGCTGGCTAATGTGTTGAAGATTTTCTGCTTGAGCAGGAGCAGACAAGCTAATTGTGGTCAGCACTGCGGCAGTGGCGAGGATTGTCGGTTTCATGGTTTTTAGCTCTCCAAGAGAATGATTGATAATTGGTAATTGTTGATAGGGGATTGGAGCTTAGAAGGTGTTTGAAAAATACAACGTATTTTCGACTAAGGTATATTAGAAGGTATCTTAATGTAAATTGCTTTCATTATGTCCCGTCGCCAAAATAAATCTTAAGACAGCTACAGTGCTTAGTATTGGTGGGTTACGGCGGACAGCTAAATAGAAAATGAGTGTTTCAAGTTATCCGGGCCTAACTCACCCTACACAAGGGTTTAATCTTTTCTTTATAAATACCCTCTAGGAATTTCTGCGTAAAGTCCCAGCGCCGACTAGGGCGTGTCTGCAAAGTCCAAAGTCTTATGTAGGGGCGAAGCATTTGGGGGACAAATTATGCCTCAATTCCAGGTTTTTCTGCTCCTTTTGCTTCGCCCTCTTCAGGGTTTGCAGACAGACCCTAGAACATGGAGTAGCCATAAGCGCCAAGTGCTGCCAAAATATCATGTTGGTTCAACTCCTCTTGCACCATAGGGAGGATGTGGGTTTCAATGGAAAGTAAATTATGGCATCTCTAAAATTCTTTAATTAAAAAATCATTGGGTTTGATGTTTAAACGACAGACCAGTGGCTCCGTAGTTTGTCCTTCTTGCAATCAATTGGTTTCAGTCAATGTCAAAGCTTCCCCCACTGCGGACACAAAAATCCTGGTATGTGGGGTTTTGCCAAAACTTTAAGACGTTTGGGGTACGACTTTGGTTCCCTCTCTATTGTCATTTGGGGTTGCATCGGACTCTACCTGGCAACTTTGCTACTTTATCGGCATGGTTCAAACCAGGGTAACACTTTTGGGAAAGCCCTAAAGCCTCAAGTTGTTGTCAAACAAGGACTTGAGGCACCTAACATCCTCTAAAAGTGTTACCCTAGTGCTTGGTAAGTTGAACCATG
>JBFRWF010000094.1:0-26981 GCA_051439465.1 Xenococcaceae cyanobacterium | reverse complement strand
CCTGTTTGACGAATTGACGGCAGGACTTCAGAAAATACCCACTGCTGGAACTTGACGGCTTCTGGAGTATGGTCGCGAAAAATTAAAGCATATAGCCCAGGCTCTTTCACCGTTGTCATCTTTTGTTGACCGACAAGGGTATCGATTAAATAGATACACGACTTGGAAGGTTATTCACTGAAAAAGGCGATCGGGAGATAAGCTAGAAAAATCGGAGCGTAAGAACAGTCAACCAAAATGTTGCCCCTGATTGGAATCCCGCCGACAATTGCTGCTGGCATGGCCCCCTACCGAGATGTCTTCTGCCGGGATGAGGGCTTTGCCCATGTCTGCCGCTACGTCACCGGACTAATTCTGAGTCCGAACAAAACACTGCAAGGAATTTATGCCCAACTGGTGCCAGCACAAGAGCAGCAATTCAGTCGGCGAGCCATGCACGAGGCAGTTTTTGAAGCGGGGTGGCAACTGCCAGAGCTAATGGTTAGCCATCGGCAAGAACGGGGGATTGACTATCAAGGTAAGGGACGGGCAGTCATTGGACTGGACTGGACTTTAAGCCATCATGACCAAGGAGCGAAAATCTTTGGAGTCAAACGAGCTTATGATTATGTTGACAAGCGGATGAGCTGCTATCAGACAGTAGTGACCGCAGTAATCGCCAATCGAGAACGATTCGATGGGCTAGAAGTAGTAGTGCAGTCACCGAACTATCAAGAAGAAGAAAAAGCTTATTTAGAGATGACTGCTCAAGAAACCTACACTGATATGGAACAAGTGCAGCAAAGACTGATAGAACTGCTGCACTATCAGAAGAATCGCTTAGCTTATCGCAAGCGTACCGAGATCGCTGTAGCGATTGTCGAGCAGTTAGAAGCAGAAGGAAATTTTCCGATGGCTAACTATGCCTTTGACAACGGAGTATTATCCTTGCCCTTGACTCAGTTAATTGAAAAACACGGTAAGCATTGGGTCAGTGAACTAGAATGCTCCCGTAACATTTTCTGGTCCGGAGAATGGCGGCGGGTAGAGGCAGTGGCGACCCAGTTACGAAGCTCACATCCAGAAAGCTTTCGACCAGTCAAGGTCAAGTGCCGCAACGGTTCGGAAAAACAATTTTGGGCGTTTACTAAGACAGTACGTCTGAAAAGATATGGGAAAAAGAGATTAGTAATCGGACACGAAAAGGAGGATTTGAGTGATGAACCGCGTTTTTTCTTAACTGATGCTCTTCACTGGGAGAGTAAGCGAGTAATTGAGACTTGGAGCTATCGTTGGCCGACAGAAATCTTTCATGAGTTCACCAAACAAGTCACTGGTCTGGAGTCGTCTCAGGTGCGGAATGAAGAAGCGGTTAAACGCCACTTCTGTCTGAGGGAGTGCAAGCAGTCGCTTTTACAGAGAGCGACTTGTAGTGGGGGAAAATCTGAGAGATTTAAATTTGCTGATGGAGGGCAAACCGTTGGTCAAAAGATTTATGCTCTGACCCGCGAGGCTCTCGGACAGTTAGTGCATCTGATTCAGGGACTGTTTACCAGAGGACATTCGTGTAAGCAAGTTTTGGAGGTGCTTATGCCAACTTGAAAGCCCACCCTCGCTCATACAGCGGTTTTCAAATGGATAGACCACAGTGGGCGATGTCAGTTTACCACTCAAGCGCGATCGCAGTTTTGAAGTGGCGCTGCCGCAGGCACTCGCATAGCCTGCATTATTCATGAGCAATAGTTGTAGCGAGGGCAACTCTAGGTAACTCCCGCCTATAGTCGAATGCCATGAATTGGGAGGCGCTCGCTACTTCCACAGGCATCTGAACGCTAGAATCGAGACTAGACAAAGAGAATGATTATCATTGTTTTCATCTAATTTCCCCCTATCTGGGACCCCGGACTTCTGGAAATCTGCACAGCCTCTCCCTTCTACTATATTAAAAGCAAAAACGCCAAAGCTACGATTTTGCTTCTATCTCTTCATATATTTAGCCCAGTGACGGATAGACATAACAGACTGTTGTTTGGCGCTCAACCGCTGTAACTAATACCTGATAAAGTTTTTAGGCTTTTTGGTAATCCCCTCATGAATAATGCAGGATAGCGAGCCCGCAGTTTTGAAGTAGCGAGCGCGAGGTTTTCGATGCTCCTGACATTTGGGGGCTACTCAACTGAAAACCGCTGTAAACTGCTCGGCGCGATCGCCGTTGACAATTCCTAGCTAAATTTTCGATAACCTTCCAAGTCGTGTGAAACCCTAAATTTAAGTGGGAAACCCGACCCATCCCCAGCGCTGCCGTTCTGCGGAGCAGCGTCGAAGACTAGGCACTCGCTACGCGAGACCGCTTCTCGAAAACAGGATGAACAGAAGAGGTATCAGTTAGAGTTCACGGTAAGGATGTTTGACTATGCTTGTTGAGTTTTGTCAGTCAACCAGGGGGCGTTAGCCTAGGTGCGCCTACGGCGAGCGCCACCTGGAATTTAACCGACGCGCAACCTGGTCTATGTTCTCTGAACCCCTGGGAAGTTTCACAGAGTAAACTTTTGTCTCGTTATCGTTATTTGTGAACAATTGAGCGGTAGGGTATTAACTAAAGCTAATAAGTTTCCTCTTTTATTTTAAAATCCCAAAAATCAGCCAATCGATAGAGGGGTGAGGAGTGAGGCATAAAGCGCTGTAAGGGATGTCTGAAAAATGAAGAAGACACCTTTAAAGACACAACCGGGCCTCTACGAGCCTTATGCCACCCATTCCAGCTGTGGCGTAGGCGCTCTGGTGGACTTGAAAGGAACCAAAAGCCACCAACTGGTAGAAGATGGCTTCCAAATCCTCTTCAACCTCGATCACCGTGGCGCTCGCGGTGCAGAAGAAAAGACAGGGGACGGGGCAGGCATGTTGCTGCAAAAGCCCCACGATTTTTTCAAATCCGAAATTCGATCGCTGGGCAGCTTTGACTCCTACGGCGTCGGTCAAGGGTTCTTCCCCCAAGACAGATGCGAACAAGAGGCATTGCAGGAGCTGCTCCATAGCGTTGCTCGTCAGGAGGGATTCGAGATCGTTGCCTGGCGGGACGTGCCGACGGATAACTCAGATCTGGGGAAGACAGCTCTGGAATCCGAACCGGCTGTCAAACAGTTCTTCGTCGAACCCATAACCCCCCTCGCTCCAGATCAACTCGATACCAAGCTCTATGTTTGGCAGCGCTCCATTGAGAAGGCTGCTGCACAGAGAGGCCTGGACGCGGACAGCCCCTTCTACATCTGCTCGCTGGATCGGAGAAAAATCGTCTACAAAGGACTGCTGACCTGCCAGCAACTGAAGCTCTATTACCCGGATCTGTCGGACGAACGGGTAAAGTCCAGCCTCGTGCTGGTGCACTCGCGGTTTTCAACCAACACTCTCGGAGCTTGGCACTTGGCCCACCCCTATCGCAGCGTCATCCACAACGGCGAATTCAACACGCTTCGCGGCAATCGGAACTGGATGAGAACGCGGGAAGCTGACCTCGCTTGCTCCCGGTTTGGGGACGAGATCTACAAAATTAAGCCAGTCATTACGGGCGAGAGCGACAGCGCTGTATTTGACAACGTGCTCGAACTTTTGCTCGAAGCAGGGCGCGACCTGCCCCACGCGCTGCGCATGATGATTCCAGAAGCCTGGAACAAGGACCCCTTCATAGACGAAAGGCGGAGGGCGTTCTACGACTACTTTGGAACGCTGATGGAGCCCTGGGACGGACCTGCCCTGGTGATTGCCACTGACGGTTACCGAGTGGGTGCCGTCCTGGATAGAAACGGTCTGCGCCCCTGCCGCTATTGCCTCACCAAGGACGGCAAGCTGATTGTGGGGAGCGAGACGGGGGTTCTGGATGTCCCCGCCAGGGAAATCGTTCTCAAAGGACGCCTGCAACCAGGTCAACTGTTTCTCGCCGATACGCTGCAAGGATGCATCGTTCCTGAAGAGGAAATCTTTGAGAGGCTGACGGGCGATCGCTATGGAGAATGGCTCCGAACCCAGCGGGTGAAATTAAAGGATTTGGTGGCGGAATCCGAGGCCAACCCAGCTCACAAGGGTAGGTTTTTAACATTTAACCGTGAAACTGACGGGGAGACGGGGAGACGGGGAGACAGGGAGACGGGGCGCCGGGGAGACGAGGAGACAGGGAGACGGGGAGACAGGGAGACGGGGAGACGGGGAGACGGGGAGATAAATTTGCCCCGAAAAAATCAGCTTTCTCCCTCTCACCCACTCACCCACTCTCCCTCTCTACAAGCTGAATGTAAAAAACCTACACTTGTAAGGGCCAACCCAGCCCCCCAAGGCGATTGCCCGACTATCGCCCAGTACCAGCGGGCCTTCGGCTACACCCAGGAGTCTCTCCGCTGTCTGGTTCAGCCGATGGCGGAGGCGGGTAAAGACCCAATCGGGGCGATGGGCAACGATGCACCGCCCGCAGCCCTCTCGGCGAGGCACAAGTCCCTATTTCAGTATTTCAGGCAGCTATTCGCCCAGGTCTCGAACCCGCCGATTGACTACCTGCGCGAAACGCTGGTTACCTCGCTGGAGAGCCACATCGGCAGGCAGCGCAATTTGCTGGCAGAATCGCCGGAGCACTGCTGCCAGCTCATGCTTTCCTCGTCGATTTTGACCGACCGGGAAATGGCCACGATCCGGGGTCTGGATACAAACGGCATCCGCGCTTGTCTGGTGGAGATCGCCTATCCCCTGGGCATGAAACTTGAGGAGGCGATCGCCCAAATCTGCCAGCAGGCTGTCCAAGCAATCCGGGATGGCTGCGAGATTCTCGTGCTCTCGGATAAAGGTGTAAGTCCCGAACGAATAGCAGTGCCCAGTCTACTAGCTGTGGGAGCCGTTCACCACCACCTGATCCGCGAGGGACTGAGGACGCGAGTCGGGTTGGTGCTGGAGTCGGGCGAACCTTGTGCCGTCCATCACTTCTGCACGCTAATCGGCTACGGTGCCGATGCTATTCATCCTTGGCTGGCGTATCGGAGCATTGTTCAGCTGGTTGAGAATGGATTTGTGCCTGCTGAGGTTGAGACTGCGCTGGCTCAATACAAGAAAGCGCTTGAGGGCGGCATCCTCAAAGTGATGTCCAAGATGGGGATTTCCACCCTGGAGAGTTACAAGGGGGCGCAGGTGTTTGAGGCCATTGGCTTGAATCCCGATTTCGTGCAGGAGTACTTTGCCGGGACGACCGCCCACATCCCCGGCGCGGGTCTGGAGCACATCGAGGGGGAACTGCTGGAACAGCACGAGCTGGCCTTTGGCGAGCCCATCGCCGGCAACCTGCCGCTGGATGTGGGGGGCGACCTCTACTGGCGTCGGGATGGCGAGCTGCATCAGTGGAACCCCTTTACAATTGGCAAACTGCAGCATGCCGTCAGAACAGGAAACTACAAGGTCTACAAGGAGTTCGCTCAGTATATTAACGAGCAGGAGGAGCGGCTGCAGACGCTGAGGGGACTGCTGGATTTCCAGACCAATCCGAGTGAAGCAATTCCCCTAGAGGAGGTGGAACCGCCTGAGGAGATTATCAAGCACTTTTCCACTGGCTCCATGTCCTTTGGTGCCCTGAGTCGGGAGGCACACGAAACCCTTGCCATTGCCATGAACCGCATTGGCGGCAAGTCGGGCACGGGCGAAGGCGGGGAACAGGTGGAGCGCTTCGGCACCGAGCGGGAATGCACTATGAAGCAAGTAGCCAGCGGGCGGTTTGGCGTCACGATCCACTACCTATCCCAGGCACAGCAAATCGAAATCAAGATGGCCCAGGGCTCGAAGCCAGGGGAAGGAGGAGAGCTGCCGGGGGGCAAAGTAAACGAGGACATCGCGGCAGTCCGCTTTACCACCCCAGGCGTGGGCTTGATTTCGCCGCCGCCGCACCACGATATCTACTCCATCGAAGATCTGGCTCAGCTGATTCACGACCTCAAGTGTGCCAACCCGGCAGCCGAGATCCACGTCAAGCTTGTGGCAGTGCGGGGTGTGGGCACCATTGCCGCTGGCGTCGCCAAGGCGAGGGCAGATGCCGTACTGATCAGCGGCAGTTCCGGCGGTACAGGCGCGTCGCTGAAGACTTCGATCAAATCAGCCGGATCGCCCTGGGAGTTGGGGCTGGCGGAGACCCATCAGGTGTTGCTCGCCAATAACCTGCGCTCGCGCATCCGGGTGCGTGCTGATGGCGGTCTGAAGACTGGGCGAGACGTGGTCATTGCTGCCTTACTGGGGGCAGAAGAGTACGGCTTCGGCACCGCACCTCTGGTGACCGTGGGCTGCATCATGCTGCGCAAATGTCACTGTAACACCTGTTCGGTTGGAGTTGCCACCCAGGATCCAGAACTGCGCAAGCGGTTCGCGGGACAGCCGGAACACGTGATCAACTACATGTATTTCATAGCTCAGGAAGTCAGAGAACTGATGGCGGCGCTTGGCTTCCGAACTGTGGACGAGATGATTGGTCGAGTGGATAAGCTGCGCCAGAAGGACATCCGCCATCCGAAAGGCATTCAGCTCGACCTGTCTGGGCTCCTCTACCGACAGCCTTCCGAAGATGCTCCGCGCAAGACCATCGAACAGAACCACCACCTGGAGCGAAGTCTTGACAACGTCCTGATCGAGCAAGCCCGTCCTGCCCTCGAAAATGGGGAACCAGTCACCTTAAAAGTGGCAATCCGAAACCGCGATCGCGCCGTAGGCACCATGCTGAGTTCGGCAGTGGCCAAGAAATACGGGGTCGAGGCGCTGCCGCCTGACACCATCAAAATCTACTGCACTGGGTCTGCCGGACAAAGTTTTGGAGCCTTCCTCGCCAAGGGAATCTCCCTCCATCTGGAGGGAGACGCCAATGACTATATGGGGAAGGGGCTCTCGGGGGGCAAGATTAGCGTCAGAACCCCTCGCGATGCCTCCTATGCAGCCGCTGACAACATTATCACTGGCAATGTCGCCCTGTACGGTGCCACCGGCGGCGAAGCCTACTTCAACGGCAGGGCCGGGGAGCGGTTTGCCGTGCGGAATTCCGGGGCTATGGCGGTAGTCGAAGGCGCGGGCGATCACGCCTGCGAATACATGACCTCAGGGGCAGTTGTGATTCTGGGAACCACTGGCAAAAACTTTGGTGCCGGGATGAGTGGTGGCGAAGCCTTTGTCTTCGATGAAGACGGAAAGTTTGCGGCTAGGCTGAATCGCGAGCGGGTGCATGTGGAAGCCTTTGTGGACGAACGCGATCACCGCTTGGTCAAGCGCCTGCTGGAAAACCATTACTTCTATACTGGCAGCGCTAAAGCTAAATGGATTCTCGATCACTGGCAGGAAGCGGCGCAGCAGTTCGTGAAGGTAATACCCAATGTCTATGCCGAGGTAGTCGAACATGCCATGGGGCAAGGGAAGGACATCCGCCTGGGGCTGCCGCCGAAAGCCGACTCGCTTTGCTCAAAGGCAAAAGTGCGCCCAGCGTCGATGTTGGAGGCTGAGCGCAAAAGGCAAAAGGCAAAAGTAATAACCATAAAACTCGGATGAGGTGTTAGGTGTTAGGTGTTAGGTGTTAGGGTTAGCAATTCCCTGTTCCCTATTCCCTGTTCCCTGTTCCCTCTCTCAACCATTTTCTAATTAATTTGACCGACCTACTTATGAGCGAAAATCACCCAGATGGATTTTTAAAATTCCGCCGCAAGCCGATCGGATACCGGAATCCAAAAACCCGCATCGGCGACTACCAGCAAATCTATCAGCCTACATGGGACGAGGCACACCTACAAGAGCAGGGGCAGCGGTGCATGGATTGCGGCGTGCCCACCTGCATGGGCGGCTGTCCCATCGGCAACCTCATCCCAGAATGGAACGACCTCGTTTATAGAAGCCAGTGGAAAGTAGCTCTCGACCGCCTTCACGCCACCAACAACTTTCCCGAGTTCACTGGTTACACTTGTCCCGCCCCCTGCGAATCTTCCTGCGTGCTTGCCTATAATGACGACCCGGTGACCATTAAGAGCATTGAACGGGCCATTGTAGACAAAGGCTGGTCAGAAGGCTGGATCGTCCCCGAACCGCCCCTAAAACGCACTGGATACAAGGTGGCGATCGCGGGCAGCGGTCCGGCTGGACTGGCTGCAGCGCAACAGCTCAATCGCGCCGGACACTGGGTGACGGTCTTTGAACGGGACGACGCAATTGGAGGACTGATGACCTATGGCATTCCCGACTTCAAGTTTGCCAAATATCAAGTCGCAAGGCGTGTAGATCAGTTGCGCCAGGAGGGCATCCGCTTTCAAACCAATATTGAAGTGGGTGTGGATGTCTCGTTGGAGGTGCTGCGGCAAGATTTTGATGCGGTTTGTCTGGCGATCGGTGCCCAAAACCACCGGGACGTTCCTTTGCCGGGACGCGACTTGGACGGGATTGTTTACGCCATGGATTACCTGCCCCTAGAAAATCGCAGGCAGGCCGGTTGTTCTGTAACCAATATGATTGACGCCCGCGAAAAAAATGTGGTCGTCCTCGGCGGCGGCGATACGGGCGCTGACTGCGTTGCCACGGCACACCGACAGGGCGCTCGACAGGTGGTGCAAATCAGCATTAACCCGAAAAGACCCCTAGAACGCCCCCCGAACAATCCCTGGCCTGAACAGCAGCTGACTTACGTCAAAACCTACGCCCAGCAAGAAGGCGGCATCGAGGAGTTCAGCGTCAATACCACTGGTTTTATCGACGATGACGGCGATGATCACGTAGATTACATCAGTGTGGAACGGGTGGAATGGACTTATGATAAGCGGGGCAAGCGCATTGATAAAACTGTCTTAGATCCTGACCTCAGAATCCCCGCCGACTTGGTGCTAATTGCGATCGGCTTTCGGGGTGCTCAAGTAAAGTCTTTTAAAGATACGGGTCTAGAACTGAGAGCAAATGGCACTATTAAAGTTGACAGCAATATGATGACGAATCTGCCGGGCGTATTTGCTGCAGGTGACGCCAATCGGGGACCAACACTGGTTGTTTGGGCGATCGGGGAAGGTCGAGATGTTGCTAGGTGTATTGATATTTACCTGACGGGAAGTTCAAAGCTGCCGCCCAGTCTGCGAACCGCAAATTCTCCCATTGGAGTGTAAATCTTAGATGGAACAACAAACGCTAGAGGGAACTTGGGAAGAAATTCTACAACATAGTGCTGAATTAGCAGGTCAGCGAGTCAGATTGACCATTTTGCCCCATCAATCTTCAAAATCCCCCACGACACAAACCCTAGACCAAAGATTGAAAGGAAGAGTTGGACGAGTCAACTTTCAGCCATCAGACTTATCTGAGGGAGTAGGAGAAGCCTTTACAGAGCTTTTAGACGCTAAAAACTCATCAAAATTAAATCAATGACCCTTTGCGATGCTTCTCCCCTAATTGCTCTAATCAACCAAGGTGATGCCACTAATCTAGAAATACTTGAGGTTGAACTTTAAACCGTTGTGCTAACTGTTGAATTTGACTCAGGGTTAATGCTTGATCTTTGTTTAAAATAGCTTCTATTCTTTCCGATGTACCAATTTCAGGCAAATCTGATAAACTTAGTCCATGTTCCTCCATTAAATAAGCCAATACATCACTCCCGCTACAATTAGGGATAGAATAATGCTCTGCCTCATAAGCCTCAATCAGCGTCCCTAACGTATCAAGCAAATTATAAAGAGGATGCTGTTCATTTGTGCCAATTTCATCAATTAAATCATTTAATCGCTTGATTGCTTGCTCATACTCTTCCTCATTGCGAATCGTAAGGAGTGGTGCGATCGCATTCCAATGAGTATTAATATCTGAGGGAAGTGTGGTTAAGTTTTCCATAGTGTTAAGCTAAAATTACAAGTGCGATCGCGATATTGTAGGGTGCGTTAACGAAGTAACGCACCATCTAATGTTCGTTGTAACCATCTAATTAACCTCTAAATGGCGTAAGAATGGTGGGTTACGCTAACGCTAACCCACCCTACAAATTCTACAAATTTTACTCATCCCAAATTCCCTGTGATCGTTGGGGGGCAAAGTGCGATCGCTGATTTCGTAGGGTGGGCAAGGAACAACAAGCAAACTACGTTGCCAACTTTCCCGCAATAACTTGCCCACCAAAACCAAGAACGATTTAAGCCTTATCTGGTGGGCAGTGCGATCGCCAGATATTGTCTATCCTTTACCCACAACGACTGAAACTGTTTCCTTGAGAGGCTTCTAGCCTCCGAAATTTAGGTCGATTTTCGGCGATCGCCGAATGGCACGCTCCTTAAGCTGAAAGCCCTATCGTGGCATCATTGTAGCATCATTCGGGTCGTTGCTCGATCAGCGCTTGGGCACCGCCCCTCCCTTGGGTAATGGTGCCCTGCGGCGCTCAAGCACCAAAACTGGTAGGTTGGGAAGCAGAAAGGACGCGCCTAACTTGATTTTAGCTAAAGTACCAAGCGATCGCTTCAGCCGTCCCACTGTTAAGGTAAAGTTTTGTAAGTTTTTTGGGGTATAAGTTTTTTCTGAGGCTAGTATTTGAAGTAAAGGAAATAAATTGAGAAATCTTTATAGTTGCCGAAACCTTATATCTTAAGGAGGTGAGTTGCAATGCTAAATTGTCAAGAATTTTACCGTGCTTGTAACCCAGTTAAACCTCTAGACTTTGCTATTACTAAAGAACGTCAATCCTATATTGATTTCTCTTTAGTCCGCAGCAGTCAAGTTATTGACCAAATGATAAAAACAATATCCTGGTCAGAAAATTCTACCTGTCAATTGTTCACTGGTCATATCGGCTGTGGAAAATCAACAGAGTTGTTGCGGCTGAAAACAAAGTTAGAAGAAGAAAATAAATTTTTTGTAGTTTACTTTCAAGCCGAGGAAGAAGTTGATCTTAATGATGTCGATGTCAGTGATATTTTATTGGCAATTGCCCGTCGAATCATCAAGGCTCTAGAACAAGACATTCAACCGCCAATTACAGTAACACCTAATCAATTTCAAACCTTCTTAGAAGATGTTACTAAATTTTTAAATTCAAATGTAACAGGGTTGAAAATCAAGATTCCCAAAGTGGGGAATTTTGGCGTCAAATCACAAAAACAGGAGCATTCTCTAGCATTTGGACTTGGAGAAATCACCCTAAAAGCCAAAGACAGTGACAAGATTCGCTCCTTGTTGCGTCAATATGTAGAACCTCAAATTAACAATATTTTATTGTTGGTAAGTTGACGAGCGCAGTTCACACTTATAGGCATAATGTTTTAGGCGAATGACATCGCTAACCTGCTCGAGCAAATTTGAAAGAGGTTTTTCCATGGAATGATATCCAGAAAAATTCTTGATAGTATACTTATTTGGCATGATATCCAGAAAGTTTCCGTATAATAAATAGTTAGGCCTCAAAGGATAGAAACAGGTTCAGATTTGTGTTCAAAAAGCACTTGCATCTTTCCTGCCTAGTTCGTAAAAGTTTAGTAATTGCAAGGAGATTGGTAGATGAGCCGTGTTTTATCGAAAAGACTGATTCATCTTTTCTTTGCTGGACTCTCTGCTTTATTGGTGCTACTTGCCAGTACTGTCTCTCCTGCCCTAGCGGCTCAGGGTGTAACGGCAGGGGCAACAAGCAGTTCTTTTGCCGTCAATCAAGATGGCGCGGCGACCTTATCGATCCCAATTCCAGTACCCCCTGGCACGGCAGGTTTTCAGCCTGGTCTGGCATTGTCTTACAGCAGTCAGCAGGGTGGCGGGGTGTTGGGTGTTGGCTGGAGTTTATCAGGCTTGAGCGCGATCAACCGCTGCGTGCCCACTGAGGCACTGGACGGCCAGTCTGGTGGAGTAGACTACAAAAGTACAGATAAATTCTGTCTTGATGGGCGTCGGCTTATCAAAGTAGACGAGTCGGAAAACGAATATGAATATCGCTTTGTTGTTGATAATTTCACGAAGATTGTCGCCAATGGTGTGAACGACGATAAATGTGGCTCTGGACCCTGCAGTTTCACGGTTTACCAGCCAAACGGTAACATTGTTGAGTTCGGGACCGTTGAAAATTCTACAACCGCAGCACCGAGCGGCGATGGCTTGATTGCGATTTGGTCCATAAGCAAGTCCACAGACCCGAATGGTAATGCCATAACGTACAGCTACAATGCTGACATCTGCTCAGGCACCACGGACAACTACCTCACAAGCATTGAATATACATCTAACGATGGAGCCACGCGACCCTTAGAGTCTAGAAGATCAGTCAAGTTTACCTATTATGACCCAGCCACTTATCTCACCCAGTATCATAATGGTTTATCTTTTACATGGCGGTGCCGCCTGCAAAGCATCGCGACGTATGTTAGCGATGAAAGTGATAATGAAGCACTTGTAAAGAAATTTACCCTGAACTACAGTGCTGGTTCCACAACTAACCAACTGCGATTAGATTCTATTCAAGAGTGTGGTGCTGACGATACTTGCTATAGCGAGACATCATTTTCTTACGCGGATAGCGGCTCTACTGGTGGCGCTTTCGTCTCACAAAACCCGGTTTCTTTGACAGGCGCGTCTAGCGATGGCTTGTACCAAGCCGCGGATTTCAATGGTGATGGGCTAACTGACGTTCTCCAGTTAAGAAACATTGGCGGCGTGACGAACGCCACTCTCTTTATCCGTTCCAAGGATGGATTTTCCCAATCAACTCCAGAAAGTCTGGGAAGCTGGCATGAGGATGCGACCTATCTCGTTGGGGATTTCAACGGGGACGGGTTCTCGGACATCGCAGAGCTATACCAGGTGGGAAGTGATATATCTCTAAGTGGATATTACGGCTCCAGTTCTGGTTTGTCCTTAGCTAAATGGAGCTCTCCAGATCTAAGCTGGCCCGAGTCAGGAGCGTTTGCCACGGGTGACTTCGATAGCGATGGTCGGGCGGATATTGGTGTTTTTAAAAATGTAGGAGGCGCATTAGGTATCCAATCCCTGATGTCTACTGGAACAGACTTTTCTGTTTCCTCTTGGTCAGGGGTATCTGTTCCCTGGAACGGTGGTTTTGTTCTTCCGGGTAACTACACCTCTGATGGTGCTACTTCTCTAGCTTACGCTCGGCCTGTAGGTAACAATTTGACAGTTGATGTTATTTCTTATAACCATGGAGCGCCTAGCTCTTCTAATTGGCTTGATAGAAGCTCAGATGTTTCATGGAGTAACAGTACCGAATTTCTTTTTGGGGACTTCAATGGCGATGGTTTGGGCGATGTAGGCTACCTCTCCCAACGCGGGAGCAACATGATGGCGCACGCTTTGCTGTCCACAGCGGCGCAATTCGTTCCAGTCTTACTAGATCAAAGTTTTGTCACGCAAGCGGACAGCAACCAGTATTTCGCGTCCGACTTGAACAGCGATCAAACCTCTGATTGGCTGGTGCTAACCAACTCTGGAGGAAGTATAGAAGCAAAGGTTTTTTTGTCTGAACCTGGAGATAACGGGCTTGAGCTTAACTCTGTTGATTGGTCGATCGACAACCCAGGGAGCTATAACGGTAGTACCTTCCTGGTCAGTGACTTTACGGGGATGGGCTTCAGTGATATCGCCCGTTTCAACCAAGTTGGGAGCGATTTACAGGTTCAGATTTACGCACTTAGTCCTTTCCAGCCAGCACCTGACAAAACAGTTGCTCCACCGGATCTGTTGACCGCTATGACCAATGGGGTCAAAGGAACTGTTGCAATTGAGTACGCCCCACTGACCAATGTAACTTCCAAAATCTACACCAAAGAAGCGGGATCCTCGTATCCCGTGCAGGATTTCCAGTCCGCGTATTGGGTTACGGCTAATCATCAAGTGGATGATGGACGAGGTGACTCCTACAGTTACTCGTACAGCTATTCCGGCGCGAAGATTAATGTGTCTTCTTGGGGTTGGCTAGGGTTTGATTCAATGTCAGTTACTGATAATCAGCTCGGGTTGATTGAAACACGAACGTTCTCGCAGGATTTTCCAAAGATTGGAGCCCTGATAGGAAAGTCAACTCAGTCAACGCAACAATCTGGTAATCCTGTATTGCTCACAAAAACTTCGATGGATTACTCTTGTCGGACAGGTTCAGGAACTTCTGGAAGCTTGGCTAGCGGATGCCAAGGCAAGTCTGGTCAGAGTCAAAGTGGGAATACACTTTATTTCACTAATGTGTTTCAGGTACTTACTAGTAGTACCGATGAGTCGGCATACGAGTCAGACGAGGAAAATTCAGCCATTTCGCGCGTGTTGAAGTTCACTTACGATGGTTATGGCAATATATTGACCGTAAGTGATACCGCGATCGCTGGAGAGAAGACAGACTCTCTTTTCTCTTGCTATTCAGTCGACAATGAAGATCGAGACAAAAAATGGCTCTTGGGTCTTGTCGAGGGAGCTAAAATTTCAACTAACAAAGATGACTGCAAAAAATTCACAAGCTTTACAGAAGATCCTGATCTCCGCTTGTCAACTTTCGAGCATGATGACAATGGTAATTTGATATACGCACAGCGATGGTTGGCAACGTCGGACGAGGACACTTCAGCAGGGTGTGGGTCAACAAGTGTAACGGGCGGCGTTTGGCTCTGTACCAGGTACGAGTTTGATGATTATGGCAATGTCATAGCAATAACATATCCCAACACGGCAATAATAGATCCCCAGAAGGACCAAACCCATGTTGAATATGACCAGACTTACCAAACATTTCCAGTAAAGGTTTCACCGCCCCTGGGACAAGACGGGGCTGATCTATCTGTCCAAACTGCATATAACCCGTACTTCGGGTCCGTCGAATCGCTAACCGATCCAAATGGGGTCACTTTCGGATGGTCGGTTGACAGTTTGGGGCGACCTCAATCATCATCTGGAGTGAACTTACAGGATGAAAGCGGTTCCATTGTGGAGCTGTCACATATCACCTATAGAACCCCACAGGATGATGACTCTGGACTGCAAACAACGGTGTACAACAGCTCCACTTGGCAGGAAAGCTCGGAAGGAAGTTATGAAAATTGGTACAGTCAGTCAGTTTTGACTGATGGGCTTTTCCGCCCTTACAAAATAGAGGACAATCTGCTCGCTCGAAGCGATGCTTCGCCAAGTATCTGCGTACCCTCAACTGGCGAACAAAAGATTTACGCTGATATTACTTACGACGCAGTTAATAGGGTCTCCACGTGGTCCTTGCCTTACTTTAGTGATAATGAGAAGGCATTTTGGGAAATTGACTATAATCCTAATCAAACAATTAGTCGGAAAGAAGGACCAGAGGGAATAACATTTCTATGGGATGACGATCTCTTATCAATGCAGTCAACAAAAACAATCGCGATTTATTCGGAGGGGAAGGAGGCGAGTTTAGCGCAGAAATTTACCACGACATCGGATCCGCGACGGCAGCCTATCGCTGCGACCAACCCAGATGGAGGAGAGACTTCTTATACCTACGATCCTCTTGGAAACTTAACGTCAATCACCGATCCTCTGGATGTGAAGATGACGTTCGTTTGGGACACTGTGGGACGCTTGAAGAACATGACGCATCCTGACACAGGAACTGAATCTTACCTTTACGATTTAAATGGGAATTTAACTAAGGTCACGAAAACTTCAGGCAATTCCAAGCAAGAAGAAATCAAGTTTACCTATGATGCTAACAATCGACCGACTACTAAAACTGTGTATGACATCTCTGGGGACAAAACCCGATCCGTGATATATACATACGATGTCGCTGAGATTGAAAAGCAACTTGTTCAGAACACTAAGGGTCGCTTAGCAGGGGTTGCTGCTAGCTCTCCAAAGGATAGTAGCAATGACATCACATACGCGCTTAGTTATGATGGTTATGGCAATGTCGCAAAGCGGACCACTTACACTGATATGTTACCGTCCTTGTCCTTAGGGTGGACATGGAACCCCAATGGGCAACAGGACGCCATGACTTTTCCAGATGGTTCAGTGATGAAAAACCGTTATTTCACGGATGGCTCTCTATGCTCTGTGTCTCTAGAGGGTACGACTTACGCTTCCTATGGAGGCTATAACGCCCTTCGTCAACCGGGGAATATAACTTACTTAAATGACATCACCAGCTCTTTTGCTTACGATGTTCTTGGGCGGTTAACTTCTGAGGTGACTAGAAGTAAAAATGAGGAGTTGATTAACAGAAAATACGATTGGTCTCAGGAAAGTTCTAGTCCCGCCAATACCCTGACCCAAATTCTGGATTCGACACCCCAAGGGAAGAACGAAACATTCCAGTACGACTCTATGGGGCGAATGCTGGAAGCGACAGGGCTGTATGGGACGGTGAACTACAGCTACAACTCCGGAGGTGCTATCACATCAGACCCCTCCCAGTCTTATGTTTATCCTGAGCAGTCTTATCAACCAAGCTATACAACTGATCTCAGCGATCCCTCAAAGACACTGGCCACGTTCACATTTGACGGGTTTGGTAATCTCACCCAAATGCAGCAAGACCAACCAACCCCTGAATTACCAAGCTTGAACTTTGAGTTCGACCCTGAGAACCAATTACTTCAGGCAAGTCGCTCAACCGAATCAAAGCCAACGACTTATGCTTACGACCCCTTTGGGCTTCGCTATTCCAAGACTAACCCTGATGGCTCAGTCACCTGGTATTTTGGCTCCAATTACGCGATCACGAAACTTCCAGGCGATGCTGGAATGGTTGCGACGAAAACAATCCGTGGCAATGGTCGAGCGATCGCCGAGATAACGAACACCTACACACCATAGGAGATTTTCCCGTGATCAGAAAGGCAATTCTCGCCATAGTAATGGTATTCGTGTATTCCATCAATCAAGTCCTGCCAGTTTATGCGGCAATCACTCCAGGACCAGAGGGGGCGGGAGAGCCGAGCGCGGGAACGACTCGATTTTTTTACAGCGATCAAGTGGGCAGTACGCTCGTTGTCACTGATAACAAGGGAACAGAAGAGGCTCGCTTGGTCAGAACGCCATACGGAGTATTAAACGTAGACCGAAGCAGCGGGACTGATGATTTTCGACCCAAGTATACTGGATTTGAGCGGGACTCTCGCTCCTCCGAGGAAGATGGGAAGCTTGAGTATGACAGTCCGGCCACTGACCTCATATCGTTCCCTGCACGCTATTACTCACCTCTATTGGGTCGATTTATTACCCCAGACCCCGTAATGTCTTCCACGAATCCCTATGAGTATGCTGCGGGAAATCCAGTCGCGAATGTGGACCCCACAGGAGAGGCGGCAGTGAATTTGCCTTCCGTCTACTCAGTCGGAGAAGAAACAACTGTAGGGGGCACCCTCTCAAAGACTTTAAGCACCTCAGTCGGAGAAGAAACAGCTGTAGGGAGCACCATAGTCGAAGAAGCAGTGGGTAGCACCTTTGGGCCAATCGGGATCCTTATCGCCTCTCTGCTCGCGGCGATCGAGATTGCGGTCGAGTCATACCTACTTTCGGCACCAACCCAAGCGCCAAGTGGGACAGCCCCAGAACTCGGGAGCGAAGGGGGAGGATCCTATGGTCCCGTCATCCCAAGTAGTTGGACCGCAGCGGGCTCGAGTCGGGTGTCGATGGCTCTTGGGTCAATCAACTCGCCCTACAGGTATCCCACGAGATTCCCAGTTGGAGTAGGACCTAACCTACCAGGGTTAGCACAATTGCCCGATGCTCCGACAAGCCCGGCAAACTTTCTCGATAGCTGTTCCTCATTTGCTGCTGGAACCCAGGTAGCTACCTCTAAGGGCTTGAAGCCAATCGAGGAAGTTAAGGTTGGTGATATTGTCTTAGCTTACGATGATGAGGCAAATGAAAAAGGAGAATATGTAGTTGGCAAGTTACTCACTGGTGTTGCCAAATCGTTAGTTGCTATTACAGTTGAAGGCGAAGAAATTGAAACTACTCCAGAACACGAGTTTTATGCTTCCAGAGGTTGGACAAAGGCTAAAGATTTAGAGATTGGTGATTCCTTAGTTTCCCTTGATGGACAAGCAGCCACTATTTCAAATTTTGAGCTTATACAAACAAATACACAAGTCTACAATTTTGAGGTGGAGCAAGCACACACATATTATGTTTCAGATCAGAGGATACTCGTACATAATCCCCACTGCATTTTTGGGAATCAGGTAAGGATAGTAGTGACACCACTTGGTGGTTTTCGAATAGTAAGAACAATCAGTGGTCTTTTAAGTAGGTTGCTCCCTAACACAGGAAGTGCAACAAATCAGGCGATGCGAACGTATGTAAATAATGCTGCTCCTGTACCTACTCTTATTAGGAGTCACATTACTTACAGAAGTGACAATAATGTCTTGAAAACAAGAACTATCGAAGTGTGGAATCCTCCCATTCTAGGAAGTCGTTGGGATGCAGGGCATGGCATAGGGCGACAAAACGGTGGACCAGGCAGAACAATAAATAATATATTCCCACAAAACTATGAAGCCAATCGATTTGCTGGACTAAGAGGAGGTCAGTACACGGTATTTCACAACACTACAAATTTTCATTCATGGCGGAGTTTTGAAGATAAAATTCATAGAAAGTTAAATAAATATGGCATTGTCTTACAGACAGTTGAGTTGATCTACTGATTGTCAGTAGATCGGTAGGTTGGGTTAGCGATAGTGTAACCCAACATTGTCACATCTTTTAACTTATCCTTGACCAAAAATTCTCAACTTTAGTCTAGTATGGAAAATAATCTTCTCGTGATTTAGAGTACAGAAAAATGCGTAAGATTTTTGTTTCTTGCTTGCTCTGTTGTTTAATTGCTTTGTTGATATCTCCTGGACAAGCTTTTGCTGGCCAGGGCTTCTACATAAATATCAACTCCCCTTCTAACAATTTAGATCTTTCCGATTTTCAAATGGGAAATATTACATACCATGATTGGTATCTTAACGATATTCAGAATGGTAAACTAGGAGACCATCCTGCACCATACGATTCCAAAATCTATCAATATTACACAGAAAACTGTGCCGGCCGTTTTGATAGCGAGTGTCCTACAGGTAATGCCCAGCTTGTAGGTCACGGCCTTATATTCTCCCTTCTCAATGAGAATAGTATAGCTGTCAACTTTTGCTTGAGCCAGGGAGATCTGAGTCCTACTGCAGCTCCTCAGTGTCAGCCTGGCTCAAATTCTTACAGCTCGTCTACACTTGGTAAGTGGACAGGCATCTGTATTATCCCCAAAGGTGGATATAAGTGTGAGATCACTACGGGTGATGGCGATCAGATTACCGTCAATTTTGCCGTGAGTTTGCCAAACTAATTTGGTAACTTAAATTAAAGCCATGCTACTCCCTTCCTGTTCTGAGATTGACTATCGAAAATTGCCTGAGAGTCTTGCTATACAGGGATTGATACTAGGCAGTCTTCTACTGGATGGGAGTAAGAGGCTGTTTGAAAACCTTATGACACGCGATGTGCACCTTTGTCTGAGTTAAGGTGGGATGGGCATCTTACCCGTCTCAGCCAGACAGGTGAGACACCTATCCTGCCAGAGAATCGGTATTTCAGCTTATTAGTTGCACATCGCGTATGATATAAAGCTCGGTTGCGATTGGCTGCGGAATTATCTGAAGCACAACCCTAATGTAGAAGAGGGCGATCGCGGAATAGCACTGACATAAGAAGTCTTCAAAAAGCTCAAAGACATGGTACAAGTACATCCTGGACTTCAGGGAGAGGATCTGACGCAGTGATGCCTCCTCTGCTCCCTCTGCTCTACCTACTGACAGATAACTTACCGCACCGCTGCAATATTCTGGAACCATCGCAGATTGATGGTAATTTTCAGTTAGGTGTGAGGATAATTGTTAGAGTTGTCTGACAAAAAATTAAGAACGAATAAACTCATACTAAGTATTGTTCTAAAGTATAATCTCAAAATAGAGCAGATATGTCCCTGTGGCGCTCGATTATTATCTATCTCTAATTCTAACTCGGTATAGAATTCAACCAGGGTTGAAAGAAACCTACTGTTGCGAAGCTGTACTGCGACAGGTGCAAACATTGAAGACTCCCGATCACTCGATTTCCGCAAATTAACCTAACAAGTTTTGTTAAGAAGTGTCAAGCAATCAAGACACAGAAATTTAAATAGTATTTATAAGATAAACTTATATGTTAGAATAGCACTCCCAAAGCGTTAGGAGCCCGAAGCCAAGCTGGGTGAAGGGGGAACAGGGACTCGCTTCGCTCAAAGGCAAAAGGCAAAAGGCAAAAGGCAAAAGTAGGGAGCAGGGGGAATTAGAGCTTATCCGAGCAGTATTGACATCCGGGTTAACTACCCCCTTTTTTCCGGAAGCAGGGAACAGGGAGCAGAGGTGGCGGAGGGAACGGAGGTAATACTACTAAGATAAGCTCTAAAATCCAATTGCATTGAATATGCAAATTAAATGTACATTAGCTTATACATATCATGGGTATAGTTCTCAAGCTAATATAACAAAACTAATGTACATATTAATCAATGGTAAGATGAGAGAAGAATATGTTGAGCTATTCTAGTCTGCTCATTCTTATAAAAATTCATGAGTCGGAAAACTTGTTCGTTCATTCGTAGAGGTAGAACTATCGCTTTACCTTTCCTGTCTGCTTTGTTGTTGCTAGGGGCTTGCAATGAGAAAACTAGCAACCAAAGCTTACAGGGGTTTGAGGTCAAATTCTTAGTCGGTAGTGACTTAGCAGAATTCTGCAAGCAGGCAGCAACAAAACTTAACAAAAGTAACCCAAAACTAGATGGTGGTCAAACCTTTTACCTAACCTGTGAAGCTCAAGGAAGTGGGGATGTGGTTCAAACCATCCTCTCTTTGGCGCAGCAGCAGAAAGCAGGAACTATCAAAGCAGATGCGGCAGAAATTCCTACCCTATTGTCTGTGGATGGGGAAATTTATCAAAGTCAGTTGATTTATCAGATGAATAAGATTTTTCCGGGGCAAAATTATATCCCGGAAATCACTGACTCGCCATTGATAGCTTACAGTCCGATGGTATTTATGACTAAGGCTGACTTAGCAGATGGTTTGGAGAAAGTAGACGATCTCTACACGGCATTAGTCAAAGCCGACAATCACCGCCAACTAGATCCCAATGCGCCTCCATTACCCATTAACTACGTCCACACTGCTCCCACCCGTTCTAATTCTGGTTTACAAACCCTGGTAGCTCAATTTGCCTCCGTTTCTGGCAAAAGACCTGAAGAACTAACCGTGGCGGATGTGAAAAAGTATCAGGATCGGATTCGACAAATTCAGAGTAAAATCACTCGCTACGGCACTTCTACTGGTTCTCTAGCGAGGTCGATGGTGGCAAATGGACCATTTTGGGCTTCTGTGGGTTCAGTGTATGAGTCTTTGGTAATTGCTGCCAATACCCAAGCAGGAGCAGCTCAAAACCGCTACACAGCCGTCTATCCTAAGGCTACATTTAGCTCTAATATACGGGCAATTCTGCCCAATGCTCCTTGGGTAAGTGCTTCGGAAAAGGCGGCGGCGGAAAAAGTAATAGAGTTTATGCGCTTGCCAGAAATTCAACAAATCGCCACTGAACTTGGACTGCGCCCTGGTGTACCTGGAGTCCCTTTGGGAGCAAAATTTTCCCCGGAATTTGGCGTTAAACCTAACCCCAATTATGAATCCTATCGTCCTCCTAAACCAGAAGTAGTGGAGGCAATGCTGAAAAATTGGCAGGTGTTTGCCAAGAAGCCATCTCAAGTGGCGGTGGTGGTTGATACTTCTGGCTCCATGCAAGGGGCAAAACTAACAGCGGTGCAAAATACTTTACTCAACTATATCCAGAATCTGGGACCTAAGGAGAAAATAGCACTGATTAACTTTAATTCTGACATCAATGAGCCAGTATTGGTGGAGGGAACGGATAAAGGGCGCAATCGCGGGATTAAGTTTATCAGTAGTCTCCGAGCCTCAGGGGGCACTAGACTGTATGATAGCGCCCTCTATGCCCGCAACTGGCTGCAAAAAAATCTGCGTCCAGATGCTATTAATGCGGTGCTAATTTTGACAGATGGCGAAGATTCCGAATCCGATATTTCTCTCAACCAACTGGCTCAAGAATTGCAAAAGAGTGGTTTTTCCTCCGATCAACGGATTGCCTTTTTCACCGTCGGCTATGGTAAAGAAGGCGAATTTAATCCAGATGCTCTCAAGAAAATTGCCGAACTCAATGGCGGTTACTACCGCAAGGGAGATCCAGAAACTATCTCTACTTTGATGGCAGACTTGCAAGTAGAGTTTTGAACGCAATTCCCCATTCCCCATTCCCCATTCCCCATGATGAAACTAGCAAACCCACTTCATTATCCCCTAGCTGTGTTAGCAGGTGGTATTGTCTTGTTTGTCAGTGTTCGATTTGTCAAGTTGCCAAGCATGGTAATGTTGCCAGTAGCAGCGGCGATCGCTACTGCTGGTGCAGCGGTGTTAAAGTCCAAAGAGTCAGAAACCCTGAATTTAGACAACCCAGCCCTAGAAAGGGAGCTGCAGTCAGTGCAGCAGCAAGCTAAACTGCTGGCAGAAAAAGCTGAGACTCTCCGGACTGAATCTGAGAAAATGTTAACCTCATCGACTCAGCTAGAATTATTAACAGCAGTACAGTATGCTTGCAATCGCGCTGGGGAATTACCTGCCAAGATTGACCGCCTTTCTCACCGCTTACATGGCTCCGATTCTTTATTATCGGTCGAAGAGTTAGATCAACAGCTAGCAGAAGTGCAAGCCAAGCAGCGAAATAGTTCTGGTGTTGCTCGTCAAAAGCTCAACCAACTAGCAGAAAGTCTCCAGCGTAATATCAGGTTGGCACAACAGGGAGAGGATGCCCGCCAAGCCCAAGTCATCTCCCTTTCTACCCTAATTATCGATTCCGCTGGGGTACTGCAGCAATTACAAAATCGGCTGCGCACTTCTAACTTAAGTGACTCGGAGGAAATTAGGGAGTTGCAAAGTTTGAGTGATGAACTCAGCAGCATTCAAGAAAATGTTGATTTACTAGTTTCTTGACAAAGAAGAAAACGATGACCAACTCAGAGCCATCACGCCTAGATCGAATAGAAGAAACAGTAGGGTTTCTAGCCAATGCTCAGTTGGATTTAGCCCGTTCAGTGGACACCCTTACCCGAAGGATAGATAGGGTAGAACAGCAGGTGGAGAGTACCCAGCAACAGGTCACAGTCCTGGCGGAATCTCAGCAAACTCTAATCGAGAGCCAGCGATCGCTCTTTTCTAGCATGGAGCGACTAACAACAGAGGTGATACCTCAACTGGCTCAACAACAAGCTTCCACTAATGCTGCTGTAGAGCGATTAGAGAAGAATCAGGTTTCCATTAATGCCGCTGTAGAACGATTAGAACGGATTCTGGATTATCTGATTCGTCCAGATGGAGAGCGTTGATGGGCGCTAATAGTTGGAATGACAATTGTGAGTGGAGTATCCAGCGGGGTTTCTGATGAATAAACACCAATCCTCAACCGGAAATCGGACAATAACTTCTGTTGCTATTATCCTAGCCGCATTGGGTTTAACCTACGCCCCAGTGCTAGGATTACAGCAAACCATTGTGATTGTCAGTGGGACTGAATTGCAAGAACCTCTGGAAGTGCTAGAACAGAAATTCGAGCAATCCAATCCCAATATTAAGCTGGAGCTGAAGTTTCAAGGCTCTCAGGACATGGTCAATAATTATATTGACCAGAAGAATGATTTTACGCCCACTGTTCTGATTCCAGCAAATGGGGAGATTTTTCAGGAGTTGAGCGATCGCTGGCGAGGGCAAGATAATAGCGATCCTTTCTACGATCAGCCCCAACCCATTGCTAAAACTATCCTAGTAGGCATCGCTTGGCCAGAACGAGGCAGAGTCCTCTTCCCCAATGGACGCTTCCAATGGCAAAGCTTAGAAAAAGCGATGAAAAAACGCAACTGGACTGCTATTGGCGGACAAGCTAATTGGGGTAGCTTTGACTTTGTGACCACAGATCCCACCCGTTCTAATAGTGGTCAGTTAACCTTGAGTCTGTGGGCGCAATCAGATCTAGGGGGTAGTTCTCTCAGCAGTGCTAGTTTAAATACGCCGGCGATTCAGTCTCTATTTGCCTTGGTCAAAAAGTCAGTATATCAGCCTCCTCGCTCAACCGATATTCTCTTACAGGAATTTATCACCCGTGGTCCCAATGATGCCGATGTCGCCACAGTATATGAAAGTATTGCACTATATCGCTGGTCACAAGCAAACACAACCCAAGGTCAACCTTATCAAATCTATTACCTCGACCCGACCATTGAGACAGTTGCTACCGCTGCTATTGTGCGTCGGGATGTAGATAATGGCAAAGCGAAAGCAGCGAGACAATTTTTGGCTTTCCTTACTGGGCCCCAGCAACAACAAGTCTTTGTCCAGTACGGTTTTCGACCTGTGGTTAGTGGTATAAACTTACAATCAGTGCCTAATAGTCCTTGGACACAGAATATCCCTGGTGCAGAGGTCAACCCACCAGTAAGACCAATACAACCCCCCAATGGTCAAGTGGTGGGGGAAATCCAGCGTTTGTGGAAGCGAGTAAACTGAATCTGTTGGGTTCTCTTTGATTTAAGTTAAGAATGGAACGCGGATGACGCGGATGACGCGGATTTTCACAGATAGGGAATTCTCAAGAAAAATAGCTGATGGAAAGGTTAAAATCTCGCATGGAGTCGGTACAGTCGCCGATTATTCCTGTTATCGGGCAACTGATTCGCAGTTGTCCTGGAACTATCTCCTTGGGACAGGGTGTTGTCTGGTATGGTCCTCCCCAAGAGGCGATCGCACTTTTGCCCAAATTCCTAGCCGATCCAGAGAATCATAAATACAAATCTGTACAGGGTATTCCTCCTTTACTGGCTGCTATTGAGGTGAAACTGAAAGGGGAAAACGGCATCGAAATTAACGGGCAAAACTGCATAGTTGTTACAGCAGGAGGTAATATGGCGTTTATGAATGCCATTCTTGCCATCACCTCTCCTGGGGACGAAATTATTCTGCAAACGCCTTATTATTTTAACCACGAAATGGCGATTACTATCGCTAATTGTCGTCCGGTGCTAGTGGCAACTGATGAGAATTATCAGCTACGTCCTGAAGCGATCGCCGAGGCAATTAACGATAAAACTAGGGCAGTAGTAACAGTTTCCCCCAATAATCCCACTGGGACAGTCTATTCGGAGTCGGCGTTGCGTGAAGTTAATCAAATCTGTCGAGAACGGGGAATTTATCACATCAGTGATGAGGCATATGAATATTTTACCTACAATGGAGTCAAGCATTATTCCCCAGGAGCATTACCCGATAGTAATTCTCACACTATTTCCCTTTATAGCCTTTCCAAAGCCTATGGTTTTGCCAGTTGGCGCATTGGCTATATGGTAATTCCAGAACATCTATTTGTCCCAGTTAAGAAAGTCCAGGATACAATTCTGATTTGTCCTCCAGTAATCTCCCAGTATGCAGCACTAGGGGCTTTACAGGTAGGAGTTAGTTACTGTCAGGAACACCTTAAGGCTATTACTGTTGTGCGAGAATTGGTGCTAAACTCACTCAAGCGCCTACAAGATTTATGTACCATTGCTCCCTCTGACGGCGCGTTCTATTTTTTCCTGAAAGTTAATACTAAGATGAATGCTTTTGAGTTAGTAGAAAGACTGATTCGAGAACATAGAGTAGCTGTGATTCCAGGTACTACCTTTGGAATGAATGATGGATGCTACCTGCGCATTGCCTACGGTGCTTTGGAAAAAGAGACAGCAGCAGAGGGCATTGAGCGATTAGTGCAGGGGCTGAAAATAATTTTATCCTCTTGAACAGAATGCTTGAGCGCATTGCCCAGTGCTATCAGTCTGAATTCCCGGAATGGTACGCAGAACGATTCTCGTCAGAAGAAGGTGAAGGAGATGATTAGACAATATGCACCCACGATTTTTGTTTATGATCCCAAAGAGCAAGGCTGTGAATTAGCCGATCTCGAACAGATCCTACCCACGATAGAAAGACTAAGCGATCGCGCTGTAGCTATCTTCCCGAATCTGGATTTCTTCACAGCTCGCGCCCAGTACGCTCTGACTCAATTTTTGACAGATAAGCCCGAGCTCAGTGTCGTGTTTAGCGGCGTGCGGGAACGAATCTCCCCGCCGTTGTTGGAACTCTTGACATCCTCAGCCGCGATTGCTAGCTAAAATCAATACGTTAGGAGGTAATATGGTGTTTATGAATGCCATTCTTGCCATCACCTCTCCTGGGGACGAAATTATTATCTCAACTTATCGAAAAAATTTTGCAGTTGAAAGCCCCGTCTATGCGCGAGCGGGGATGAAAACAAGGAAGCGATTTTAATCGCCTTCACTCAGGAGTATTTTTCATGTATCTCTGTCGAATCTATCTCTAAATCAATGTCGCTCTTGAATCTTAATATTAATTTAAGCTTTTAATTATCCAGATAGTGCTAATATACATTGCTGTGGTGTGACCAGCACCCAAAAAGGTAAATCAAGGTGGGTAAAGCAAAGACGACATCGTTTATACTAGTTCTCTTGCTATTTTAGAGAACAAGTATCATGAATCATATTTTACCCCAAGTTGAAGAATTAATCTCTACTCTCAAACAATTAATGCCCACCATTAGCTTGGGCTGAAGTCCACAGGAACGGCGTAATTTCCAGGGCGATCGCACTTAACTCCAGCAATTGTTCTCGGTAATGCTTCACGGTTACTCCTCACACAGTCTTGACACCAAATATGATTATAATGATAATCATTATTAAATTGCCTCAGCACTATCTCAAATGAAGTGCAACTAATGAACTACTTGCCATCAAGCTTGCTAACCCTATTGGTTGGGCTGAACCTGCTAACGGGTTGTGGTTCGCGCCCAACGGATTCAACTGCTCAGACTCAGACTTCAACTCCCCCAACCAGCAG
>JBFRWF010000093.1:0-56829 GCA_051439465.1 Xenococcaceae cyanobacterium | reverse complement strand
AAAAATGAATAGAAAATCTTGAAAGCCCTACTGGGCAAGGGATTCACTTCAAGCATAGAGTTAAAAACTATATTCCTTGCCCAGTAGGGCTTTTGGCTGATTTAGCACACTAAGTACGGAAGAGCCCGAACGAGCAGAGGTGGAAAGAGCGCGAGCAGAAAAAGCTGAACGGGCATTGGCAGAAGCTCAACAGGCACACAGAGACGCTATTGAGCGTTTGCTGAAGCTGGGGTTAACCACTGAGCAGGTAGCACAAGCCCTAAGTTTGTCCACCGAACAAGTCAGGCATTTGAATTCATAGCTTATAATTCATAATTCAATGCTACAAAACACGGCCATAACAGAGGTTATTAAAAAGTTTGCAGATGTTGAGTCTCGCTTTAATTTGAGACGGACTCAGGATGCAGGATTTTTTACGGAATGGTACGATGATTTACCAGAGATTAGCGACGCGGAAAGGGAATCTTTAGATTTAGTTCGACGCAGGTATCTCTATCATTTATCCTATGGAAATTTGACGGAGGGAACGGTAACGCTATTAATTGGTTCGCCGTTGTTGGAGGGGGTGGGGTTTTACGATGAACCTTTTAGGATCCGGGGTGAGGCTTCCGTTGAGATTGTTTTGGATGAGGAAGATGAGGAGGTTGAGACGCTGCGGGGAAGAATTGACGTGTTGGTGTTGCAAGATCGTTTTTGGGTGACGCTGTTGGAGTCGAAGCGGACAACTATCTCGGTAACTGCGGCATTACCGCAAACCCTGGCGTATATGATGGCAAATCCTCATCCGGAACCTATATTTGGGATGGTGACGAATGGAAATGAGATTATTTTTGTGAAAGCCTCTCGACAGGATACGCCTCAGTATGATGTGTCAGATGTTTTTTCCCCTGCACCGTTACGGAATCGTCTCTATGATGTGTTGAGAATTTTAAAGCGTATCGGTCAGATAATTGTCGAGAATGAGGCTCGGAATCTAAACTATTCTGAATAGTATCAATTATTCTCAATAAACAGAAGAGAAACAAGGCTCAAATTTTTACAGGACAAGCTTTTCAAGGGGATCAACGAAATTATGAGGGTTTCAGGCATTCCTCAACCCCCTTGATTTACATTTCGTTACATACAGTCAGTAGAGCTAAAACTGTCGAATCTCCTTATACCATTTGGGGTTTATTTTGAAATCAGTGAATCTAGACAGAGCAATGGTTATACCCTTCTGATATGTGACAGACATTTCCCCAAATGGTATTAGTTGAGTCTGGTGGGCATTGCCTATTGTGAGTCTTTGGGTGAATCTTCCAATTGGTACCGCAATGCCCACCCTACAAATCTCTTACAGGAATATGGCAAATTACAAGATGATTTGGCTGAAGCATTAAAATATTACTTCACAGTTCAGGAAATCTATATTCAAATCAGAGATAAATATAGCCAAAGCCGCAATCTCTTGTTTATTGCTGATGCGCAAATTAGTCTCGGAAGACAGGATGATGCTCTTGATTCTCTCAATCATACTGCTACATTAGCAGAAGAAATTGATGTAGAATTTTTACGCGAATATAATGGCCAATACAATCACGTATTTAATCCTGTAATTGATATCCCATCAACCCAGACTCTTGGACATACTCCCCCTGGAGTTAACTCTGCCTCCTTTTCCACAAAAATAATCGACTTTAACAGCTCAAGAAAATCTCCAGCTACTGTTGCTGCTTCAATACTTGTTAATTTCCCCTTTTCCACCAGCCAGCCATCGAAGGGTAAAGAAAAAGAACCCTCTAAGGCATTAACTCCCGCATGGAGAGCCTGAAGATCATCAATCAGAATCACGTTTTCGGCATTAGCAAGGCTATACTCCTGTGAACCCGATTTTCCTACAAAGACATGATAAAAGTGGGGACTGACTGTTACCTTTGCCCCAATATTAGCATGACCTGTGGGTTGGGCACTCATCCGTTTGGCTGTACCAGTGCTGTGCAGAAAGCTGCTTAATATCCCATCAGTAATCAGAGGTACCCGCCGAGTCGGTGTACCTTCCCCATCGAATGTCTCTGCTGCCACATTATTTGGATGCAAGGCATCATCACAGACAGAAAGCAGAGGAGAGGCAATTTGAGTGCCTAAAGATTCAGGAGTAGAGAGGCTTTGTTTATCGAGAATATTCTGAGCATTGAACAGGTTAGAAAAAGCGCCCAATAAGCTGAGGAAAGCTTCTGGGGAAAAGACAACTCGAAATTTGCCAGACTTAATGGGCTGGTAGTTCAAATGGCTAATAGTTTTCTCGGCTGTTTCCTTCAGACAGCCTTCGATATCCAACTCCTCTAAACTGCGGCTGATTTTAAAAGCGCCTGCACTGCGGGGTTTTTTCCCTTCTTCCTCGGTTTTGCTATAGAGATATATAGATGCGTAAGAGCGGGATTCATCTCGGATTGCCCCATCGCTGTTGAGATAGAAGCGATCGATGTCTTGTTGAGCCAAACCGTTATAAGGAACTCCTTGAATCGCCCGATGAGCATCTATCAGTTCTTTTTCCACCGCAATTAATTTTTCAATCAAGTTTGAAACGGGAGCTTGCGGTGCTTTCTCATTCTCGATGTCAGCGGTAGGAGCTTTTGCCTCTGAACTAAAATCAGGCACATTTTCCTTAACCCCAAAGAAACTCGCCTCATAAGCAGTCTGAAGTGCTAATTCAATGCCTTGAGGATCGACATCGGTTGTGGATGTTACCCCGAGGGTATTGTCTTCGTTCCAAACTCGAACAATTACACTGGAGCGCTTGGACGCTTTAACCTGCTTAGGTTCTCCTTGAAAGACTTGTACACTGGTTTCATCGACAGATGAACCGTAGATATCAAATTTCTCAATACCAAGCTGACGGGCGCTTGTTTTGGCATAGCTTGCCAATTCTTTAACCTTGGACATAATTTAGTTGACTAGAGTGTTTGGTTTTGGTGGGCTACGGCGGATAGTTAGTTAGCAGGTTAGGGCGTGTCTGCAAAGTCCAAAGTCTTATGTAGGGGCGAAGCATTTGGGGTATAAATTATGCCTCAATTCCAGGTTTTTCTATCCAAATGCTTCGCCCTCCCCAGGGTTTGCAGACAGCCCCTAGTTTGATAAGTTATCGCCGCCTAACCCACCCTACGCAAGGATTTAATATTTTCTCTATAGATACCCTCTAAGTTTGTGAATGTCTATTCCTCCTTGCATAATTTATCTTCCTCCCACGGTAATTGAATCCACTTTAATGTGTGGTTGTCCAACGGTGACGTAAATACTGCCGCTAACAGAACCACAGAAGCCTGCTGCCAAGCCGAGATCTTGGGAACACATGGAGATTTTGTTCATAATTTCCTGGGCGTCACCGATGAGAGTAGCGCCTTTCAGGGGTTTAGTAATTTTGCCGTTTTCAATGAAATAAGCTTCGTCTACAGCAAAATTGAACTCGCCTGTGGGACCTACACTACCACCCCCCATCTTTTTACAGTAGATGCCTTTGTCGATGGAGGCAAATAGATCTTCAATGGAGTAGTCTCCGGGGGCAATATAGGTATTGCGCATCCGCGAAGCGGCGGCATAAGTATAATTTTGGCGACGTCCACTTCCAGTGCGAGGGTGTCCAGTACGCAGGGAACCTGTGCGATCTGCTAAGAAATTCTTTAGTATTCCATTTTCAATTAACAGAGTTCTTTGGACTGGCATCCCTTCGTCATCCATATCAATGGTGCCAAAGGCATTTTCCGAGAGTCCTTCATCCCAAGCAGTTAAGCTTTCATGGGCAATCTTTTCGCCTTTTTTATCGATGAAGGGAGTCGTTTTCTGTTCAATCTGAGTGGTTTCCAGCAGATGTCCGCAGGCTTCGTGGAAGATTACGCCGCCAAACTCATTCGCCATGACGATGGGGTAGGTTCCAGATTCCACATAGTCGGCGTAGAGCATTTTTCCTGAAGACTCGGCTACCTCTTCGGCAGCAGATTCATACTTCCAAGTTCGCAGAAAGTTAGGATTGCTGGTACTGCCAACCCGTTTACTAATAGAGGAGCGATGGCTACCATCGGCGCAGAGGAGACTATAACCGACGGACTGAATGAGGCGAATATCTCTGGCAAAGGTTCCATCACTGGCTGCTACTAAGACTTCTTGCCAGTCTCGAAAATATACAACTCGTCGAGATTGTACGTGAGATGCTTTGACCTTGAGTGTAGCATTGGCATCGAGGAGAATATCCCCCATTTCCCGCATCGAGCTGCATTCAGGAAGCCAAGCCTCTTTTCCCTTCGCTGTGGCATAATCCCTGAGCATCTCCAGGTTAATTTCCGGGATGTAAGCGTTGGCAGTAGGCAGTTGCAGTCCGAGGATGGACAAACCCTTTTCTAGAGCAGCTTTGAGTCCTGGAAATGATAAATCATTCGTGCTGACGTAACAGTCGGCTTTGCCGCGAAATACTCTCACCCCAGCTCCGGTGGAAAGACATGGTGAGATACTGGTGATGGTGTCATCTTCTGCTAAACAGCTGATGTAGTTAACCCGCTCTAAGAAAAATTCAATGAAGTCAGCACCAGCTGCACGTCCTAATCCAAGGAGAGTTGAAAGAGGATTTTCCCAGGTTCGATCAAAGCGATCGCGGCTAGAGGTGTATTGTAGGGTTGGTAGTTCCCTAGAGATTAGTAGGGTAGGTGACATAGATAACTAACAAAAAGTGTATATTTGCTTCAGGAGTTAGGATTGAGCCTGTGAATGAAGGATGCTAGCATTTCCTTCACCTCAACTAAACTGCTCACAAGGCGATCGTAGTCAGAAATGTTAAGAAAGTTCAACTCATAAGAAAGTAAGAGGTAATATTCCACTTTAATAGCTGAATCCTTGGCTAGCTTCAGCAAACTTATTTTTTCTTCCTTTTCTTCCCTATCACATCCCTGAGCAATTTTTATCGGGATGTCAGAACAGGCCAAACAAATTTGTTGGGTTAAACCCAATAATTCCGATTCAGGGAAGGATTGAGTTGTCTTATAGATGGCGACTGTCAGGTTGTGGGCTTTGTCCCATTCTTTCAGTGTTCTAAAGTCCGTCATTTGCTATCAAAATCCTTAATTAGATTGAAATTTCTGAGAAATTTTGTTGAGCAGCCAACTGAGAATTGCGCCAAGAATCAGGATGCCAATGGCGGGATTAAATAGGGGTACCCAAAGTTGATACCACAGATCGAGACCGAGGGGAATACCAAGGGAGCGACCAAAAACGGCGATCGCAAACCAGAAAAAGCTGAATAAGACGAGAAAAACATTTATCACTAAAAATCGATTCAGCCAATTGAGAAACTGCTCTTTCATCCGACCCTCGCCTGCAAGTATTTTGATCCATTTTAATAGCCTACACTATACCCGACAGGGTTAGTGTGGGTAGTTCACTCCGCCAGATATCCAAATCAGCCAAAGCGCGATCGCGATAGGCTCCATAACGCTCCCGCTTATTGCGAATCCGCAATGGCAACTGGGGTAAAATCCCAAAATTCGGCGGCATCGGTTGGAAATGCTTCGGTGAAGCCGAACTAATAAATTCAAACAACGCCCCCATCATCGTTGTTGCTGGTATGGTCACTGGTTCCAATCCCAACGCCAGCCGTGCAGCATTAGTTCCCGCTAGCCAACCACCTGCCGCCGCTGCGGTGTAACCTTCTGTTCCCACCAGTTGACCTGCTGCCAGTAATGTGGTTCTAGCTTTAAATTGTAGCGTTGGATATAATAACTGGGGGGAATTGATAAAAGTATTGCGGTGCATTACCCCCATACGCACAAACTCAGCCTCTTCCAACCCCGGAATCAGCCGGAAAACCCGCTTCTGTTCGCCCCAGCGTAAATTTGTCTGGAAGCCGACCATATTCCACAACTGGCCTGCCTTATCCTCTTGGCGCAGTTGTACTACCGCATAAGGACGCTTAGACTGATTTTCTGGGACGCGGAAATCCCCAAGACGGACATCGAACAGTCCTACTGGCTTCAATGGCCCATAGCGCATGGTATCTTCACCCCGCCGCGCCAGTTCTTCAATGGGTAGACAGCCTTCAAAAAACTTAGCATTTTCTCGCTCAAAGTCTTTCAGTTCAGCTTGTTCAGCCCCACAGAGTTCTTGCCAGAAGTGGAGATAATCCTCCTGATTCATGGGACAGTTGAGATAGGCAGCTTCTCCCTTGTCGTAGCGAGAGGCAAGAAAAGCAATCTCACGGTTAATCGATTCCCCCACTACAATCGGGCTAGCGGCATCAAAAAAGCTGAAGTATTCCATGCCTGTAAAGCGCTGTAAGTCTTCCGCCAAGGCTGGACTGGTGAGGGGTCCAGTGGTGAAGACAACTATATCTTCTCTGGGGATTTCGGTTATTTCTAAGCGATGTAATTCAATTAAAGGATGGTTGGCAAGGGTGGAGGTTAACTCGCTGCTAAAAACTGCCCGATCCACTGCTAAAGCACCACCAGCGGGGACAGAGTGTTTGTCTGCTGTGCTGATGATGATTGAGTCAAGGCGACGCAATTCTTCGTGTAGTAAACCAGCAGCGCGATCGCTCGACATCGCTCCAAAGGAATTACTGCACACCAGTTCAGCTAATTCTCCAGTATGATGCGCCGGACTCATTTGCATGGGTCGCATTTCGTGTAAGATTACTGGCACTCCCGCCTGGGCAATTTGCCAAGCGGCTTCGGTTCCAGCTAATCCACCACCGATTACGTTAACTTTGTTAATTGTCATTGGTCATTTGTCAGTTGTCAGATATTTATTATTGCTATTCCAATTCAGCATCCGTTGGCGGTGGCGCATCTGTTTTCGCTATTCCTCGCAGCCGTTTCACGAAGTCTTTTGGTAGAGGCTTACGGGGTCTGAGTTCACGACTCAGGGACTCGATGATGCCACTTACCAATTCTAGGCGATCGCTCACTGATAATTTGTAGGCTTGGTTTTTTAATTCTTGCAAAGACATATTTTTTTCTCCATCAACTGCTCAGCTAATATCTATTAGCGCTCTCCTAGACGCTCTAATAATTGATTAACCGATAAAATCGGTAAGGTAGTACCCGCAAAATCCTGAGCATTGCGCGTGATAATCGCCTCAAGGTTATCTGCAATGGCACAGGCTAATTGAACTGCATCTTCAAAATCTCTTAAGTTAGAGTTAATTGCTACTTCCAGTCTAGAACGATCAACAGGGCATACTTCCATCAATGTCAATGTTCTAGAAACTGCTGCTCTAGCCTGCTCAATACTCTTCGTCTCTCTTCTGACAATGTAGAATATATCAGTTAAAGTTGTCGCTGTCACATAACCAACAACTCCCTGAGAGCGGATAGTTTCTAATAAAGCTCTAGCATCGGTTACAAAGGGTTCTCGTTCTAGGAGAGCATCCAGTATAATGTTTGTGTCTACTAATACCCTCATTTCAGGTATTTCTCCACTAGACGTTCTTCTCGCATTGCCTCAACTTCAGCATCAGTTGGCGGTGGCGCATCTCCTTTGCCTATCCCAATCATCTGCTCTACAAAGTCTTTTGGTAGAGGCTTACGGGGTCTGAGTTCACGACTCAGGGACTCGATGATGGCACTTACCAATTCTAGGCGATCGCTCACTGATAATTTGTAGGCTTGGTTTTTTAATTCTTGCAAAGACATATTTTTTTTACTTCATCAACTGCTCAACTAATATCTATTATCGCTCTCCCAGACGCTGTAGAATATATCAGTTAAAGTTGACGTTATTCTCGCATTGCCTCAACTTCAGCATCAGTTGGCGGTGGCGCATCTCCTTTGCCTATCCCAATCATCTGCTCTACAAAGTCTTTGGGTAGAGGTTTGCGAGGTCTAAGTTCACGACTCAGAGACTCGATGATGGCACTTACCAATTCTAGGTGATCGCTCACTGATAATTTGTCTGCTTGATTCTTAAATTTTTGCAAATATATATTCATACTCCTTGACAAGCTATTGTTTGATGAGTTATAAATTTAAAATCGATTCTAATTTTATGAGTACAGGTTATGGTGTGGATCTAACCAGACAATGTAGAAAATCCTATTAAGCAGGAAACCATGTACTCTCCCATACTGATTAGCTGAGATTTCAAATTGAAACGCAGTCTGTTCCCTTAACTGAGGATTGAGACTGGTAAAACCATCAGATTCTGTTGTGCCTGACCAGTTTATTTTGTGTGACCGTAATGAAGAAGAACGACTGTTTACAAAGTCATCATATCGGATGCTTGATACATCTTTGAGACGCAATAGTAGTTTTTCAAGATAACTTTCCCCACATCCGGCAATGCTAAATTTAGGGTTGCTGCGTAAGTCAAGATATTTGAAGGAGAAAATCACATCATCATCATATCTTGGCTGTCTATCAGGAATATTACCGTCTTTTTTCTTAAGCGACTTCGGCTTGAGCTTTTTCTTCGTCATCTAGCAAGGTCTTATAGAATGCTTGCATTTCCTGTTTGGAAATCACCGCTGTTGATTCTCGATCACTGGGTATTCCTCCACGGGCTTTGAGCCAAGGAGTTTCTTCCTGTGTCATTCTTTCCAGGTAATAGGCTTCGTATTTCCCATAAACTTCGATAACTTCTATCAGATGATCTTCTATCTGCTGTAGCAATTCAATCTCACCAGCATCTTCACTGATGGGATTCCACTTGTATTTTTTAAACCTTTCGTAAAGTTGAGGTTGCACCGGACCACTGATCCAAGCTTGAAAGTCTTCTGAAAAGAGAGATTTATCGTAAAGTGCTAGATACCATGCTTGGGCGTAATATACCAGCTTTTGCAGTTTTAAATTGGTGATTAGATCGCCGTGTTGATGGTAGAAGTGAATAATGTAATCAGCTATGGAGTTTGCAGTTATTTGAGTCATGAGTTAACCTTCCTTCTTGGGGTTGAAGTCTCTGGGTTGTAATAAGGATAATAATAAAGATAGTATGACTATTAACTGACTTCATCCTCACTCCCTACTCTCCATTTGAAGCCCAGAATATCATTGATTTCCGGACGTTTCAGATAGAAAGCGAAATAGCCCTGCTACAACTCAAGGATAGAATTAGCCAAAATTGCAGCTTGAGTGCGATCGCGTACATTCAACCGACTCAAAATACTGGTGACATGGTTTTTCACCGTCTTCTCAGAAATGTAAAGCGCTTCAGCAATTTTGTATCTTACTTTAGACTTTTCAAACACGCTCTCTTAGGTAATGGGGAATAGGAAATAGGAAATAGGTAATGGAGAATAGGTAATGGAGAATAGGTAATGGAAAATAGGTAATGGGGAATGAGGAATAGGGAATATAGCAGTCCATTATGAGTCGTGGCCAATCAAAACATATATAAGTTGAGCTAAGCTTCGCTTAGTTCAACAAACGACCAAAACCCTTACCCTCTGTCCCCTGTTTCCTGTTCCCCGTTCCCTGTTCCCTGATCCAATTATGACTCACCCTCAACAACTATTGCCGATTCTGATTCTGCTGATGGGAGCAATTGTTGTCCTCGCTATTCTGCTCAAATCAGGACTGGAGCAAATCGGCATACCTCCCTTAGTCGGCTATCTCCTGCTGGGGTTGAGCTTGAGTTTCATTGATCGAGAGTGGAATTTGCTCTCACCAGTGGGGCGGGAAATCTTTGAGTTTCTCGCTGATATCGGGATCATTTCCTTGCTATTCCGGGTAGGATTGGAAAGTAAGCTGGCGAAACTGATGCGCCAACTGCGTCAAGCCAGTGTCATTTGGGCTGGAAACGTCTTTACCAGTGGTCTGCTGGGCTTCCTTGTCGCTTCTTCGCTTCTGAAATTAGAACTGATTCCCAGCCTATTTATCGGCATAGCGATGACAGCCACCAGTGTCGGTATTTCAGTGAGTGTATGGCGGGAAGCCAAGGCGATTAACTCACCCAACGGCGAACTAATGCTGGATGTGGCAGAAATGGATGACATCTCTGCTGTGATGTTCATGGCTTTACTGTTTGCTGTGGTGCCAGTGCTGCACAATGGCACTGAGTCTAATTTACTGCCGCTGATGGCTAAGACGGCAGGCATTTTCTTCTTGAAGGCAATTTTCTTTGCCGCTTTTTGTTTCTTTTTCTCTCGCTATGCCGAACCATACCTCACCCGTTTCTTTCGTCAGCTTGATCCCCCTTCTGATTTCACCTTAATGGTGGTAGGCATTGGCTTTTTCATTGCTGCCTTAGCCGGATTACTGGGCTTTTCTGAAGCCATTGGCGCGTTTTTTGCTGGACTTGTCTTTAGTCGGGATCCCCAGGCGGTTAAAATCGATGCCTCCTTTGATATCTTGTATGAGCTATTTGTGCCTTTCTTTTTCATTGGCATTGGCTTAAAAATGGATCCTGCCAACCTCCTCACAGGTCTTGACTTGGGGGGCATTCTGCTAATTGTAGCAGTGCTGGGCAAGGTGATTGGGGCAGCTGTGCCAGCTATAATCGCGGCTGGATGGACAGGTGCTATTTTGATCGGTATCAGTATGGTTCCGAGGGCAGAAATTATGATGGTGGTGATGCAAAAAGGGCTACATTTAGGGGAATGGGCAGTCCCTTCCCAGGTATTTGCGGCCATGGTGGTGGTATCTGCGGTTACTAGCATTGCTATTCCTTTGGTGCTGCGACCTCTACTGCAACATTGGCCCCAAAGGTAAACTGAATTATGAAAATCACCCCGTAGATAAGTAGGTCGGTCAAATTAATTAGAAAATGGTTGAGAGAGGGAACTTCGAATCAGGGAACAGGGAACAGGGAACAGGGAACAGGGAGTAAACAGGCTACTTAAATCCTTTTTTGATTTTGAACATTTGGGTTGAAAAAATGGCTGCACTCAAGCAAAGACGTCCCCAGAATGTGCCAGGGGATTTTTACGTTGATAGCACTTGCATTGACTGTGATACCTGTCGCTGGATGGCTCCAGAGGTGTTTCATCGCACTGATGGACAGTCAGCAGTTTATCATCAACCTGTTGATGATAAAGAACGCAGGCGATCGCTCCAGGCTCTCTTATCTTGTCCCACCTCTTCCATTGGTACAGTAGAGAAGCCCAAAGATATCAAAGGGGTTCAACTCAGTTTTCCTATACCAATAGATGAAAACGTCTACCACTGCGGCTATCATTCCGAATCATCCTACGCTGCTACTAGTTACTTCATCCAACGTCCCGAAGGCAATGTTTTAGTGGATTCGCCTCGTTTTACACCGCCATTGGTTAAGCGGATTGAGGAGATGGGAGGGATTCGCTGGATGTATCTTACCCACCGAGATGATGTGGCGGATCATCAAAAGTATCAAAAGCATTTCGGATGTGAGCGCATCCTGCACGGAGATGACATCTCTGCTGGCACTCGTGATGTCGAAATGCAACTGACAGGCTCAGAACCTATTGAGATAACTCCCGACTTACTCATTATCCCAGTACCAGGTCACACCAAGGGTCACACGGTATTGCTTTATAATAATAAGTTTCTTTTTACCGGCGACCATCTCGCCTGGTCCGATCAACTTAAGCAGCTAGTTGCCTTTCACCGTTTTTGTTGGTATTCCTGGTCAGAATTAATCAAATCAATGCCTAAGTTGACCAACTACCGTTTCGAGTGGGTGCTACCTGGTCATGGACGACGCTACCACGCTGATTCTGAGACAATGCAGCAACAGTTAGAAAAATGTATTGACTGGATGCAGAAGATATAAAGAATCTAATACTGAATCCGGGTCTAAAACCCCCTTTATCAATTTTCTGTCTTTTTCTTCCCCGATGGTTTAAGATTTCACTGTCAACTTCAACTTTCAGCCATTTTTAATCACAACTGTTTATGGATTATTCCTCAAGCAAACAAGAGCGATCGCCTGATTTAGAGAAATCAGAAATGAAATACGGTGAACGAGCCATTGCTGAAGGAGAGTTAATTACCTTTCCCAATCCCCGCGTTGGACGTCGTTATGATATCAACATCACTCTGCCAGAGTTTACCTGTAAATGTCCCTTTTCTGGCTATCCCGATTTTGCCACCATTGACATTACCTATTCACCAGATGAACAGGTGGTGGAGTTAAAAGCACTGAAACTCTATATCAACAGTTACCGCGATCGCTATATCTCCCACGAAGAAGCGGTCAATCAAATCTTAGATGACTTTGTTGCTGCCTGTGATCCCTTAGAAGTAAAGATTAAAGGGGATTTTTCTCCACGAGGTAATGTGTATACGGTGATTGAAGTGCATCACCAGAAGTAGACAATATGCCTCATGGCAAGCGCCCTAGTGCAGCTTGGCAGAAATAGTCCGTCAGGTTTAAAAAGAAGGGATCATCAGATAAACTGAAACTTATTCCATGGAGCAAAAGGGGGAATCTTGGAGTCGATGCCCATTAACAAAGCGTTGCCAATCCAACTGGACAGCCGACAAGAAACACTACTCCAGCAGATAGTTAGAGGGACTACCAACCCCTATCGTCTCGTGAGAAGAGCAAAGCTGATCTTGGCGGCAGCATCTGGGGATTATAAGCTCTTGCAGCAACCTCGGGATGTACTCAAAGCCAAACTGGCTGCTTAATACAGCTTATTGAGCGGGCCATTCAGCGATCGCCCTCTTTCCCGATCGCCAGAGAGTGGTTATTGAGCAGTTACTGGATTTTTCCTAGAGGATATATTATTCTCATAAGCAGATGAGCGACTTGTCCGAGCAGGGAAAGGTTATTCCATCTTCAGCCCTGGCGACTCCATCACCGCTGACAGAACACCCTGCAGCGGTCTACCTTTCTGGTTTGGGATCTGGCAGTAGATGCATCATGCGAGAGGCTCTGGATACAATTGCTCGGCTGCTAACCAACGAACGCTGAACTGCGACAAGTAATGGGATTAACTCAAGCAGATTTACACCTATGACTCAAAAATATAATTATCTGAATTGGATTGAAGATGATAGTTTATATAAAGCTATTCAACATGTTTATCAAGCATATGAAGAAGCCTTACAAACAACTGATTTAAAAGGAATGCAGAAGAATGTTATAGATCCTTTTTTACCTATTTTTGAATTATCTTTCCGGAAAGATTTTACTTTTGAGAAATGGTTCGAGCAAGAAGCTAATCGTCAGATACAAAAAAAAATCAATAATGCCATAGGAGATTTTCATCAAAAGATACTGGGTTCAGCCAAAGGATGGGTGGATTTGGGGAAGAATCATGAAACAGGTTTAGATATTAGAAATGATAGTTGTACAATTTTTGCTGAAATAAAAAATAAGTATAATACTATATCAGGTTCTAAGTTAGACTCTGCATTTAAAACTCTAGAAACAGCAGCAACTAAGTATCCAGATGCAACATTTTATCTAGTGCATATCATTAGAGAAAAAAAGAATCCCTATGATGAAATTTGGTCTTTTCAATCTAAAGGAACACAATATGAACACCCCCAAATAAGGATAATTTCAGGGGAGAAATTTTATGAAATTGTTGCAGGAAAAAATTCATTGGCTAATCTGGCAGAAATCCTTCCAAAAGCTATTAATGATTTCATGGAAGAGAAAAACAAACTTAAAAAGAGTGAGATGGAAGCATTTAAGGATATTCAAGAAGAGATAGGGCAAGATTTTACGAAGGAACAAGGTTTTCTATATTTATTTAACCAAGCATATAAAACCTATAATTATCAAAAAAATTCAGAAAAATAAGATTTATTGTGTCTCCTATAATAGCTCAACTTAATTTTTTATAAAAATGTATTTTTAGCTCTAGTTGAATTACAACAACTCTAGCTGTATTACTTGTTGTCGTTGAGTTTATTTTTGATTTATCCCTAGCACCATTCTCTCTTCGTCAAACTCGTTTTTGAGCATTGCAATAAGACATCTTCCAATGTGATAAGCTAAATTAACAGGCACAGCATTACCTATTTGCCTATACTGTGATGCTAAAGAACCTGTAAACTGCCAATCATCGGGAAAGCCCTGAATCCTTGCATACTCCCTCACTGTTAGCGGTCTTGTTTCTTCAGGGTGACATCGCTCAGTCTGTTTTTGAGCAGGACTACAAGTAAGAGTTAGTGAAGGTTCGTCCCATGAAAGTCGCCTAGCCATGCCAGTCTTACCACCACCAAGATAGAAACTTTTTTTCATGTATTCTTTCTGAAGCTCTATGGGCAAATCTCGCCAATAACCCCCTGGTGGGACTAATTCTAGAATTTCTCGTTTGCGTTTGGGATACTCTGCTCCTATAGATTTAGGGCAATTCTTGAGAGCTTCTCTAATAGAAACAGTGTAATCTTTCTCTTTGGGGAATATTGCTGGTATATCTAAATCTTCTCTGACCCCAATAATAACTACCCTTTCGCGTTTTTGTGGCACATCTAAGAACTGCGCCCTGAGTAATCTGTAAACAGGTTCATATCCCAAATCTGACAAAGCTTGTAGCATCGTGGATAGAGTTCTTCCTTGATCGTGCCGAATTAAACCCCGGACATTTTCAACAAGTGCTATTTTTGGCTGTACTTCTTTTACGCATCGGGTGAACTGAAAAAAAAGCGTTCCTCTTGTGTCTTCAAAACCCTTACTTAAACCTGCATAGCTAAAAGCTTGACATGGAGGTCCACCCGCAACGATATCTACTTTCCCTTTGTAAGAAGTGAAATCAACATCAGCTATGTCTTGATGTTCAATTTTCCAGCGAGGTTGATTTATCTGAAGCGTATCTACACAATTTTTATCAATTTCTACTAGAAGCTTAGTTGTTAAACCAGCATTCTCAAACCCTAAAGCCATGCCGCCACAACCAGAGAATAATTCAATAACATTGAATTTTGTTTTTCTACTTTTGAGAACTTGAAATTCTACGCTAGTCTCATGTCCCAAATACTTATTTTGAATGCGCCGTAGTTCCTCAAGCTCGAATAATCGATAGTTGTTTTCAGAACGTTTGGCTCTAATCAGTTTTTTCTTTTCCCATCTGCGTATGGTGTCAGGAGAAACATCTAGAATTCGAGCAGCTTCCTGAACTGTAACCTTTTCTTCGATGGCTAATTTAGTCTTTCCCATACACAGTATCACCCAAAATATAACCATTACATTATGCAATGGGTACAAAAAAAATGCTAGTGATCGCCCCAGCGCTGCCGGAAGGCACAGATCCCCCCAATACTGCTCGGTTAAGAGCCAAAACCTCGTCAGGGTAAGAAGTCAAAAGTCAAAAGTCAAAAGTAAGTGAGAGTCCGCGCAGGCGGACTTGCTTCAAATAGCGTCAGGCTTTAGCCTGTAGGCTTATCCGAGCAGTATTGCAGATCCCCCCAGCGATCGCCTTCTAATGAGACCTGTATCAGCCCTTTCAAGGTCTTGTTATTTCTCCAGATTCATAGTTAAGTAAGTAAATCGATTTTTCCACGGGAGAAATAGCCAGAATGGTTCTAGGTCAAATATTTGAGCGTTTTATAGAAGACAGTCCAGTGTCAGTTATGGTTCGCTCCCTCCTTGAAAAAATTTTATCTCCCCAAAAACTTGACGAGCTATTTGAGAGAAGCAGTCAAACTCAGTACACCAGAGAGCTACTTTTTTCCACCGTGGTCGAGATTATGAGTTCGGTCTCTTGTGGAATTCGACCTTCAATCCATATGGAAGCGACGATGCGGCATCTCAAAGGCACTTTACCGGATTGGCTACCCAGCTATCGAGTTAAAATTTTGGACGGGAATGCTTTGGCTGCCACCGAACATCATCTAAAACCTCTTCGTTCGTGTAACAGCATGATGATTGCCATTTCTCCTAAAGAATGGACAGGAAAGCAATCGCTCTCGTTAAGAATCCCGGAAATACCGTGGGTTCTTCCTTATGCAATTAACCGTCAATTACATCAATTACATAAACGTAATCGTTTTGAATCAGATCAGCTACGAATATTTCCGAGTTAGTCGTTCTTATCGAAACGTTGTCCTCAATCTGGCAACGCCGCGCCACTCGATTCATAAAGTCTTGGATATTCTCTGAGGGAGTAGGCTCTTCTTGCTGAAGCTGCTCAATCAACTCAGCGGGTGAGCTAGCGGTGAACTTGACACCATCCCGGGTGATATATGTAGTCACGGCTGTCTCCTTGCTTGCTTGGGAACCAAGTAGTGAGGTGGTCACGAAGTCCTCTGGGAGTTCTGAAATGCCTAATCGGTAAATAGGTTGGCTAACTAAAGCATTTCTAGGAAATCTTTCCAGGGGGTCGCCCTGTCTTTTCCGCAAGACTCCCACCTCTAGGATAGAAGTTCGCGTAGCAGAATGTTAGAAGGTGCGCTTTAGCTAGATAATAGTATCTGATACTCTTTAGGTGGATAAGGAATGGAAACGTTTTAGCTAATCCGCATGATGTTCCAATTGAAATGTGAGAGCTCCGATATGTGGCTCGACGCCGTGTTGAGCGACTTTGATGTGTTTTTGCTCGACCACGCAGCCAACGAAAAAAAAGCGGCGAGTGTCGCCCTGAACTTAGCGGCACATTATCCAGACAAGCCAGACTTGATCGCGGCAATGATTGATCTGGCCATTGAAGAGCTTCGTCACTACCGCGATGTCTTCAAGCTGATTCGGGAGCGCAACTTGACACTTCCAGCGGATGAAAAAGATGCTTACGCGAATCAGTTACGCGCAGCTGTTCGCCATGGTCGGCATGACTATCTTTTGGATCGTCTGCTCGTTGCAGCTATCATCGAAGCGCGAGGTCTAGAGCGGTTCGCCAAAATCGCCTCGGCGCTACCTCCCGGGAACTTGAAAAACTTTTACCAGGCAATTTACCGTTCCGAGGTACGCCACTCCAACTTATTTTTGTCGTTGGCAAAACGTTATTGTGACGAAGAACGCATCAGTTCCCGCTTGGAGTCCTTGCTTGAGGAGGAAGCACGCATCATCGAATCCCTGCCAGTGAGAGCCGCGTTGCACTGATTTGACATCCTCCACCCCCAATCCTTCGGATATGGAGGTGGATTCCAAGCATCACTGCTTGGGCTTCCTGGTTCCACGAGCAACCTTACCCGAACGAGTTTCCCCGTCAGAGCAGTGGGTCATCTCATCCCCAGGCGTTACTTTCCGAGTGCCCCTCGGTAGCTGTGCAAGACCTTGTAATGCCTTCATCAAAATGTTAATGGCGGCATTCGCGTCTCGGTCATCAATATATCCGCAACGTGAGCATTTATGAGTGCGAACGGACAAGGATTTCCTCACTTGATTCCCACAATTGGAGCAGTCAATAGAAGTGTAATGAGGCGCCACAGCAATTACTGGCACCTTAAACACCTTGCCAAAATACTCTAACCACTGCCTAAACAATGTTCAACTGGCATCGTTAATGGACTTAGCTAAACGATGGTTCTTGACCAGGTTCCGCACTAGGGTGTTGACTCTGTGGGAACTTCCACCAGAATAGCTCATGCTAATTTTGTGTTGGAGCAAGCAGCCCAAAAGCCACTTTCCCAACCATATAGAGCATTAGAGCGCAAGCACAAATTCTGTATAAACTTGGAGCGGCCCAAAAGCCTCAAAGTCAACACCCTAGTTCCGCACTTTATCTAAACTTGCTAAAAACCTTGGCACACAAGCTTCGGATTTGAACTCATTTTGTCAATTCATTACTGATAAAATTGAGCGAAAATTATGTCGAGAAAAAGGTCAAATAATTTCCCAAGCAGCAGAAGTAGGACGTCACTCACCCTGCATCTAAATTTCTGGGGACTATTTGCGCTGCCGCGCTGCGTAGCAGGGACGAAGTCTAGGCACTCGCTCCGCGAGACCGCCCCCTCTGGTATTCTCAACAAAGCTGCTCTGTTGCACTGAGCAGTTACATACAAACCAAGGAGTATAAAGCGATTTTTGTTTTATGGCTAGGCTATCCTCGCAAACAAGGGGATAAAAATGATTGTTACAAAGTTTTCACAAAAATGGTTGAGCGAGGTGATTTTCCCGATTCTCTTGACGCTTTAATCCTTGATAGCCAAGAAAGTTAGCTAGTGATAAGGTAGTTGGAAAATCGCCCATAACTCGCAGATACCCTTTAAACTGTGCCTCCACAGAAAGATTGCGGTCTAACGGTAAAGTTGAGCGGTGTGAGACTATTTTACAACGAAGCTCGACGCTTTCGCCTTCACATCCGCTCCAACGCCAAGTTAGGCACGCAAAGGCTTGTAATGGTTGGGTTACGCTATCGCTAACCTAACCTACCGAATTGCAGATTCGGACTGAATTTAAGTAATTTCGACATATATCAAATTTTTCCTGTCTTTTAGATTTGACAAATTCACCTTGAATCTTGAATAATTTGGGCATCTTCCTGAAACATTTTCATGATAATGTCAGCACCTTGAATGGAATTAATGATAGTTGTCGGATAGATGTATTCAGGGAGAACTAACAATCCATCAGGTTGTTTTTCCTTAAGGTACCCTATTGTTGCAAAAAATAACGATGCATTTAGTATATAAAAAACATCCATAAGAGCTTCACTTTTTCCAAGAAAATGTGCAATATGGATAAAATCCCTTTTTTCCCAATTTGGCAGATCCCTCATATGACTTCTTTGTTCTACAATAAACTCTTGGTAAGCATCGCTTCCCTTGTTTTTAGATGGTAGTTCAGATAAAAATTTGTCCACATCATCATATGGACAAACAGTTAATAATATTATTCTTCCATCAATTGATCTAGGATCAATGGCCTTATCTATTTGAAATCGCCCCGTTTCTCTGGCTCGGATAGCTAATTCAGTATATGTTTTTGTGATATAGCTTAATAATGGTTCCTCTAGGAGCTGTTTCCACCTTCTTTCGATGTTGTTAAGTCTGATAGCTCCAATGTCAGAGAAGTGTTTTATCTTTGCCTGTATAATATTGTGCAACTGCATTCCAAATATTTTCTCAGGTGCTACAGATGGGAGCAACACTTCATATAAACTTTGTAGTCCTTCGTAGAGATCATTAAATAAGTCTATTCTTTGTAAATCATTCAGAGTTTCTCCTGCACCAATTGATCTATTTGGTATTGAACAATTAGACAGGCGAATGGGAATAAACCAGCTAGTATCATGAGGACGGAGACGGAGTTGCTCTATAGCAAGAGTTAATTCCTCATTCATATATGTAGCCTCTCTATCTATATAGCTATCTGAAAAACAAGCAACAAAAAAAGTCCCTCTATTTATCGCGTCTCTTATCGCATCCTTCCATCGTGAACCTGGCTTAAGAGAGTCTCTATCAAGCCATACTTTTATCCCATTGTGCTCTAGAACTTGCTTTATCACAGATACAAGTTCGTGGTCTTCCGTTACATAGGATATAAAGACATGCCTCATCTGTATGCTCTCCTAGTGGCTAACAACCTAGGTCACTGGCAGTACGGATCTGTTCAATAAGAATCAAGAGATTACCAGTCCATCCGGTGCAGCGCAAGTTATATCATTTTATGTCCCGCACCAAGCACCAAAATTTCTTAAGGAGAGATAACTTTCAAAATATTGTGAACTCCCCTTTCCCAGTCTTCGATAAGATCTACCCATTGTATATCTCTTAATGTCTCACCTGCACCAATGTCTCTATCAGGGATCTCACAATCTGATAACTTTACAGGAATAAACCATGCACGGTTAGTCGGATACTGTCGAAGTTCTTCTATCGCCAAGATTAGTTCCTCGTTCATATAAGATTTAGATTTATGAGCGTACTCTTTAGAAAAGCAGGCAACAAAAAAGTCTCCATGCTCAATCGCTTGCCTTATAGCACTTCAGACTTAATACCGCACTGTGCGGTTTAATTACCTCAATTTGGGAATAATAACCGCAGAGGGCGGTTTAGCATTCCTCTCAAGTGGAGTTTACCGCATTTGCCGATGACAGAAGAAGCACAATCCCCTCGACTATTAGAACGAGTCCGAGAAGTCATGGGTCTCAAGCACCTCAGCTTGAAGACGGAAAAATCCTACCTCTACTACATTCGAGCCCACCTGACCCACGTCAGTTTGTAATATGTTAAGTAGTATGTTTTGAGCGTATTTTTGCCCTCGCCAAAGTGATCAAACTAGAATTAAGCGATCGCAGATCGGGAAGTTTGCGCTCGCCGTAGGCGCTGCGGAGCAGATCGCTAATTTAAGGAAAATACGTAATCTTTTAGTACTACATTTTGACGAAAGAAGGTGGGTCAGATAATCCATGACCGAGACATCAACGCGGCGATCAACATTAAAAATGAAGGCTTGCGGATCTTCACGAAGCTATTTAACTCCGTTATCTTTGGAAACCAGCGATACTACTCTTGGAGGGAATGTAAGACGGACTGGTAAGATCTCGGTTTTGCTAGACGCAATTCCCGATGAATTGGGAAGCCACTTATCTACTGCGTAGCAGTGATGAGCGGTAGTTCACATAACTCCAGCAAGTAGTATGACTCAGGAGACAAAAGCCGAAACTGGCAAATCAATACAAGCTAAATTAGTTTTGTTCAAGGATATTTTTTGGGAAGCAAGAAACCGAATCCTTGGCTGGTATATCCTGCTGATGGTTCTTCTGGTAGGATTATCAATTCCCGTTTTTACTAGGTTAGTTGTCTTGCAAGTAGACCAAAGAGTAAAGGAGGAGCTCAGAGAAGAATTAGAATCGTTTCAGAAATTTGTGGTAGAAGTTAATTCTACGCCAGCAACTTCGCCTCAAAAAAAAGCTGCTAATATTTTTGATGATTTTTTTGGATATCAAGTCCCCGCAGATAAAACTTTTATGATTGCGACAATTGATGGTCAATTCTATCGCTCCAGTCCCGTGGTAGTGCCTGAAGTAATCAGTCGAGATTCCGAATTACTTAAGCGTTTGGCTCAGACAACTCAACCCATAAGAGGGCAAAATATAGTTAAGGACGAGCGATTTGGGGATCTTATTTACAAATCTGAGTCAATAATTATTGACGGTCAAGTTGCTGGTGTTTTGATTGTTGCTTATATAACTAATGGAGAACGTCAAGAAGTTTTAGCAGCGGTGATTATTGTCATCAAGGTATTAATTGCCGCCTTCGTTTTAGGGTTGATTTTGGCTTGGATAGCCGCAGGAAAGGTTTTAAAGCCAATACGCTCTTTGATGCAAACTGCTCGTTCCATTACTGACAGCGATCTGAGCCAGAGAATTTCGGTAAAAAGTCACGGAGAGATGGGAGAATTAGCGGCAACTTTTAATCGAATGATGGACCGTCTTGAAGCGTCATTTATCAGTCAGCGAGAGTTTATCAATGATGCAGGTCATGAATTACGCACGCCGATTACGATTATTCGCGGTCATTTAGAATTACTCGACGACGATCCCCAGGAAAGGGAGGCAACGATCGCCCTAGTTTTGGATGAACTCGATCGCATGACACGCTTGGTCGAAGATTTGATTCTCTTAGCTAAGGCAGAACGGAGAGAGTTTCTCGAATTAGAAACCATCGACATTGAGCAGTTTACTGAAGAACTATATGCTAAAGCTCAAGGTTTGGCATATCGCAACTGGCAATTAGAGGCTAAGGCTTCAGGAAGTATGGTAGCCGATCGCCAGAGATGTACCCAAGCCATTATGAATCTGGCTGTCAATGCTACACAGCATACTACTGCGACCGATACCATTAGCCTCGGCTCTTCTGTGGAACAATGTTATGCTCGCTTTTGGGTGCGCGATACAGGTACAGGAATTGCTCTGGCAGATCAGAAGCGAATTTTTCAGCGCTTTGCCCGTGCTGCCAATAGTCGCCGACGTTCCGAAGGAGCAGGGCTGGGCTTATCCATTGTCCAGGCGATCGCTCAATCTCATGGCGGAAAGGTAGAATTACACAGCCGACCTGGAATGGGTTCAACTTTTACTGTGATTTTACCCTTAAAGCTTTAATAAGATAAATAGAAAATACTAAGCAATGACTAATTGCTAATTTAATGAGCCGAATACTGATTGCTGAAGATGAACCGCGCATTGCTTCCTTTGTGGCAAAAGGGCTGCAAGCCAAAGGCTTTACTACCGCGATCGCGACTGATGCTCAAGAAGCCATCAATATGGTATTGGGCGGTGATTTCGATTTACTGCTGCTAGATTTAGGGCTTCCCCTCAAAGACGGATTGACAGTGTTAAAAGAATTGCGCGGGCAAGGTGCGCAACTACCAATTATTATCCTTACTGCCCGCCATGATATTAAAGATAAAGTGGCTGGTTTAGAAGGTGGTGCTGATGACTATGTTACTAAACCTTTTAGTTTTGCGGAATTACTAGCAAGGGTGCGCTTGCGCTTGCGCTCTCATCAGCAAGATAGCGTAAGAGTGGAGACAGTGCTCAAAGTTAAGGATTTAATCTTAGATTTACACACCCGCAAGGTAAGGATCGAGGCTCGGGAAATTGACCTTTCGGCAAAGGAGTTTGTTCTTTTAGAAACCTTTTTGCGACATCCTGGGCAAGTGATGAGCCGCGAACAGTTACTAGACCGTGTTTGGGGCTATGATTATGACCCTGGCTCTAATATTGTCGATGTTTATGTGGGATATCTACGGAAAAAGCTAGGAAGTGACTTAATCGAAACTGTCAGAGGCATGGGCTATCGGTTGCGAAGATGAGAAAATTCTTCTTCTCCTCTTTACTGGGTACACATTTTCGTGCAAGAGTTCTTCAATACAATTGATACCACGCTTGGTCGCTCCGTTGTCTCGGGGATTGAAGACACTGTAGTGCAGGAGGGACTCTCGGATATCTTGGTAGCGATCGCCCTGCAAATTTTCATCGATTAGGTGTTTGAGCCCAGCGATGTCGTCGCATACGTCCCCGCACTGCCAGAGGTAAGTCATCGACGAGAAATCGGTACTGGGTTGCAGAACACCAGGCTGGGGATTGAGGAAAACTGCAGGTCTGTTGTAATACAGGCACTCGTACCCTGCAGCTGAGATATCGCCGACGAACAGATCGGATTGGGCAAACCAAGGCATCACGTTTCCCGAACGGATAAGTTTTATACCAGGAATGCGTTGTAGTCGCTCCACAATGCTCTGGTTGTAAAACTCGCGCTCGGGGTTGAAAATGTTCGGGTGCGGTTTGACGATTAGGTTGTAATCTTTAACGAGCTGGTCAACTACGTCGAGGTTATCGAGAAAAATCTCGATCGAGCTGATATTTTGCTTGCGCCAGGTGGGGCAGTAAATAATAGTTTTCTTGTCATTGTCGAATAGCTTCGGCAGGGTAGGTGGGTTGTCGAACTTAGGATAGCCAATCATAACCCATCTTATATTGCGATTGCACTCGTGCTGGAGCAGGCGCTCTACCTGCCGCTGCCCCACGCAGAGGCAGAGTAGGTAGTTGCTAAAATCTCTTTCGTAGGTGAAAGGCTTGTCAGACATGCCGTGGAAGATTTGCACTGCACGAGTGCGATCAGTCCGCTCTTCGGCTCGGAGAAAGCTAGGTGTTAATACCAGATCGTAGCTGTCTAAGTCGCAGTTGGTAGTAAATAGATGGGTGTAACCTTCATATTCCTTACTCAGTTTGGACTCTGGGTTGAGTTGGCGGACGACCAGGAAATTTTGATGAACGCCCTGCTTGAGAAAGTGGTCTAGGTAGGGCTTAAGGGCAGCAAAGTAGTGCAGATTGCCACAAGACCTTAGGTAATAAGCGATTCTTTGGGGTGTGATCGTCATCATTCCTCAATTCCCTTGAGAAAATGTTCTTTGAACCATAATATAGCTGCGTCGGTAGCATGACCGGGGTTGTAAAAAAGGTCTTTAGCGATCGCGGTGCGAATCTCCGAAAAGCGATCGGATTCTGCTAAGCTGGTTGCCACCACTTCTTCTACCTGTTCGGGGTTCTCGACCACCAAACCGGCGCGCCGTCCCCAAGTATCTAAGTCAACCAGCGCCCCTTGTTCCTTCGCTTCCTGAATCAACTCTGGGACATCTAGGAATACTAGCGGTCGATTGAGCAGCGCATACTCGTTAGCGACCGATGAGGCATCCGTAATCAGGAGATCGGCAAGAAATAGCAAGGGAATGATATCGAGGGAGCGCACCAGTTGGGTATGAGCATCTTCGATGGGGGCTAGTTCTGCGAACCAGTTAATCGCCGCATTCTTGGGGTGATCGTGGGGTTTAATCAGCAAATCGTACTTGCCAGTTGCCCACAGGCGGCGAATCACCTCTTTGCCCATAGTTTCCAGGGAATTGTGAGCTTGTCCAGTGGGAGCGTAGAGGAGGATGGGTCTTTTGCCATCGAGTCCGTATCGTGCCAGTAGCTCACCACGGTCAAATTCTCCCCTGAGCAAAGGGTCGGTTTTGGGAAACCCAATGGGAACTCCGCGAGGATCTTCTGGTGCTAAAAGACCAGTTTCGACAAATTTGCGCCGCATATAAGGGCCGATCAATAAGAAAAAGTCGTAGGCCAGGTTTTCGGGGCGTACTCCTCGATTACGGAAGGAAACCCCGTGGAAGATCTGAATTTTTGTCCCTATATTCTCCGGCGGCGTAATTATCCGCTTGTTGGCAGAAAATAGCAAGTCGAAGTGACGCTTCTGGATCTCCTCAACCGAGAGAATGCGCTCTGACGGGATGTGGAAAGGAGCATACATCGCTGACCTGTCGTAGCTGAACCCTTGCTCTGTTTCGGAGCGCAACCCTCCAGATAAATAAACTTCAACGCCAGGAAACTGTAATAGCTGCTCGTAGAGCGGTCGAAAGCAGAGAAAGTGTACCGGAGCATAGCCAGTAAAGAGAACAGTAATGGGTTTGGTAAGTTTCATATTAAACCTTCGAGAAAATTTGACGAGCGATCGCTGGTAGAGAAAGATACTGACTCTTACCTTTGAGTACTCGTTCCGATTCTGCCACTACGAAAGCCATGTGGTCTTGCCATCCCTCTGGCAGCTTTCTTAAGGAGGAAATTTTCCCCCGCAGTAACAGTTGGGAGGCGACGTGCCAAGTAAGGCATTTTCGCTCAACTAGCTGACCTGTATCCTCTTCATAGGCTCGGATCAGGGCTTCAGCACTGGCGCTGACTGTAGTGGGTGGCATTCCTTCTATTCTTGCCAGGTAAAGGAGATGGGCGATTAAACGACCTACATCGTAGAGGGGATCGCCAAGGGACAAAGCATCCCAATCCACGATGCCAATTCCATCAGCACTGTAGAGGATCTGATCGCCGAACAGATTGCCGTGAATAGGAGAGTTGCCAGAGAAAGGCAGCCGTGCCGATAAATCTTGCAAAACAGCGATCGCGCGGTCTAGTTGGCTGCTGATTTCAGGGAGAGCCAGCTTTGCTCCTCCCAGATGTCTACAGAGAACGGCAAGTTCTTTTTCCGGTGTCCAAACTGTCTCTGGATGAAGGTCACAGCCGTGGAGTTGTGCGAGAATTCGCCCTACCTCAGCGAAGGGTTCGGGGAATGCGCGGCGCATCACTTCAGTAAACTGACAGCCGGAGACCTCAGTCATCAGGAGGGTGCGGTACTCGCGATTGTAGGAGACTAGCTGGGGAACGGCAAATCCTAGTTTCCCCTGGGCGCGTACCTCATCGATTTGCCCGAAGTTGCCAACCACCCGCGAGTAATCGGCGCGATCGCAAAGCTTGGCGAAGTAGCGACGGCGAGTGCGAGGATGCTCCCAGGTGAGAAGCGCTCGTTTCAAAGGCACATAGCGAATTAGTTTAGGCTGGGGGTAATTATCTCTGCCAGGTTGGAAGTCAGCAGGGGGCACTAGGAGCTGGCAAAATTTTTCTGGGTTCAGCAACTGCGCCAGTTCCGTCAAGTTTGGAGCATTGGGCAACGTCCAAACTACCGTTTGCCAATCGGGGACGAGAAATACTGGCGGTCCCTGGCAGGGCAATAAGTCTCGTTTCTCACCTGTTTCAGCCTCCTGGCGAGCTACGTCAGGGTTGGCGAAGATATGAAAGAATAAGTAGAGCTTTACTGGTTCTACAGCATTTTCTCGGAAAACCTTAGCTTCTGCTACAATTCGCGCCCGTTCAAAGGGTTTATAGTTGGTTAGAGTAGGTTTGATTTGAACTGCTTGGGGCGGTTTGCCAGACCAATTGCTCCAAGCCTGTGAAATAACCTCCTCTACGGAGCTGGGAGTGCGAATCTTTTGGATACCTTGGAAGACCGGATCGTCAATGTAACTCATGATGCCATCCCATAACTAAGGTTGAGCTGGCTAAAGGCAGTGGGTGATGCCACCATCCGTTTGAGTAGTGGGGAAGTAAGAGTTTTGCTAATTGAAGGCCAAACTTTTTCGCAAGCGTTTTGCCAGTCTTGAGGGAAATCTATTTCCACCCAGGGCAAACCAGCAATGTCTACACCAGTGATCGACCTTTTGCGAGCGAGTCTAGCGACTGCGGCTGGTACCCACTGATTTTTGCCTCCAGCGAAAAGGGCTGCTTCTGCTTCTAGAAATAGGGATTTGGCAGCCTTCGCCTTAAATTTCAGCAGACCGATACTCTCCCCCTGAGCTTTGTCCCCAGTCAGGGTTTTACTTATCTTCCGTAGCTTGCCTTTCTTAAAAGCGACCTTCATTTGTTCTTCCTCAGTACCCGACCAGGAATCATAAGCCAGCACGTTACCCGAATTCGCCAGCAGACGCTGGTAGATCTGGGGGTGTGCCAGGACGTCGCCATTTACGAGCAGGAATGGACCTCGTACCCACTTGCGGGCTAGCCATAGGGAGTAAAGGCTGTTCGTCTCCGCATATTGGCGATTGATGATATAGTGGCAGCGATCGCCCACAACCTGAGTAATATCATCAGCGCGATAGCCAAGAACTAGGCAGACATCGGTAATTCCAAAGCTCTCAAGCACTGCTAGGTGATACTCTATGAGGGGCACGTCTCCTACTTTGACTAAGCACTTTGGCTTTCCATTGCTCGCTGGTGCCAGTCGCGAACCGCAACCAGCAGCAAGAATAATCGCTTGCATCTTATTACTCCTTTTTTTAGATTGTTAACGGGTGTGAGTTCAGCAAATTTTTACTAAATTAGTCAATTCTTAGTCGATTCTTAACCTAATCTTTAAACTATCGACAAACTTTTTTTCGTTCATGAATGTAAAATTAAAGTTTAATGAAAAAATTTTCATGTTTAGAGAGATAGATGAAAGAATTCTCATCTTTAGAGCTAAATTATGCAGATTATTGGACATCGCGGCGCTGCTGCTCTTGCTCCCGAAAACACGTGGGAAGGTTTTGATGCTGCCTTATCAGTGGGGGTAGATGCGATCGAAACAGACATTCGTGCCACCAGCGATGGCGAGTTAATTCTTATCCACGATAAATGCCTGGACAGAACCACTAACGGACAAGGGCTAGTCCAAATGACCCCGTGGTCTGAGATCCGTACTTTAGATGCGGGGTCGTGGTTTGGCAAAGGTTATGGCGGTGCCAGAGTTCCACTGCTGCGGGAGACATTAGAACGCTACGGAAAAAGGACTCACCTAGTTTTGGAGGTCAAGCAAAGTGGAATTGAACTTGGCGTTTTAGAAATGGTTCTCCAACTGGATCTGATAAATTCTGTTACTTTCACGTCCTTTAATTTCAGCGCCGTCCAAAACATTAAGACTCAATTTCCGGCTGCTGTTGTGGGGTGGCTGACATCTGACAGCAACGAAGAGAAGATCGAGCAAGCCGTCCAGATAGGTTTGAATCAAATTTGTCTCCCAGCCAAAGTAATATCTCAGGAATTAGTTTCCAGATTGAACGAGCTGGGATTAGAGGTGAGAGCCTGGAAAGTGACAGATACTGACGTGATGATGTCGGCTCTTCAAGCAGGCGTAGTTGGAATGACAGTTGATTTTCCTCATCTTTTATTAGAAGTGCTTGGTCGCAAACCGTACTCGGGTTATAGCACTACGATGGCAGGTGAGGACATATTTAGATGAGGGTTAAGCAGACTATTGACTTAATCCGAATAAGGGTTTAAACTCCCTATGGTGAGGTTAGGTTTTGTCCTAATCCCTATCAGGGATTGAAATTCCTGAACCACTTAGAAACAAAGCCTAAACCTCGCCGCGAGTTCTAGGGGGGGGTACCTCTGTCTCCCTCTTCTAGGGAGCGATTCAGAAACGTGATGTAGACCTCAGTAACTATAGCCAGAAGGACGCGGGTGCCGAGCATAATCGTCAGACCCCAGGTACTCCAGAGAAAGCCAGCCAAAATCGGGCCAGCAATTGTAGCCGCGTCCTCGCCAACGATCATCCAGCTCATTGTCTGCGCTCGCCGTCGCTTATCGAAGCTAGAGACGTAAGCCATCAACGACCCCCAGGCGGGACGAAAGGCTGTTTTGCCAATATCATCCGCTAATTTTCCAGTCATAAAGCCAGCAAAGTTGGGGGCAACAATGTAAACTATGGAGGAGATAGTATTGCCAAGGCTGCGCACCAGTAGCACTAGCTCTCGATGACCTTTATCCGACAGCCAACCGAACAGTGGCCCAAAGAAAAGGACAACTAAGGTCGAAGCGGTATAGATTAAACCTGTCTGAGCCTCACTCAAGCCAGCGTAGTCTATTGCCAGGATGGGAAACAGACCTCTGAGCATTTCTGCTGTCCCATTGATCAAAAAAGTCAAGATAGTGAAAGGCAGAACAATAGGTTTAGGTCTAGAGGCAGGGGGCGAAATTTGCTCCTCTTGAATATCAGGGGCAGCTTCGGCAGGCGTACTTGTCTTAGTTGCCTCTTCATCCGGCTTGCCTCCCCGGACGTAGCGTGTGACGGTGTAGAGTGGCAGCGCCGAGAGGAGGAAGGAGAAAGCAAAGACCAGGGAGAAGTTAGAAGCTGTTAATGTTAGGAGAATGCCAGCGAGGGTTTTACCGAGGGAACCTGCTACGATCTTGGCTGTATGGTACCAGGCAAAGGCGGAAGCAATAGCTTTTTTGCCCCCTTGTTCGGCAATTAAAGCGCTTGATGATGGATCCCGCAGCGCCTTGGATATCCCGTGTACAAATCTGATGGCATATAGCTGCCACGGCGACCTAGCAAAAGCCAGCAGAAGGGCAACTATGCTGCGCAAACCGATGGCAGTAGTGTAGCTGCGTTTCAAACCAAAGCGATCGGCCGCCCAACCCATGCTTGGTTTCAACAGCAGCGACGTAGCCTCATTAGCCGTGACTAGAAAGCCAATTTCAAGCATGCTCAATCCCAGACGATGGGCATACAGGGGTAGAGCGAAACTGATGATGCCAAAGCTGAGGCGCGACAGGAAGCCCTCTGCAATGATGGCAAACAGCGATGGGTTAACTTGCCTCAGCTTGGACCGCTTCGGTTGTTTTTTCAATGCCATAAAGATACATTTTAGCAAGGATCATCGGTTCAACTCCTGGAGAGCGATCGCCCTATTTTTTCTAAACTGTCGATCATGTAGGTTGGATTGAGGCAAGGAAACCCAAGACTATCAAGACTGCTGTCAAGTTCCACTGGAGCGAATAAAAGTCTGTTTACAACAATAATATAATCCATTTCTTTTTCACACCAGATCTACATTTCATGAGAATATTCTCACTTTTTTCATAAAAAACATTCATCAAGAAAAGGTTAACTAAGCTTCCCTTAGCTCAACTTATATATGTTTTGATTTTTCACGACTCATTTAGGACTGCTATAGATGTCGTCTACTCCGTTGCGTTGTTATCTTGATAACTATGGCGAACCACTCGTAGGTCTGTTCGAGGCCTCTATCCGTCGCGAGTTACGCCGTACCTATCAATCCGTGCTGGTTGTGCCTGTCTATGATGAGCCTCCCGACTGTATTGACCGGGTGTTACCAAAAGATGTCCGCGACACCCTTGTCATCGTGGTCGTCAACGCACCCGCCGAGGATGGTGATAGTGCGGCACTGTTACGAACGCAAGCGTTTCTCAATGGACTAGGCGCAAGAAAAGCACCTCTGACGGTTGTTTTCCGAGATGCCGACACGGCACTGCTTGTCGTGGACTGCTGCAGTATGGGTCGGCGACTGCCGAATAAACAAGGCGTGGGGGGAGCACGAAAAATCGGCGCAGATCTCGCTTTGTCGTGTATCGAGAGCCACGTTGTGGCAACACCATGGATTCACTGCACCGATGCGGATGCCACACTGCCTGTCGGTTATTTCGACGATGGGGGCTTATGTGAGGAAGTTGCCGTTGCCATCTACCCGTTTATACATCATCCACTCAACAAAAATATCCTTCTTTACGAAATATCGCTTCGCTACTACGTGACTCAACTTGCCCGAGCGGGTTCACCTTACGCTTTTCATACCATCGGTAGCTTGCTCAAAATAAATGCGAAGCATTACGCAGCTGTTAGGGGGTTCCCCAAACGCCAAGCAGCTGAAGACTTCTATCTGCTAAACAAGCTTGCTAAAACGGGCAAGGTCGTCCGTTTAATTTCGCCGCAGATTTCCCTTTCATCTCGTATATCTACACGAGTACCTTTTGGTACTGGCGCTACCATGCAACGGCTTGCTGCAACCAACGATTTTGTGTTCTATCATCCAGAAGTCTTTAACCGTCTACGCGCTTGGCTTGGCATAATTGAGTTGTTGTGGCGCGATCGAGATGTACTCGCGGGAGGAGGCATTGCCCAATGGTGGGATCGGATGGGTTTGGAGGATGACATCTTGTTAACCACCCTCCTCCAGCTTGGTCTGGAGAAGACCCTCCAACATGCCTACCGCCAGTGTCGGGATTACCTCCATTTCAAATTTTTTATCTGGGTGTGGTTCGATGCTTTCCGGACACTGAAGTTTGTCCATCACCTACGCGATCGCTACTTCCCTTCCCTACCTTTGGAAGACACCATCGAGTTGATCCCCAGGAGCTTTGATAGCTGTTGGTCTGCGGAGTTTTCGGCGACACTAACAACTTTGCAGTGCATAGACGAGATGCTCATCTGGGAAGAAAACCAATTACCATCTCAGATCGGTCCAACGATGTGCTTTAAATCGAAAAATCATCATTAAAACAAAAGCCGAAATCGAGGGAGAACTTCCCTTAGATGAATTAGCTAAAAGCCTATCAGAAGAGGAGTTTGAGCCAGTCATACCAAATCCGCTTTGATAACCCCCTTTTCAATTTTGGGATTTTTCTCCCCCTGCTTCCCCTGCTTCCCCTGCTCCCCCTACTCCCTCAAAAAGGGGGTATTTAACCCGGATTTGGTATCATCTGGGGGATCGACAAGAGGCCAAGGCCAGACAAGCAGCTCAATCCTCTTCCTTAGCATGGATGGCTCGCTCTAACTGCTCAATAAACTGTTTGTGATCCATTCCCTGAGAGAGGCCCCATTTGATCCAATCTGCTATGTCTCCTTTATGGCAATATCAGGATCTGGATAAAGCAAGTTTATCCGACTGGCAGCGCGTTGCTCCGCCGAACCTGGCAGCTCGTCGATTAGTTGCTCGTAATCGAGATTCTGATAAGCCAATGCAGCCTGGCGCAAAAATGGGAAAAGACTTTCTGGATTTATATTACTCTGTCCATACGGCCACTCATTTGATGGGTCAATATATGGGAGCAGAAAATTTAATGCTTTTTCAATTCCCCGACCACCCCATCCTTTGAAGTTCCACAGGTCAACCCCAAGTTTTACGCCGATTGAGGCCAGGGTAAACATGGCTTCGAGATTATAAAGGCTGTAATCGAAAGATGTTGCCCTGCTCAATTCTTGTGGTTGACTTCCATCAGACCTAACCTGAGTCAAAATCCTCAACGGGGTTATAAACATAAGACGCAGCCTGGCTGAAGTATCATTACCTACAAAGCGGTTAAAAGTCGTTAACTGTACGTCATACCACATACCGTGGTTATTAGTTCTGAAAGCCTCCTGTATGCCGAGCCAACTAGTTCCCAGCCATTGTCCATAGCTCTTGAACCATGATTCGAGCTGCATCTGGTCGGTTTCTGTCCAATATTCAGAGTCAGCTATCAACCCGACTGAGTCGATTATGTCGGTTGCTAGAACCAGTGTATCAATGATTCCCTGGCGAGACCCGGTGTTGATTCCTGGGATAAACTGGCCATGATTCAGATTCGGATTCATTCGCGTACCTTCATCAATAAACCAGACTTTGATTAAATTGGCAGCGTGTTCGGCATAATCTTTATTACCAGTGAAGTAATATCCCAGAGCCAGAGTTTCAACTGTTCTTGCCATTAAAAAGATCTTGGGACCGTCATAATTATTGATTTCAGGGTTCACCTGGCCGTCGCGTTCAACGTACGGAAGTCCATCGGGCGTATCAGGATTCGGCCACCAATAAATCGAAAGGCTCATATAGTCGTGTGGGTCACCACTCGGCGGTGTCTGCTCGTCGACAACCGTAAGGGGCTCCTGATTTAAAGCTTGATCCGCTTGTTCCACCAATTCTTGGATTGCCGGAGCAATTCGAGGATCTCCCTGTTGTACAAGTTGCTTGGCACTCTCTAGCAGATCCGGATCTAAGATAAAAACCTGCGGTGTGAGGTGGATATCTCCATCGTCGGTCAGGAGATGTTTACCAAACAACCTATTTCTTCCGAGAAAACTGGTATCTGTCATTTCTATCTGTCCCTCCTGAAAACCTAGATAAAACTGAAATGCCAATTTCACCCAAGCACGCCGAGTGAACAGTATTGCCTCAGATGAGAGTGTAGGAGTCCTCCCGCCCATAGCGGGCTATGTCTTACCTATAACTACTGAAACTTTTTCCCAGACAGGCTTCTAGCCTCTTAAATTTTGGTCTATTTTTGACGATTGCCCTCCCTTTTTAGTGATCGCCTCTCCAAAGGCTCTCCAGAAACCCTATCTTTGCGTAACTGGATCGATGGTTAGGAATAAATTAGCTCTGGATATTACTCCTGAAATTCTTGAAAAGCAAGAATTTCAGCCAGTTTCCCCAACTTCTCACTCGGAACTCGGAACTCAGGTTAGCAGAGCAAGACTCCCGAAAGGGGGGAGAGGGGGAAGACAAAGGGGTAAAAGCTAGTCAATCCCCCTTCTTCTCCTTGTCCTCTTTCTTGAATTAGCGAAATTAAGTCGGTGGCTTGGATTAATTTTTGAATCCTTGACAGACAAATTTATTATCTCAAATTGATTCTTTTCATGCTCTTTATAATCTAGTACAATTATAGCTCACATTCCGCACCTAAAGGTTTTATGTTACTTTTTTTTAAAGGGTTAATGACTTGAGTATTTAAACAACATTATTGTTGTTTATTTCGATTAATAAAATAATAATAAATTTAGTAACATTTCAATGACGATGTCATCGGTTTGTTCGGCCCCCGCCACCCCCACACATTTTTATGCTCCCGTGGAGGGGTAGCGATCGCAGTGGAGGGATGGCGATACTCGCTTCGCTGTGTCCGCTTCGCTAACCCAGTGGAGGGTAGCGATAAGCGTCTAAACTCCAGGCGATCGCCCTATCCAACAGCCCTTTTCTTCCCAACCAACACCGCCTCACCCAGCTCAATTTTGCGAGAACCCTCAGCAAGATAAATCCAACCCAAATCTTTGAGACGATGGATGAGATTAGATATCGTCACTCCCAACTCACCAGCCATTATATATAGATGCCGCCATCTCCTTAAATCCCTCCCCTTTTTTACCTCTGCCAACATATACTGAGGCATCAACAGACAACTGGCAAAATACTGCGCTTGCCACTCAATCCCTCTTGCATTTATATCACTGCGACACAATAACGGCTCTACCTTTATTTGTACCCCTTTCTCTTCCAGCCTCAAATAACGCTCAACTGCAACTGAGTTAATATGAAGTACCCAATGTCCGATTTCATGGGCAACAGTCGATTCCCCAAAACCGCTGCGCAGTTTCGGAATGTTCTCATTGATTTCAATCAGACGCTCTAAAGGCAGAATCCTAGCCGCTATTGTCCCATACTCGTCGTCCGGGATGCTATCCCAAACCACATCCAACTCCAGAAATTCAGCCACCCGACTCGCATCCAAGGGCCATTTGGGAGCATAGTTAGGCACCTGCTGCATTCCCCTGAGAATATCCGTCGCCTTAGCTTCAATCTCTTTTTTGTGAATGAAGCGAAAAGGTTTCACTATCCTCATTGCTACTACTCCCGATTTTCAGCTTGAATCGCTTCCCAAAACACTTTCTGAGCAAATTCCGGATTTTCTCGCATTCGCCGAAATAAAGTCGGCATATTCTTATAGTGCTCCTTGAGAAAGTCTTCGTCACCCTGGGGGATGCGCCCAGCAAGAAAAATTAACTCCTCTTCATCTAAATCCAAATTGCGCGCCAAAGAACGGATCACATCCTCTTTGGGAGGATAATCAGCCCTATCGTTCTCTAACTTAGACAGATAAGTGAAATCTAGCCCCAATCGCTTCGATAGCTCCCTCTGGCTGTATCCCTTGTCCTTTCGCGCTTTACGAATAAGCTTGCCAAAATTCTGTTCCACGTTCATCTACCCTGATTTAATTATTTATCTTACTACCCCTTGACGAAAAAATCAACTATGGTTATTATAGGAGTGTTGACGAAAAAATCAATGGGCTTCGCGAAGTCCTTAGTTCTTAGTCCTTAGTTTTGCCGACCAGGGGTTCTTATGTACTTTAAAACTAATGACTAAGGACTAATGGCTAATAACTATTTAATCAAGGAGAAATAATAATGATTCAAGCTGCACAGAAAGACAGTAAAGAGCAAATTATGGCAGCCTTTGGCAAGCTATTGGCTGAACATCAAAAAGGGGAATCGAAAGTAGCAACTAAAGAAGAAGAAGCAGAAAAAGAAAAAAATAAACAACTGCTCGAAAAAGCCTCTGAATATACCGTTGATAATATTGTTAACGGCATGGCTTCCTTGCAATTAGATTTTGGCAATATTATCAATGAACTGTCTCAGACGTTAGCGACAGAATCTTCTAAACTAGAAGAACTGAAGCGAGCAATATCGGTTGAAACTGAAAAGTTAGAACAGTTGCGTCAAGTAAGGTTGGTAGCAGATGCACTGCATATTTTGAGACAGGAGCATCAAGAAAAGTTAGGGACACTAGAGAATAATACAGCCAGTCAGCGGGAAGCTCTAGACAAAGAAATGGGCCAAACAAGGAAAGCGTGGGAAAAAGAGCAGCAGGAGTTTGAGGTCAAAGTTACAGAAGAAGCGGAATTATTAGCAAAACAACGGGAAAAAAAAGCCGCAGATTTTCAATATAAAATAGAGCATGGGCGCAAGGTAAAACTGGATGAATATGAAGAATCAAAGCGCTTACAAGAGAGGGAAATAGCAGAAGCAAATCAAGACAAAGAAAAAGATTGGAGTGAAAGAGAGAAAATCTTAACAGATGGGCAAGCAGAGTTTGAGGAGAATCAGAAGAAAATAGAAGGATTTGATGAAAAACTGAAACAAGAATATAATAAAGCTAAGGGTGAAGCCATTAAAGAAGCGGAACGAGAAGCGAAAGTTAAAGCAGATTTATTTGAGAAAGAGTGGGAGGCTGCGAAACATGGATGTGAGTTAAAAATTCAATCACTAGAAGCTACTATTCAAAGACAAACCGAACAAATAGCAGAAATTACTGCACAATTACAAGCAGCAACAACCCAAGCACAAAACTTGGCAATGAGAGCATTCCAAAGCTCTTCCAATTCCGGCACTCAAACCAAGTAAGTTTTGCAGTAATCGACGACCATCACTAAAGTGCTTACTACAAACACAAGTTATTTCACAGGAGACTAAAAATGGCAAGAATTAGCTCGAGAAGTACGAAGGCGGAAATTTTAGAAGCTTTTCAAGCATTAAAGAAAGAAAAAGCTGCCTTAGAAAAAGAAATGAAGCAAACAAAACCTGCAATATCAGGAGAAAAATCAACTAATAAAGAGAGTGAAAATAAAACTATGGCTCAGGCTCATACTGCTTACAAGATGAATCAAATAATTCAAAGTTTAGAACAACTAGAAATAGGCTTTGGGAGTGCAGTCAGCAATTTGTCAGAGCAACTAATTGCAGAAGCATCCTCTTTAGAAAAGCTTCAGGAGTCGGGAGCAGAGGAGAACAAAAAATTACAAGAATTGCATGAATTGGAGGAAATTGAAGAAAATACACTGGAGAGTCTAATCCAGTCTTATGAAGAGAATGCCAAAGCATTTGAAGAGGAATTAAGCCAGCAACGAGAAACTTTAGGACAAGAGATTGAGGACTTAAGGAAAGCTTGGAGGAAAGAGCAAGAAACTCATCAGCGGGAAATTAAGGAAAGGAATGAGAATCATCAGAAGACGCGCTTGCGTGACGAAGAGGAATATCAGTATAATTTGAAACTGGAACGAGAATTGGATGAGGAAGAATACGAACAGCGTAAGAAGAGTCTCTATAAAGAATTAGAAGAAACTCGTCGGGAGCAAGAAAAGCAGTGGAAAGAGCGAGAAGAAAGCATCGCAGAGCGAGAGAAGCAATATGCTGAGGCGAAGAAAAAGGTAGAAGCCTTTGAGAAGGAATTGGAAGAGAAGATTAAAAAAGGTAAAGAGGGAGGTCGAGGTATTGGGAACTACCAGGCTAAGGTGAAGGCTGACTTGCGGAGTAAGGAAGTAGAAGGGGAGAAGCAAAATTATTATCTGCGCATTGAATCTTTAGAGCAGACAATTCAAAATAATCAAGCCCGGATTAACAGTTTATCCAAACAACTCGATGGGGCACTTAAACAGGTGCAGGATTTGGCAGTCAAGGCAATTGAAGGAACTTCAAATCGGAATTCTTTCGAGGCAATAAAAGAAATAGCTATGGAACAAGCGAAGAATCAACCGAAGAGCAAATAAGGCTACCAGTTTAAGCTTTTGAAGGAAGCAGGGAACAGGGAACAGGGAACAGGGAACGGGGAACGGAGAGGGGGGAACAGGGGAAGTAGGGGAGAGAGAGAATTAGAGCAAATCCCTCGCAGTATTGGGACAGAGGTTAGGAAGCGAAAGCAACTAGCTAGATTTGCTAGAGCATCGATTCAGTAATAAAATTTCGATGGGGGAGGGCACGGCATTTTGAGGCTTTTGGTTGGGCAAACAAAGTTTGTTGATGCCGTGCCCCTACACATATTGATTACTGGACCATATTAATAATATAAACACTTGCGTCACAATCATGATTAATTCCAGAAGCGTAAAAACCACTGCACTGATTGCGGTTGGATTACTTGCCGGAGTCCCAATAATTTGGTCAATGCCTTGCGTCGCTTCGGAAACTCCCATCACTCCGACGGGCACAGCTGCTTCTTTAGAAGGAGTTCAGCCCAGAAGTTTGTCAGGTCGGGTTTGGGAAGTTCTCGGAACTGATGGGAACTCTGGTTCCGATTCCGCCTACTCTGAAGCGGTCTATGAAATACACTCAGATAACAATGGGCTGTTGAATCGAGTTCCTTCAAAGAAGCTTAATCAGGAATGGGAAAATTCCCATTCAGGAGACCGGAGAAGAACCGCTCCACGTGTCCCGATTGTTAACTTTTAAGACAGCTTTGACCAATACAGTTATCAGTGAACACTGAAAAAGCTCTTGGGAATCTTGCCTTGTTTCGACCCCAAGAGCTTTTTCAGTCTGGTAGCTAAATCTGATGTTTCCATCGATTTCCTCTTTTCAATTCTCTTTGACTCACTCACCTGTCAGCTATTAGCTTGTTGGTGGGCATTGCCCAGAATTTTCTGTGTGTCTGAGTTACATTTTTTGGGTGGGCAATGCCCACCCTACGGTTATTATTGTTCTTGTTGGTGGGCATTGCCCAGAATTTTTTGTGTGTCTGAGTTACATTTTTTGGGTGGCAATGCCCACCCTACAGTTATTATTGTTCTCTCCAAAAACTTGAAAGAAGTTTCGATTTTTCTTGTTCGACGTGGGGTTGATTCCCTGTTGCCTGTTGCGCCCAGCCGACAACGTCGACGCTGGGCTCAGGTCGCACTCCCTTGCATGGACTCCCGATCTTCAACGGACAAGGTTCTAAAAGTTACCCAAACTAACACCCCTATGTGTTACCTTGCCACGAACCATATTGAACCATGCCCTATACAAACTTTTCAAACACGCTCTAACACCTTGCCAGCTTTTTCTTTTTCTGATTTCAGTTGTTCTAATATCTCTACCAATTCTCGCTCAAAACTTACCTGGGCGCGATTAGTTTTCCCTCCAATATAAAAGCGATCGCCCTTTAACAGAGCCCAAATCTGGGAGTGAGAAACATAACTCATCATCACTCCCACCATCAGCAAGGCGAAGCCAGTATAAACAATCGGCACTCCCGGATCGGCCTTGATTTGCAAGCCAGTGCTGCCAATCAACTCAAATACCTTCAGTGTCACTCCATTCACTTCTGTTGCCATCCCAGGACGCACCGCACTCGCCAGGTCACCATTGACATCATAAACCAACATTGTTCCCTGCAAATCCCGCGCTAACAGGGAAACCCCCTCACTTAAATCCGGCTTTGTGGGAATCCAAGTTCCCCAAATCCGACTTTCCCCGCCTGTCTGCAACTCAGCCATTGGTAATTGGAAAATGGGGCTATTATTAATCTGCACCAGCACGGCGGCAATACCCCAGTCAGTCTGATAAAAAGTGACACCCCGATAGCGCAGGGGTTCATTAACATAAATCTTCTTATGATCTAACTCCTCTCCCTGATTATCAATCACTGACAAATCCGAGTAAAACTGGTCAATCACTCCCTCCGGCGTGTAATCAATCCAGAAGCGATTCACCTGCACAGACCAATCTTTTGGGATTTGCGGCGCGGCTAAAGGTCCTGCTTCGATGATGTTTCTCACCTGAAACGTCTCTCCACTGGGCACCATTTCCTGAGCCAAAAAGCCCGTCAGCGTCCCCCAAATTGCTCCTGCGAGGATAATTAACATGGCTGCATGGACAACAATTGGTCCAATGCGTCCGATAATACCTTTACGGGCATAGAGTGAATCGTTTTCCTGAAAAACTTTATAGTCCCGCTTCTCTAAAAACGGTACTAAAGAATCGGGGGAACCTGTATCTAGTTCTGCACTCAGCGCCAGTTTCTGAAACTGACGGGGTTGATTGTAGAATTTCCAGCGGCGAGCAGCTTTAAGGGCGGGAAATTGGCGGGTAAAGGTACAAGCGGTGAGACTGGTGCCAAATAAAACCAGTAATGCCAAAAACCACCAAGTACTGTAAACGTGGTTAAGACCCAGATTTAAGATAACTTTCCAGGTGAGGAAACCGAATAAAGCTGGAGCTTCAGGGTAGTTTTCCTGGTAAAACTTCAGGGATTGCCCCTGTTCAATTACCGTACCACTAATACTAAAAACAGCGATCGCCAGCAGCAGGACAATTGCCAAGCGCAAATCGGTAACAACCCTCACTATGCGCCGAAACCAACGCCGGGGGATGGATGAAAACTCTGTGGTTGTAGATGAATCTGATACAGTCATTTTAAAAAATGCTTACAGGAATCCGAGTTAACAGGGAAAAGACACCAAATCCTACTAATAGTGCACCACTAACAGGATTAATCCAAGCCGACCAGCGGCGCAAGTCTAGTAATTTTTTAATTGACGCGGTAAAAGTTCCTGCCAAAATCAAGGGTGCTACATATCCCCCTGTATAGGAAAGGAGTAAACCAGCACCAAGCACCAAATCTTGCGTCGTTGCTACCCAAGCCAGTAAGGTTGCCAAAACTGGAGTACTACAGGGAGATGCCACTAAACCAAAAGTCAAGCCTAGCAAATAGGAACGCACTCCAGCGGGAAAGTCTTCGGCAATCCAATCTGTAGCGCCCAGGGAAGGAAAGCGCAGGGGTAATATTTCCAGTAAGTTCAGCCCCATGATAATTGCTATGAGACTAACCGCAATGGGTAAACCAATTCCTATTTGCCCGTAAACTCGCCCCAAAGAGGCGGCGAGGATTCCCAGTCCTGCTAGAGTTGTTGCTAAGCCGAGAGAAAACCAGGTAGACTGTGCTGCTGCTTGTAGCCTTCCTTGGGCTTCATAGCCGCCGATATAACCAATGGTAATTGGCAGCATGGAAAGCATACAAGGGGTGAGACTGGTAAGTAGCCCTGCTAGAAAAATTACCGCAATGCTGACCAAGCTCAGATGGTTTAACTGGAGCGAAACCAGATTATTGGCAAATTGTTCTAGTTGGTATAGTTGGGTTTGGATTTCGAGCATTAGATAGATGGAATGCAGACCTTGCTTGAATTGTAGCTCAATGATGGTTAGGTAGTTGGCAAGTGAAAGCTGCGATCACGGCCATGACCCATGTAGTTTTGTTAAAAATAAAAATTGTAGGATGGCTTACCGGAGGGTAAGCAGATAAGATAAATAAGATAAACGCAAATAATATTTAGCAAGCAATGTGATCGCTTCCTAGGGCTAAGCTATAAATTAATTCTAGGCGAGAAGGTTGGAAGTTAGATTTGTTTTCCTTATGTGCAGTCAATGCTTGATAATTTGCGGTAAGTGGTGGCGATGAAAATTCTACTGATTGAGGATGATGAGCTGGTTGCCCAAACCCTTGCCAAAGCTCTCACTGACCAGCACTATATGATCGATGTTGCCGCTGATGGCCAAGCAGGTTGGGAGCTATTAGATGCCTTTACCTATGACCTGATTGTGCTAGATGTAATGCTTCCGAAACTGGATGGCATTAGCCTTTGCCAGCGGTTGCGATCGCGAGGGCTGCGGATGCCCATTATCCTGTTAACTGCCCAGGACACCAGCACTAATAAAGTCTTGGGTTTGGATGCGGGAGCGGATGATTATGTGACTAAACCCTTTGATTTGCAGGAATTGTCGGCTCGCATTCGGGCTTTACTGCGTCGGGGGAATTCCACCTTACCTCCCGTTCTGAAGTGGGGCAACCTGCATCTTGACCCCAGTACCTGTGAAGTAACCTATAACAGTCAGCCGATCCATTTAACTCCCAAGGAGTATGCTCTATTGGAGCTTTTCCTGCGCAATAGCCACCGGGTATTTAGCCGCAGTGCGATTCTAGACCACCTTTGGTCGTTTGAGGCATCTCCTGGAGAAGAAACGGTCACCGCCCACATCAAGGGATTACGGCAGAAACTCAAGGCGGTGGGATTATCTCAAGATCCGATTGAGACAGTCTACGGCATTGGTTACCGTCTTAAACCAGTAAAACAGCAACAGACAAGGGGCAAGAGAAAAAAGGTCAAGAAGCAAAAGCGATTGTCGCCTGATGTAGAGCAGCAGGCTATATCAGCAGCCATTGACGTTTGGAAGCGGGTTAAAGAAAAGTTCAGTCGCCGAGTCGCAGTGATTGAAAAAGCCACAACTGCAATACTCAAAGATACCCTTGGGGATGAATTGCGGCAACAAGCAGAGCAGGAGGCTCACAAGCTGGCAGGTTCACTGGGCATGTTTGATTTTGACGAAGGCTCCCGTCTGGCTCGAGAGATGGAACAGCTATTTCACGCTGGGATGCCACTGAACCAAGAGCAAAGGCAGCATCTCTCTGAATTAGTTGTGGCAATGCGCCGGGAGCTGGAACGAGCGACCACTGGGCAGAACCCTAAGCTGCTGTCAGTGGATGAAAAACCCTTGCTGCTGATTGTTGAAAAGGATAGGACACTGGCTCAGGAGTTCGTTATAGAGGCTAATACCAGAGGGATGCGAACAGAGATAGTTACAGATCCCACTGTAGCCAGAGAGCGGCTTTCTAGAAAGCTCCCAGATGCGGTACTGCTCGACCTATCCTTAGCTGAGTACGGGCAAGACAGTGCAGCGCTACAAAATAACCTGAACCTGCTAGGAGAACTGAGATCCTGCACCCCTCCCGTGCCAGTAATGGTTCTCACAGCCCAAGATAGTTTGATTGATCGGGTCAAGATAGCTCGTTTGGGCGGACGCGGGTTTTTACAGAAGCCCATGCCCCCCACCCAGGTGCTAGAAGCAGTCACGCAAGTGCTACAGCAAACGAGCACAGCCCAAGCCAAGGTGATGGTTGTGGACGATGACCCCCAGGTACTGACTGCTCTGGTTACCTTACTAGAGCCTTGGGGGATCAAGCTCTTTACCCTTGAGAATCCCCTACAGTTCTGGGATACTCTGGAAGCTGCCTCACCGGATTTGCTAATTCTGGATGTGGAAATGCCGCATATAAGCGGGATTGAACTGTGCCAGGTCGTTCGCAATGACCTGGGTTGGGCAGGATTGCCAGTGCTGTTTCTCACAGCCCACACAGATGCCCAGACAATGCATCGAGTGTTTGAAGCTGGTGCTGATGACTATGTGAGCAAGCCAATAGTCGGACCGGAATTAGTAACCCGCATCCTCAACCGTCTGGAGCGATCGCGCCTGCAGCGAAATCTGGCTGAAACCGATACCCTGACTGGAGTTGTTAATCGCCACAAGTCCATTCAAGAGCTGACCCAGTTTCTTCACCAGGCTGAGCGTCAGAATCAGCCCTTCTGTTTCGCTATACTGGACTTGGATCGCCTCAAGCAGGTAAACGACCAATATGGTCATGCCGTTGGGGATCGAATCCTGTCCCGGTTGGGAAAACTGCTGCGACGGAACTTCCAAAGTGAGGATGTCGTCAGTCGCTGGGGAGGTGCAGAGTTTGTGGTGGGGATGTATGGGATGACCCGAAGCGACGGGGTGCGACGGCTGTCTGAACTTCTGGAAATCTTGCGTCAAGAAGAGTTTACGGCTCCGGATGGCACTCCGTTTCAGGTGACCTTCAGTGCGGGAGTTGTCCAGTATCCCCAGGACAGCGCCGACCTGCAAGGGCTGTATCGAGCTGCCAATGCTATACTACTTCAGGCTAAGGCGGCTGGATGCGATCGCATCCTATCAGGAGGAGAGCCGTCAGGAACCTAGGTGGGATGTTTCCCCCGATCTGCGATCAGGGGAACCCCGTTAAAAAACGAGGGTTTCCACACTACCCGTGAGGTTTTGATGAGATTAGGCTTAAGGGCACTGGGAACAACAAAGTTTTGGCAAAGGATATGGCTTCCAGCACTTGTTTGGTTGAGTGCCTCAGCAGTTACCCTGTTTCTCTGGCAAGCGCTAGCTGCACAAGAGGGCAAGCAGATCCAGCGCAAGGGTGAATTCGCCGCAGCAAGCGTCAATCAGGAAATCACCGCGCAGATGCAAAATCGCATCCTGTCACTGGTGCGGATGGCAAAGCGCTGGGAGCTTGAGGGCGGAACTCCTAAAGCAGAATGGTATGTGGATGCAGAAAACCATATCAGAGACTATCCCGGCTTTCAGGCGATCGAATGGATAGACTCCTCGTTTTATGTCCGCTGGATTGTTCCTTTAGCCGGAAATGAAGCGGCTGTTAACCTCAATCTGGCATTCGAGAAGCGACGACGAGTTGCCCTGGAAGCAGCTCGCCAACGGCAGGCTGTCACAGTTACACGCACAGTCACTCTCGTGCAAGGTGGTAAAGGCTTTCTAGTTTACGTGCCAATCTTCTTAGAAGCAGGGGAGCAGGGGAAAATTTCATTGCCATCTCCCAATCCAAAATCCTTTGACGGGTTCATTCTTGGCGTTTTCCGCATTCAGTCATTGCTCGATACTCTTTTGGACAAAAATGTTGCGCCAGGATACGCGATCGCCATTTTCGACGGCAGCGAAGAAATCTATCGCCGCGCTCCTTCTAGTTTGGGCAGGCAGCTTGAGACAAAATGGGGTCGCGAAACGGAAGTTAATTTTAACAGCGTTACCTGGCGCGTAAAGGTTTGGCCGACAAGGGCGTTGCTTGCCGATGAGCACACCCCACTCCCGGAAGTAGTATTGGGTGGGGGACTGGTAATGGCTGCGCTACTCGCATGGGCAGCTTATCTGACTCAAACAGCCAGACGGCATGCCCAGCAAGTTGAAGCAATCAACCAACAGTTAGCCCGTGAAATCACCGATCGCAAGCAGGTAGAGGAAGAGCGAGAGCGTTTTTTTACTCTTTCCCTGGATATGCTTTGTGTCGCAGGTACAGACGGTTACTTTAAGCGCTTGAACCCAGCATTTACAAAAACACTTGGCTACACCAAAGAAGAACTCTTAGCAAAACCATTTCTAAATCTTGTTCATCCTGACGATCGAGCCGCAACCCTCGCCGAAGTGGAGAAGCTGGCTACTGGCATACCAACTATCAACCTTGAAAATCGCTATGGCTGCAAAGATGGGTCCTATAGGTGGCTGGCTTGGAAAATCTTTCCAGTAGCTGAGGAAGGTTTGCTGTATGCAGTCGCTCGCGACATCACTGAGGGCAAACAGGTAGAGAAAGAGCGCATTCATCTCCTTGAGCGAGAGCAGGCAGCAAGGGCTGAGGCTGAGGCAGCGGAAAACCAAATTGCGAATATTCTTGAAAGTATCACTGATGCTTTTTTTGCCTTAGACAAAGAGTGGCGATTTACCTATCTAAACCGACAAGCAGAGACACTCTTGGAAAGAAAGCGAGAAGAACTCCTGGGCAAAAATCTGTGGAATCAGTTCCCTGAGATAGTGGGTTCCAGCTTTGATCGGGAATACCATCGCGCAGTCGCAGAACAGATCAGTGTTGAATTTGAAGCCTTTTACCCGCCCTTGGATAGCTGGTTTGTCGTTCATGCCTATCCCTCTCAGGATGGTCTATCAGTATATTTCCAAGACATTACTGAGCGCAAGCGGGCGGAGGAACAGTTGTGGATGGCTAGGGAACGGCAGCGCCACTTGCTAACCTCTAGCCCCGCCGTTATCTATTCTTGTCGGGCTTCAGGGGATTACGGTGCTACCTTCGTGAGTGACAATGTCATTTCGATGCTTGGCTATGACTGTCAGGAATTTCTGGAAGATTCCGGGTTTTGGGGCGCTCGTATCCATCCAGAGGATGCACCCCGCGTCTTTGCCCATCTGAACCAGTTATTTGAACGGGGACATCATATCCACGAATATCGCTTTCAGCACAAGGACGGCTCTTATCGCTGGGTAAGGGACGAATTGAGGCTAGTCCGAGATGCCAAGGGTAACCCCCTAGAGATTGTTGGCGATTGGATTGACATCACTGAGCGCAAGCACACGGAGGAGGAATTACTTGAAAAATCTAGGGCCCTTGAAAATTTCAGTGCCAACCTCAAACATCTGCATCGGATTAACACGACAAATTACGAAAATTTTGAGGCTCTGTTTGCTGACTGTCTTGAGACAGGATGTGAAATTTTAGGACTGTCAACTGGCATCATTAGTCAAATTACTGACCAATCCTACATTATTCGTTCTGTAAGGTCTGATTTTGAATTTCTAGTACCCGGATTAAAGTTCGCTTTAGAAGATACTTACTGTGCCGCAGTCGTCAAAGAAAAAAAGACAATTACTTACACTCATGTGGGCGAAATAGAGACAATGCAAGCTCACCCGGTCTACCAAAATCTGAAACTAGAGTCTTATATTGGTACTCCTATATTTGTGAATGGGGCAGTTTATGGCACACTTAATTTTTCCTCAATACAGGTAAGAAAAACTGATTACAAGCCCGATGAGCAGGAAATTGTGGAGTTGATGGCCCAAAGTATTGGCAGGTTTATCTCTGCTCATCAAGCGGAAATGGAACGCCAGCAGGCGGCAGAAGAATTGCAGCGCCAGAACTGGCGATCGCAGCTGTTTGCCGAAGTAACTCTCAAGATTCGCCGCTCTTTGCAACTGGAAGAAATTCTTCAAACCACTGTCACAGAAGTGCAAAGATTTCTTCAGACTGACCGGGTTTTGCTCTTCCGACTTTGGCCAAAGGGATCGGGAGGAACTGTAGTTCAAGAGACAGTTGTTCCCGGTTGGCCTGTCATTCTCGGACAAAACATTATCGATCCTTGCTTTGATGCAGAGTACCTAGAAAAATACCGTCAGGGAAGAATTGGTGCGATCGCTGACTTAGATCGGCCTGATATCCAACCCTGCCATGTTGAATTTCTACAGCAGTTTGGCGTGAAGGCCAATCTGGTGGTTCCCATTCTTCAGAAAGAAGAACTTTGGGGTCTGTTGATTGCTCATCAGTGTGCAAGTCCGCGACAGTGGTCCAGCTTTGAAATTGAACTGCTGCGACAACTGGCCGATCAAGTGGGGATTGCCCTATCTCAAGGTCAGCTTTTAGAAGCTCTGCGAGAGAGTGAAGAGCGGTTTCGCACGATGGCCGATAGTGCCCCTGTATTGCTGTGGATGTCTGATCCAGATGGGCAGCGTACTTTTTTCAATCAGAGTTGGCTCAACTTCACTGGGGGGACTGTGGAAGAGGAAATGGGCAGCGGCTGGACACAGAGGTTGCATCCAGAAGATTTGCAGCATTGTCTGCTCACCTACGGAAACGCTTTTGCTGCCCGACAGAACTTCCAAATTGAGTACCGTTTAAGGCGTGCTGATGAAGAATATCGCTGGGTTTTAGATACAGGAACGCCGCGATTTCTGCCAGATGGCAGTTTTGCCGGCTACATTGGCTCGGTGCTAGACATCAGCGATCGCCGGGAATTAGAACAGCTCAAGGATGAGTTTATCTCGGTGGTCAGTCATGAATTGCGGACACCTCTCACTTCAATTCTCGGTGCCCTGGATCTACTTGCCAGTGGTGTACTTAGGACCCGACCTGAACAAGGTCAGCGGATGTTAGATATTGCAGCCAAGAACGCTGATCGGTTAGTGCGTTTAATCAACGACATTCTGGATATAGAACGCATCGAGTCCGGCAAAGTCACGATGACAAAACAAGTCTGCGACGGAGCCAACTTAATGAGCGCCTCAGCAGATGTCATGGGGAACATGGCCCAGAAAGCAGGGGTAACTTTATCCGTTTCTCCCCTATCAGTCCGTTTGTGGGCCGATCCAGACCGGATCGTACAAGTTTTAACGAATTTACTCAGCAACGCCATTAAATTTTCCCCCCCAGATTCTACGGTTTGGCTGACTGCTGAGTTGGTCAATGGTCATTCATCATCGGAAACAGACAGCGAACAACTGACAGTATTGTTTCAAATCCGCGACCAAGGGCGGGGTATTCCCCCTGATAAGATCGAGACAATCTTTGGACGCTTTCAGCAGGTCGATGCCTCTGACTCGCGCAAAAAAGGAGGCACTGGCTTGGGTTTAGCCGTCTGCCGCAGCATAGTCCAGCACCACGGGGGACGTATCTGGGCTCAAAGCACTCTGGGGGAAGGCAGCACTTTATCCTTCACCTTGCCAGTGCTGCGGGAGGACAAAGTCATTTCGATCCCTGAGTCTACCCATCCATTGGTACTGGTGTGTGATGATGACCCCTCAATTCGTACTGTAGTGAAAGCCAAGCTAGAACAGCAAGGCTACCAGGCGATAACCGTGGCTTCAGGTGAGGAGGCAGTGGAACAGGCGACGCAAAAGCTACCTGATTTGATTCTCCTCAACTTGATGATGCCGGGTATGAACGGCTGGCAAACCCTGGCAGTTTTGAAAGAGCAAGTGGAGACGAGAGATATTCCGGTTATCATCCTCAGCGGTTTATTGCCAGATACCAAAGAATCCCCCCATCCAGAGGTAAGCGACTGGATTGTTAAACCTCCGGATGAAAGGTTGCTGTTCCGAGCTCTGGAGCGGGCATTGACTGAGCAAGATAGGAACATCAGAGTTCTGGTTGTAGAAGACGAAGCGGATCTGGCACAAGTGCTCATTACCGTGTTTGAGCGCTACGGAATTGAGACTCACCATGCCCAGACGGGACGGGAAGCTATTCAGTTGAGCCAGCACATCATCCCCGATCTGCTAGTACTCGACTTGGTACTGCCAGAATACGATGGCTTTGCTGTAGTAGACTGGCTTAGACAGCATAACCGTCTGTGCAAAGTTCCTTTGGTCATTTACACATCCAAAGACTTGGAAGACTCGGACAGAGAACGGCTGAAATTGGGTCAGACCTTGTTCCTGACCAAAAGCCGCATTACACCAGAGGAATTTGAAAAGCGAGTGATTAATTTGCTCAACCGGATTATTCGACGTAGGAAAGGAGATAGAAACCTTGAGAGCCAGACAAATTCTGATCGTGGATGATGAAGAAGATATACAGGACGTAGCCCAACTTGCCCTGGAAGTGGTGGGCGGTTGGAAGGTATCTACTGCTAGTTCAGGTAGTGAGGGGTTGCTCTTAGCTGAAGCTGAACAGCCGGATGCTATCCTTCTAGATGTCATGATGCCTGATATGAACGGCATCGTTACCTTTAAAAAGCTACAAGCTAATCCGGCAACTGAGCAAATACCCGTAATTTTGCTAACAGCTAAAGTGCAGGCTGCCGATCGACGTCGATTCGCTGAACTAGGGGTGACGGGAATAATTGCCAAACCTTTCAAGACGATGAATCTAGCTGAGGAGGTGGCAGACATTCTGGGCTGGAACGAGTGACCAATTCAGTTATAAGTGAACAGCGATAACTGAAATTATGACACAGATAAATGCTATCAGCCCTTTGACTTAGATCTTGCTTCAATTGGTTGCCAGCCCATGAATAATCCTGGATTAGTAAAGTTAGTTGCCGCGATTGAGGAATTACAGTTTAATCGCTAACGGCGGAGATTCCCACAAACAAATCGTAAGAAGCGTTCCCACGAGTACCGCCCACATCGATACGATACTGATTCGACTGCGAAGGAGGTAAAACTCCATACCAAACTCGTCCTTCTTCTGTCCCGGGAACCGCTTTCCATGTACCTCCAAGTTGGTAGGATAGTTGGAAGACCGCATTATCTTCCCGTGACGTAATTGCCAGGGAAATGGGCTGGCCGGCCTGAGCGCGGAAGTAATACCGATCGCGATCGCCCCTCACAACCTCATTGGATTTGACTGTAGAGATTTTTGAACTGCCACCAAAGGTCAGGTTAAAGTCGCGATCGTCAGCCATGCTCGCTCTCGGAATGGGCATGAACAAGACCGCAGATGCCATTAACAAGCTCAGTGCGATGTTTTTCAGATTCATCATTGTTTTTCAGATTCATCATTAGTTGACTAACTATATAATTTAACGCTACTAGAAGCCAAATTCGTAGACAAGGGAGGAAAACCAGAGATTATCTCCTGGCTTCAGCAGAGGTTTTTTAAACTGCGCCCTGAGAAACCGCCACAAGTGACCATAGGTGGGCTGAGTGCGAATGGGTGAGGGGTCGGCAGGAATTTCTGGAGAATCCTCTGTAAATAAGAAGACACGATCAAATCCTGCTTCATTTTCAAACCAATCTCCCATTGCCTCGGCATCGTGCTTGGCATATTGCAGTGGTTGAAGGTTATCGTAATTGTTGATGCCAACAGCGATCGCCCAGTTACTAGCCATCTCTACGCTTGAACTTGAGTTGAATAGCTCCTTTACTCCCAGTTTCAGTAGATCGAAAACTTTTGTAAGTTGACGAGAGAATGAGGGTTTCAGCCGATACTTTTGGACAGTCTGAGAGCGATCGCACTCATAGAGAGATCGCCTCTCGATCGCAGCACGATTCCCACAAGGTAGATTCGACAGGGTCTTTCAGCGGTTCAGTCTCCCTGGCTGAAACAACCGACTGATGAGGCTTCTAGAAAACTTTTCGATCTACTGAGTTTTGCCGCCTATCCCCAATAGGTTGATTCCTCCTTCACCGTTGATTTCCACTGATAGTGTCAATTCATCCAGTTCCAAGTCCGACTGTTGTTGCTGTGCTTCGCTGAACACATAGCCTACAATTCGTAGAAAATTGCTCCTTTCCTGCTTGAGTTTCTCGACTCGAACTGGAACAACACCCCGACCTCTTTCTGTTGACTCCTCTTCAGAGCCAAGCAACCCCCCTGTATCCTCCCCACCATCTCTGGCACCAGAGGGTGTTTCTTTAGTAATAATCCAGATGTTCTTAGGGATTCCTTGTGACATAGACACGTCTAGGGTTTTCTCCCATTCTTAAATGGGACTTCGACTCGCACTACTTCAACCAAGATAGCATTTTGATTCAGGATATAGGGGCGATCGCCAGTTCAGCGTCGTGGAAAAATTAATGTTGAGAAAGATTTTTCCCGTTTACTATAAACTAAAACCCGAATTACCTTGGATTTAGACCCACAACAGTTGCCCTTACCCTTAAGATTTTTCAGCCTCGGAGGTAATCACAGCAATGGCAACAGCCAATCAAGTCAACACCTTACCATCTTTTGTCAGCAATCCGATTACAAGGCACTACTATGACGGCATCAGCGACGACCTGTTGACCGCTGGTGCAGGGCAAGTGGGTCTGACGGATGCTACTCCAACAGCAGCCGACCCGGAAAATCCCACCCCAGCAGAAATCCGCAGGGCAACTCTTATCAACCAATATAAAGCGCTGGTGGATTTACGCGCCAAAGCTGGTTATGGCAATTTATTCGGTCCCGCCGTGCCTGGTAAATTCTCCACCCCAAGCAGTGACGGCAAGGTAGCAGGAAAAGAGTACATTACTTATGCCGATGATGGCAGCGGTCGGAAAAATGTGACTGTGATGGTACAGATTCCCGATAATTTTGACCGCGCCAATCCTTGTATCGTTGCCGCCCCCTCCTCTGGTTCTCGCGGCGTGTATGGTGGCATTCCTGTGGGAGAATGGGGCCTAAAAAATCGCTGTGCTGTGGTCTACACTGACAAAGGCACGGGCAATGGCGTCCACGACCTCAACACCGATACAGTCAACCGCATAGATGGCACGGGAGGCACAGTAGCAGAAGTGGGAAAAGATGCCAATTTTATTGCCCAAGGCACAGCTGAGATGGATTTGGCCACTTATAATGAGCAGTATCCTTTCCGCATTGCCCAAAAACACGCCCACTCGCAACAAAACCCGGAAGCAGATTGGGGCAAAAATGTCCTAGATGCCATAGAATTTGCCTTTTATATTCTCAATCTTGAGGAAAATTTTGGGGCAGTCTCCGGGAAAGAGGTCTTAAAAACCATCACAAAAGAAAATACTCTCGTCATCGCTTCTGGCATTTCCAATGGCGGCGCTGCTTCCTTGCGAGCTGCCGAACAAGACCGCCTTGGGTTGATTGACGCTGTGGTGGTCTCAGAACCGAATGTCAACCCGCGTCAATTGCCCGACTCCTCCGGGTTTAGCATCTTGCAGGGAGAGAAAATCTTTCCCCATCAAGTCCATGGCCGACCGCTATTTGACTATATTACTTACTACAATCTTTACCAACCTTGTGCCAGCGCCGGCACGGTTCTGCCTTTTGCCTGGAACCCTGTCAAGGGGAAACCAGAGAGCGGCTCCTTTCCGGCGGGGAAGCCGGGACGCTGTGCCGCCTTGCGCTCTGCGGGGTTATTAAACAGCAATACCCTAGAAGAACAAATTGCCGAAGCCCAAAAACGCCTGAATGATTTTGGAACCCTAGAAAGCACCAATACTATTGCCCACCTTTACAACGCTACTTTTGTCTATGCCGCTATTGCCACTTTGTATGCCAATGCTTACGGGCGCTTTAGCGTGGTAGATAATTTATGTGGCTACAGCTACGCATGCAGCAGTGGCAGCAACCCCTCTACTGCTAAAACCAAGGCTGACTTAGCCAGTGATTTTCAAGCCAGCAACGGCATTCCCCCCAGCAACGGGACGAACTTAATCAACAATTACGGCAATAACGGCGCGGGGGTAGATTTCCGCTATAGCGTGGACGATAACAACAACTGCGATGAATATCTACAAGGGGCCAATTGTCTGCGGCAATTGGCAACAGGCACCACTGGGGTGACAGCCGATACAGGAAGCCCCTTAACGGGCGAGGCGGCTGCCCATTTCAACCGCTTGCAGGCGGGGATTCAAGAAATTGTAGCCAGTGGTGATTTACAAGGCAAACCAGCAATTATTATTCACGGTCGGGATGATGGGCTGCTTCACGTCAACTTTACCTCTCGTTCTTACTATGGCTTAAACCAAAAAATCGAGGGGGAGAGCAGTAAGCTGGTGTATATCGAAGTGACGAATGCCCATCACTTAGATGCTTTTAACCAACTGTTTGACATCGATACCCAAATCCCTTTGCACTATTATCTCTGTCAAGCCCTAGACCTGATGTATGACCACCTGAAAAATGGAACTCCATTGCCAAAGAGCCAAGTAATTCCTGCTCAGCCTCTGGCCAGTACGGGTGGCAGTGTGTTGACCAAGGAAGACAATTTGCCAGAGATTGACAGTAGCGTCACCTGTTCGATTACCTTTAGCGATGATGTCTTGAATGTTCCTGAGTGCATTTTGAATGAGTGAACCTTTGCGCGTCAGTCCCTACCCTCAACTTCGTAAAAGCGACGTAGTCTACGCAGTAGGGCGGGGTAGTTCATTGAGTGAATGCGTGAATGTGTGAATGAGTGGCTTTCTTAATGCGCCGTCCAGGCCATATCGATCACTTGGACCGAGCCAGTAATGCCCCAAGCTTCTGGGGAACATAAAAAAGCCACATAGTTGGCGACATCTTCGGGTTCCAGGAGTTTTTTGATGGCAGTTTTCGCCAAGAACACCTTCTGTTCCACTTCTTCTGGTGGGATGTCGAGGGTGCGCGACTGCTCCGAGATCTGCTTCTGGACTAGGGGCGTCCGCACGTAGGCTGGGCAGATGGCGTTACAAGTCAGACCATGCTCGCCCCCCTCCAAAGCAACCACTTTAGTCAAGCCGGTCAGGCCGTGCTTGGCGCTGACGTAGCCGATTTTGAAGGGACTGGCAGTTAAGCTGTGGACGCTGCCAATATTGACGATGCGCCCGCCTTCGGACTTAATCAGGTAGGGCCAAGCGTATTTGGTCAGTAAAAAGGGAGCCGTGAGCATCACCGCGAGCATTTTATCCCAGGTGTCTTCCGGGAAATCAGCAATGGGGTCTATATGCTGAAACCCGGCATCATTAATTAGGATGTCCAGTTGACCGTAGCCCTTGAGTGTTTCAGAGACTGCAAGCTGACAATCAGAGCGCTGGCTTAAGTCGGCTCTGACAAAGCTACCGTCCAAGGAGGCAGCCACCTGGTTGCCCTTGTCTGAATCAATGTCGACAATGACGACTTTGACGTCCTGTGAAGCCAGTTTTTTGGCACAAGCACGACCGATGCCGCTGGCACCCCCCGTCACTAAAGCAACTCGTTGCATAATCATCAGCTTACTTTTCACTATGTCAATACATGGCTGGCACTATGTCAATACATGGCTACCCAGTTTTTTTTCAGACGCTGGATTGTCCGGCATTTATTTTCGGTCAATCCAGCGCGCCTGCTAAGCGCCGCTCAACTCCAACGTTGGGCATTCTTAGTTTTTGGTGCATATGTAAGTTCCGATAACCCCGCCATCTATGTGCTTGCTATTGATCGTGAAACCAGATCGGGACAAAAGGCCATCCATCACCCAGTCATAGGTTGAATACTCGTCCCTGAAGTGCTCTTCGGCATCTTTGCGCAGAAACTCTCCTCCCGCTGCTGCCTGTTTCTCAATCAAAGCTGCGATGTTGTCGAGGGTATTAGTTTCCGACAAAATGACATCATGGATGTAAAGCTGGCCACTAGGCTTCAACATGCGATTCATCCGCTTCAGCGCGATACCCTTCCAAAAATCTGGCAGATGATGGAAGGCAAATGTCGTCACCACGGCGTCCACAGGTGAATTTTTATGCTCGTAGGTAAGGAACCCAGCATGGTGAAACTCAATATTCGATATTCCAGCCTGAGTTGTCTTGGCCTTTGCGTGGTCAATCATAGCCTGTGAAACATCGATGGCATATACTCTGGCACAGCGTCGCGATGCAATTATGGCGAAAGTCCCGGTTCCAGAACCAAAATCGATCAACACATCCCTTGTCTTGATTTCAAGAGAATCGAGAACTTTTATGCTCTCGGCCTCTATGTCTCGGAAATCTGCATGGCTCGAATCGTAGATTTCTACTTCAGCCTTACTACCGTAGTTTTTGCCGATTTGCTTGAACTCGTCGTATTGCCAAGAAAAGTCATGTTTCATCTTCAGGATTTATCTGAAACGCTCCTCATATGTTCTACTATTGTCCCGCTTTAAGCCGCTAACGCAGCGATCGCCACGTTATGGATCGAAAGAAACATATTAGGGACTATAGCAGTCCTGTAAAGGATTGTGAATCAAAACGCTATTCAAAAGGGAACTTCGGAACAGGGAACTTCGGATCAGGGGATAAGGGTTCTGGTCGTTTTATATATGTTTTGATTTTTCACAACTCATTTAGGATTGCTATATCCATGGAGCGATCGCGGTGGGGGTAGGCTATCCCAAAAGCTGGTAGCCGGAACGTCAAATGGTATTATAATCACTTTTTCAGTAAACTAGGCTGACTACTATTTAATTGCTAGCAATTGACGCCCCTACGTAATCACCAAAGGGGGCATGGTTCAAAACAGAGTAACATGCTTAGAGGGGGAGCAGGGGGAGCAGGGGGAGCAGGGGGAGCAGGGGAAGCAGGGGGAGCAGGGGGAGCAGGGGAAGCAGGGGGAGCAGGGGAAGCAGGGCTCTTAAGGGTATGTTTTTAAGATTTTCGGTTTAGTAAGGCAGAGGAGGCAGAGGAAGCAGAGGAAGCAGGGGGGGAAAAGCCTATTGTTTCGTTGAAAAATTTCTCCCCATCCCCCCATCTCCCTATCTCCCCATCAACCTCAACCATCAAATGTAAAAAACATACCCTTGAAAGGGGAAGCAGGGGGAGAGGGGGAGAGAGGGAGACACCGGACTCCGGGACAAAGTTCTAAAAGTTCCCCAGACTAACACCCCTATGTGTTACCTTGCCACTCTACATATTGAACTATGCCCCAAAGGGCGATCACCTTTTCGATCGCCTCCCTGAACGGTTACGATGTAGATTCAGTGTTTACGATACCAAGCATCCAACGCCATCTGATGCACCACACGCCAAGGCTGGTCTTGTTCCCGCGCTAATTGGGCGCAATCTTCGTACTCGGGCTGCACATTTACTATTTTTTTCTGTTCCCCAGTTCCTTGACTCGCTACCTTCACCCGCACTGTCCCGTAAACTGTCTCTACCTGCTGTATTTCCCGTTGTAAAATTGCTCGCTGCTGAGTCATGTGTCGGATGCCCAAAGTGGTAGTTTCTCGAAATAGAACTGCCTCACAAGCGGTATATTTCTCTGGCGGGCAAATTACTGTTAATAAGATTCCTGGTCGAGATTTTTTCATACCAATCCCTTGGGTAAAAACATCCACGGCTCCAGCTTTAAATAGTGCCTCAAATGCATAGGCAATCGCCTGGGGACTCAAGTCATCGATTTGCGTCTGGAGCACCGAAATTGTTTCTAAAATAGGTGATTGGGGGTTAGATATTGGTAATTGCGTCCCAGTCCCCAGTGCCCAGTCCCCAGTCACTTCTTCACCAATCCAGAGTCTGAGAAGGTTAGGAATTGGTAGCTCACTTGTGCCTGCTCCCAAACCAACACGCTCAATTTTCATCGCTGGTGGAGGACCAAAATGGGTAGCAAGAGTGACAGCGATCGCCGCCCCAGTGGGTGTCACCAGTTCCTTGTCAATGCCATTACTGTAAACTGGCACCTGACGGGATTCCCACAACTTTAACACGGCGGGAACTGGCACTGGCAAACGACCGTGAGCAGCTCTTAGTGTCCCCCCACCTGTGGGCATTGCTGAACATTGCAATTCGTCAATACCCAGCCAATCTAACCCCAAGCAAGTGCCAACAATGTCTACAATGGCATCTGTGGCACCGACTTCATGAAAATGCACTTTCTCCGGCTCAATGCCATGCACTGCTCCCTCGGCAACTGCCAGTTGGCGAAATACTTTTAAACTCCAAGCTGATGCCCTCGTCGGCAAGGAGGCGGCTTTAATCAGTCTCTCAATTTCCGGTAAATGCCTTACCCGGGCATGATGTCGGTGGGGGTGAGAGTAATTATGCTTTTCCTGGGTACTCTCATTATCCTCATCCGAGATCCGATCCGTAAGTAAATCTACATGAACTTTTGTTGCTAGCTGACCATTGCGGTGTACTTTTTCAGTCCGCAGGCGATATTCCTGCTCAAGTCCTAAGCCTTTAAGTTGTTCAATCAAGTATTCTAAAGGGACACCGACATTCACCAGTGCGCCCAGGCACATATCACCAGCAATTCCAGTTGGGCATTCTAGATAAGCAAACTTTTTCATACTCAAATTCTATGGCTACCTTATACTCTCTTCATCCGGAAAATCCTCAGAAACGTCTCATAGAAAAAATTAAGGATGCGCTGCAAGATGGTGCTGTGATGCTCTATCCCACGGATACTGTCTATGCCATTGGTTGCGATCTGAATGTCAAGTCAGCAGTGCAACGGGTAAGGCATCTGAAACAGCTATCTAATGATAAGCCCCTAACGTTCTTATGTTCGTCTCTGTCGAATATCTCCGAATATGCTAGGGTGACTGACCAAGCCTACCGGATTATGAAGCGTTTGATTCCGGGTCCTTATACGTTTTTGTTACCAGCCACGAAATTAGTACCCAAACTGGTTATGAGTCCGAATCGTAAAACCACTGGGATACGAGTTCCCGATCATCGGGGGTGCCAGGCACTACTGCAGACTCTAGGAAATCCGATTATTTCTAGTTCGGCTCATTTACCGGATGAGGAGGGAGACTTCCCAACCATCGAGCTAGAACGAGCGAAACTGTTTGATGCTCTTAATAAGCTGGTGGACATAATTATCGACGATGGTAAGGAACCTGCCTTTGAGGTTTCCACAATTCTGGACTTAACCAGCTCCGAACCTACCGTCGTTCGACAAGGTTTGGGATGGAAAGAGTTGGAAGGGCGCATCTAGCAGTTGGGGGAGGACTAGAGAATGATAATCATTCTTTCTGGGGAGGGGGGGGGGGGGCCCCGCGCCCGCCCCCCCCCCCGCGGGGTGTTTTTTATTGGACTTAAAACCCGGTTTATTGTTTTTTTTTTTATTGTTTTTGTATTTTTAATGGTGTGAGAATAT
>JBFRWF010000092.1:0-3495 GCA_051439465.1 Xenococcaceae cyanobacterium | reverse complement strand
AGCCGTGCTTCGCTTCCAAGAAGGCTGAACAGCATTACTATGACCGAATCTGGTTTACCCGTATTCGCTCCTTGCACTGCACCCCTTGATGGAAGGCCATTCACCAAGATGTGTCAGGCAGTCAGGGCTGTGTCACCGATGTAGCCTTACAAAAAGAACTCCTCATCCACCGCTTTGGTTTTAATCCCAATGACATTCTCATCTTAACCGATGAAACTGAGCAAAAGCCTATCCGTGCCAACATTATCGAAGCCTTTGAAAACCACCTGATCGAGCAGGCAAAACCAGGAGATGTAGTTGTATTCCACTTCTCCGGTCACGGTTCGCGGGTAATTGACCCCAATCCCATCCATGAAGATGACCTCAACAGTACCTTTGTGCCCACTGATGCTAGTTCTGACCGCGACACAGTACCGGACATCATGGGTCGTACCCTCTTCCTGCTGATGTCTGCCCTGCAAACCGAGAATGTTACCGCAGTTCTCGATTGCTGTTACTCCGGTGGCGGCACTCGCGGTAACGTTCGCATCCGCTCTGCCAGAGGTGGTTCCCGCTTCAAACCCAGCGATACTGAACTGGAGTACCAGAAGCAATGGTTAGAACAGTTGTCCCTTGACGAAGCCGAGTTTAACCGCCGCCGCAGCATTGGCGTTGCCAAAGGAGTGGTCATCGCCTCCGCCCAAAGACACCAAGAATCAGCGGACATGAGCTTCAACGGCTTCAATGCAGGCGCGTTTACCTACCTGCTGACCCAATATCTGTGGCAGAAAACCCAGGGGGCAGAAAATACAGTAGTAACCCTCACCCCCAGCATCAAGCAACTGGCAGGACAGACACCCCTCACAGATGTTCAGCCCAAAAGTAGCAAGGGAAAAGAACCAATTTACTTTATAGATCGACCAAGCCTAGCAGCAGAAGCGATCGTCAAAGAGATAAAAGCCAACCAGGTAACAGTGTGGCTAGGGGGATTGGCGCGAGAAAGCCTGAGGGAGGGCATCAGATTCAGTTTCGATGTAGTTAATAAAGACGGGGAAAAACTGGGTCAGGCTGAGTTGAAGTCCCGTGAGGGATTACTGGGGCAAGGGACGATTCAGGGAACTGTCGAACTGGGGGCACTGCTGCGAGAGACAGCACGGACAATCCCTAAAGATCTGAAACTCCGCATTGGTCTCGACCCTTCTCTGGGGGCTGATACTGCTTTAGCGCAACAGTTAATCCAGTCCCTAAGACGGGTGGAGGCAGTGCCTTTCCAACCGGGCAATACCCCCTACGCCGGACAAATTGATTACATCCTCAGCCCCATGACCCCTAGCTACCGACAAGATTTGCAACAGCAGAACCCTGAACTCCCAGAAGTCGGCAGTATTGGTATGTTTTCCCAAAGCCTGAGTGAAGTGATTCCTAGATCATTTGGTCAACCTGGAGAGAAAGTGGAAGAGGCGATCGCTCGGCTAAATACAAAATTAAAATCCCTGCTAGCAGCCCGGATCGTGAAGCAGACTTTGAACGGCAATTCATCGCAGCTGAACCTGACAGCTTCCATGCTGTTGCCGAAGCAAAGAAATGAGATACTAGCCCAAGCATTTACTGTTCGAGGCAACAACCGTCCTCCTGAACCATCAGAACAAACCTTAGCCCCGAAGCTACCCGTCAATCAACCTTTCCAGTTTCAAATTAAAAACCAGGGAAGTGAACCTCTCTACATCAGCGTTCTGAGCATTGACTCCGGCGGAGAAATCCTAGTTCTGTTTCCGCCAGGGCCACTCTCAGAGTAAGAAACGCAATTGCCTAGCCAGCAGACTCTCCTCGTTCCCGATCCCAACAGAGATAAATATCAAGCAGTCACAGACGAAAAAGGATTTGCAGAAGTCCTGATTATTGCCAGCCGTTCCCCCATGCCCAGGGCGCTCAAAGCCCTGGAAACCCTTGCCGAAGAGCAGCGTCTCCAGGAACGCACACCAGTGCTGGCTACCGCTCAAGCCATCGGTGATTTGCTAGATGACTTGAGTCAGGAGCGCGGTGACAGTTCTCCTACAGGAGGTGAGCGACAGATTCTTGCTTCTGAAATCGCTGCTCTTTCAATCACGTTTGAAGTAGTGTGAAGTTTAGATAACAGAGGATGCTAGGGAAGTACTAGGTAAGATTTTATGTTGTCCCTGGGTGTAAAATTACTGGAATTTTTTCCGGATTTCGCTACCGCTGAGAAACTGGGGAGAGTAAGGCATTAGTCTTTAAGGAATAGTGTTCCTGTGAACTACCCACACTAACCCTGTCGGGTATAGTGTGGGCTTCTGATTGAGTTATCTGTAGAATAACAAGCAGCAGTACAACTTGTCCCTCGCAAGGATGTTTTAAATGCTACAGACCCCTTCTAAACCCATTACTCTAGATGAATTTCTGAAGCTGCCGGAGACAGAGCCTGCCAGTGAGTATATTAATGGACGTATCATTGAAAAGCCGATGCCACAAGGAGAACACAGTGCAGTTCAGACTGAGTTAGCGTCTGCAATCAACTTGGTAGTAAAACCCAAACAGATTGCTCGGGCTTTCTCAGAGCTTCGCTGTACCTTTGGTGGGCGTTCAATTATACCTGACATTTCTGTATTCCTGTGGAACAGGATTCCACGTAAAGAAAATGGTGGGGTTGCTAACGTTTTCTCACTTGCCCCGGATTGGACAATCGAAATCCTATCTCCCGATCAAAGCCAAACCAAAGTTATCAAAAATATTCTACATTGCCTCAATCATGGAACTCAGATGGGATGGCTGATTGATCCAGAGGAACAATCCGTGTTTGTTTACCGGCAAGATCAACCAACTACGTTTTACGATGAACCAGGAATATGTTTGCCAGTACCAGAATTTGCTAAAGATTTCAGTCTCACGGTAGATGGATTATTTAGTTGGTTATTCTGAGTTTCGCTCTGCGTAACGTTCCTCCAACATAGCTCCTGCGCCAAGCTCAAATTGCGCTGATTACAGGTAATTATGAGGGAATCAGCGATGTGCGGGGTGTAATCAGACTATAACGGCGGAGTGTGGAGGGTGTGCCGCCAGAAGTGAGTCGTCGTCTCAGTCACCCCTATTCCTGGTTTTAAATAAGTGATTTTAATGGGCGATCGCTGCCAGAGGCAGAGGAGGCGGACTGGCTGGTTGGAGTCGAGTAAAAGATAAAACTATATGAAACATCCGAAAGGAGAAATAGCGTGAAAATCTACGGGGATATTCAGTCCGGCAACTGTTACAAGACTAGATTACTAGCATCGCTATTGGATATGGATCGCGAATGGGTTCACGTCGATCTCCTCCCAGGCGAAAAACAAACAAATAACTTTTTGACCGACCTACTTAAAGAGGGCGAGATACCCTCTAGAGCGCCGGTCCAGTAATCAAAATTTCTTGTAGGGGCGAAGCATTTGGGGGACAAGTGAGAGCTGAAACCCTTGTTTTTATGTCCAAATGCTTCGCCCTATATTATGGAGAGAGTATTTAGTG
>JBFRWF010000091.1:0-3043 GCA_051439465.1 Xenococcaceae cyanobacterium | reverse complement strand
GATAAAGGGGGTTTTATACCATTTGGGGTTTATTTTGAAATCAGTGAATCTATACAGAGCAATGGTTATACCCTTCTGATCTGTGACAGACATTTCCCCAAATGGTATTAGATCCCGATTCAGTATTAGTCCCTAATTGAACCTTTTGCTCTCGTTGCTCTTGTTCCCAGGTTGAACCTGGGAACGCACATTACGAGGCTCTGCCTCCGGTAACAACCAGCTCCGAACTCCGAACTCAGGTTATGCGGGTACGAACTTTCGATAAAAAGAAACTAGCGATCGCCACTGCCGCCAACAGCAGCAAGAACGTCACAACCACAAGTGCTGCACCATAACCAAAATCTAGATAGCGCATCACCGTAGCATAAATATAGATTGACACCACCTCTGTTGCTCCGCCAGGTCCCCCGCCAGTCATCACCTGCACTAAATCAAAAATGCCAAATGCTTGTGCGAACCGAAACAACATCGCAATCAGGATTTGTGGCATCAGCAGCGGCAGGGTAAGGTGTACAAAACTTTGCCAGGGAGTTGCTCCATCCATTGCATTGGCTTCGTACAGTTCATTGGGAATGGATTGCAACCCAGCAAGGAGCAAAATACTAATAAACGGTGTTGTCTTCCAGACATCCGCTATAATTACCGAGAACATTGCCAGGGTTGGTTCTCCTAGCCAATTGATGCCGATGTCAATCAATCCCAACCTTTGCAAGATATCGTTGGCAATGCCGTATTGATCATTAAAAATCCAAGTCCACGCCAGAGCCATCACTGCGGTAGGCAATGCCCAAGGCAGGATGGCGATCGTGCGCACGACACTGCGTCCTTTGAAGGATTGATTTAGTACTAGGGCAATCCCCATGCCCAAAAACAGTTCTACAATCACAGAGATAGTGGTAAATACTGTTGTATTCCATAGACTCTGCCAGAAACGACCATCCCCAGCCATACGACTGTAATTCTGCAAGCCATTGAAGACTGGCTGCAGGTTAGTGCCAAGATTTTCGGTAAACAGACTTAACAAAAATGCTCTCCCAATCGGGTAGGCAAATACCAGTAGCAACAGCAGCAATGCTGGTGCTACTAGAATCCAGCCGATGAATTGTTCTCGTTGTCGGATTGTGTCGAATTTCATCAGCTAGTTCCTAAAAGTAGGCGTGTCTCATCTGCAGCGGCTTTCATTGCCTTTTCTGGACTCATGTGATTTGTTAAGGCGGCACTGAGATAGCGCTGCAAAATATCAGAGGCTTGGGAGTATTGCGAAATTGGTGGACGTAAGACGGCAGTATCTAGAACTTTCAGCAATTCGGGATAGTGGCTGTATTTGGCAATCACTTCTGGATCTGTGTAAAGGGCATGCCTAGAGGGTATGTAGCTATTTTCCAGAATATACTGCTTTTGCCCTTCCTCACTGGTAAAGAATTCCACTGCTTTCCAAGCTTCCTCTGGATGTTTGGTGGTTTTAGCAATTCCCCAACCCCAGCCTCCTTGACAGGCACCACTCCTATAACCGGGTGCGTGTACCATTGGGCTTATGGCGATTTTCCCGTTGAGTTCGGAACCTTCTTTATTTACTTCTCCCCAGACATAGGGCCAATTCCGCAGAAAAACAGTTTCACCATTCAGGAAGAAGCGCAGGGTTTCAAGTTCTTGGTAGGTTGTGACTCCAGGGGGAGAAATGCCTTTATCAATTAGGCTGCGTAGAAATTCAATCGCTTTCAGGGTAGGTTCTCGATCTAGTCCTACTTCTTTGGTTTCCGGATTTACCCAGAAGCCACCAAAACCTTCCAGAATTTCCACAAACATGGCAGAAAGTCCTTCATACTGCTTTCCCTGCCAAACATAGCCCCACTTAGCAGCCTTTTGGGATTGCAATGCTTGGGAAATCTCCTCTAGCTGTTCAAAGGTTGTGGGTGGATCGTATCCTGCTTGTTTTAACAAGTCTTTGCGGTAGTAGAGTATTCCTATAGCAGACATAAAGGGCAGGCGATATAGCCCCCCTTGATAGCGGCCTCCGTTAAGATCTCCAGACAAAAACTTCCCTAATTCTTCCTTAGATATCCGATCTGACATATCCATCAGCCACCCAGCAGCAGCAAACTTGGGAACCCAAATGATATCCATATAAAGCAAGTCGTAGGGAGAGTCGCCCAAGATGAAGGCAGAGGTATACAGATCTTCGATTAGATTAGTAGAGTTTGGACCTTCAATAATGTTTATCTTTATGCCTGGATTTTTCTCCTCAAATACTCTCACCAGAGATTGCATATGGGTTGATCCTGGGGAGGACATCAATACATTGAGGGTGACAGTTTCTGTCTGGGTACCAGTAGCAAGATTGAAGAGTGGATAAAAACCCAGTATCAAGAAAATTAGAAATCCTAACAGGGTAAGGATAGCAAATCTGCGCGGGAGTCTTGAACATCTGCTGAGGTAGTTAGGGTTTGTCATGGATGAAGTGCCAATCAAAGATAGTGCTAGAGCGTGTTTGAAAAGTCGATCGTAGGGTGGGTTAGGCGCGGCGACTCTGGAGTTGAGAACAAGTAACTGGTAGATTCCAAGCGCCGTAACCCACCACTTTTGATGCTCCGCTTCTTAAATACAGACTTTTCAAACACCTTCTCAGAGGAAGTTCTTTGAGTGTCGCCTCAATTTATAGGATGAAGAAGGCAGGAGGCAGAAGGCAGAAGGCAATTAGTTGAGGTTTCAGACCCCAACTAATTGAAGACCACCAAATCAAGATTTTGGTGGGGGTATTATACCAAATCCGAGGTGAAAACCCCCTTGATAGATTTAGGACTTACGCACTGAAACGAGATTTCAAGGTTTTGAGCACCCCCAAGTCACTCGACCACAAGCTGGAAGTACCATTCTACCGTGGCTTATCTAGCTGAGTGCGTAAGTCCTAATGACTTTCAGTAGATCGAAAAGTTTTCTAGAAGCCTCATCAGTTGGTCGATTCTGAGAATAGGGGCGACTTGGACAAAGAGCGTTAGAGTCAGCTTTTTGAGGATCTTACTGCGTTCGACTCTAAGTGCGATCG
>JBFRWF010000090.1:0-17780 GCA_051439465.1 Xenococcaceae cyanobacterium | reverse complement strand
GACTGAAATTTCCTTCGGGGGCGAGGGGATGACCATTCTTTCATTCTCCCATTCTCCCACTCTCCCCCTCTCCCCCTCTCCCACTCTCCCACTCATTTGGCAAGAAAGATGCCGTGAAAAGTTAGCTGGAACTATACCCGTTTCCTCGACTACACTACAGATAAACTATTTCTCCAGAGACAACCCACGATAAGTAGGCGATCGCTCTGGATGTGGGCTTCCTTCTTCCAGGCATTACCAAAAGTGAGCAAGAGCCGTTAATTTATCCTAGTTTCATCTAGAATGGTTTCTTCATGGAATTAGAAAGAGACATCGAGAGGTAGAATTCGGAAAGTTCGCTTTCCTCGTAAACTTTGTGAACGCTAGAGATAGAGGATGGCAATCGAAATAGTTGATATCGTCAGGAACAACCCCCAGCTTTTAGCATTTATCTTGCTCGCTCTCGCCTTTTGGGTGGGCAACATCAAGCTGGGCTCAGTGGTACTTGGACCTCAGGCTGGAATACTGGTGATGGGAACAGTCTTTGGTTACTTTGGCTTCGAGTTACCGCCTCTGCTAGGTACCTTCAGCTTCTTACTATTTCTGTTTGCCGTAGCCTATGAAGCTGGGCCAGGATTTTTTGCAGTGGCACTGCCCCAGTTGGGCAAGTTTGTTAGCTTGAGTGTGGTTATTGTAGTGACTGGGCTGGCTCTAGCTGTGGGTTTCAGCAATATTTTCGACTTCAACCTCGGAGTTGGTGCTGGTTTATTCACTGGAGCTGGAGTTAACCCTCCAGGACTCGGTGCGGTTATAGACGTAGTTGAGACTGGTAAAATCCCGATGCCAGAAGCTCTGTCGGTTGAGCAGGCGGTTCAGTTTATTAACGTGACCTATGCTATAACCTATCTGGTGAGTTACCTAATTGCCATGCAGCTACTGCGGAAGGCACCCCGACTCCTCAAGTTCGAGCTTTCCGCCAGTGCCAAAGAGGCTGAGTCCGCTATGAACTCGCCAGATGGCGGCAGCGAAGAGGGTATTTGGACACAAAGCCTTCGTGCCTATCGCGTAGTTGGGGATGATGCCCTCGGCAAGTCCGTGCAAGAGATTGAGATCGTCACTCACTGCAAAATTGACAAGATTAAACGTGCTGGGATGCTTCTGGATTTCGAGCCAGACACTACTGTGGAGCAAGATGACCTGATATCTGTGGGCGGCCACAGACTCGCTCAGGCTGCCGTCAGCGAGATGATAGGCCCGGAGGTGATCGATTGGGATTTGCTAGGAGAGGAAATGCTTACTCGCGAGGTGATTGTCACCAAGCCTGACATCTTTGGTAAGTCTCTAGGAGAGCTGGAGCGTTATGGCTACGGTTGTTACCTAGGGCAATACACTCGCTCCGGTGTAAATTTGAAGCCCAACCCCGAACTAAGACTCGTGCGGGGCGACGTGTTGAAAATAACTGGAACTAAGGCACACCTAAACCAGATCATCGATAGGCTCGGTTACGCAGAGCGGGATGTCAATGTTACCGATTTGCTTACCTTTGCCCTGGGAGTTTCGGGTGGCTTTATTCTCGGTCTGATCAATATCCAGATCGGCGAGCTCAGCATTGGTCTGGGCACTGCTAGTGGCGTGCTGCTGGTGGGTCTGGCCGTAGGCTATCTGCGTTCTATCAAGCATAGCTTCGGGCTAGTCCCCCCTGCCGCAATCTGGGTTTTCAAGCAGCTAGGGCTTCTACTTTTTTTGGCGGATGTCGGGGTCAAGGGAGGGCCGAGTGTAGTGGAAGCACTTACCAGGTTCGGACCGCTCCTGATTCTTTCTGCTATCACGATCGGTACCTTGCCCCTAGCCGTAGGTTACTTGGTGGGAGATCGCTTCTTGAAAATGAATAGGGCACTGTTACTGGGCGCTGTTGCCGGATGCGGTAGCAACACCCCTGCCATGCTAATGCTAGTAGAGGATGCTAAAAGCTCCATCCCAGCCGTGGGCTACGCCGGAACCTATGCTATCACATACATTGTTAAAGTCATCGCCGCAACGTTAATCGTCTACATCCTGTAGAGCGAAAACTTTGAAGCTAAATGTGAAAGGCGATCGTTGTCTAAGATAAGTAGTCGGACATAAATAAACAGCAGTGTATTAACTTTCGTAAAGTTAATGGGAAAGGATACTAACCACTACTGCGATCGCTAGAATATCTGGCCGATTGAGAACAAATGTGGTCAACAAAACTAATGATTGATGACTGATGATCTGGATGTCGGGGAACAATAGGCCGACATTGGTGAATATGGGTCTATGCGGGCTGATCGGTTTGGTCTACTTCTCGTCAGCGCGGACCTGAACGGACCGACGATCGGCGGGATCTTCACGATCGTGGGGTTTGCGGCATTCGGCAAGCACCCCAGAAACATCGTGCCGATCATGATCGGCGTCTTCATCGGATCGCTGGCCAAACCGTGGAACGCCAGCGATGCAGCGATCATACTGGCGGCCTTGTTCGGGACTACGCTCGCTCCAATCGCGGGACGGTTCGGCTGGCATTGGGGAATCGTCGCCGGATTCGTTCACTCCTCCGCAGCGCTCTCGGTGGGCATCGTTCACGCCGGGCTCAATTTGTACAACAACGGTTTCGCTGCTGGCATCGTGGCCGCCGTGCTGGTCCCGGTCATAATCGCCGTCACGTCGGGCGGGACGGGTGTCAACCAGCGCTGACGCTAAGTTAAATAAAATTGATCTTCAGTTTAAGTTTAGGTAATGCTAGTGCGTCAAGAAAGTGTGGGAATGGTAAGATAGCACAGGAAATATTAAATATATATAAATGGTTAAGGGCTACCAATCTTAAGGTGGGACACTAGGGAACAGGGAACAGGGAATAGGGAATAGGTAATGGAGAATTGCCAAGGGTGTTGTTAGTTCTCTATCAGTTCTAGTTATCACCGTTCCCCTGGTCGCCTGTGATCGTGGCCAGCAGTCCCAATCCCCTAATAAAAAATATACGGATTGCATTATTTTTTGTCTCTGTGCCACATAAAGTCCATGATGGAAAAAATTCTTAACTTTATCTTTTTTGTAAAATGCACTTTAGTCTATATTTTGCCCATTCTGGTTTATCTGAAGGAATCCTCCTCTCAAACCTCCCACTTATGATCTGGAATGAACTTAAATCAATCGTCGCCTCAGACAATCTACTGGTAGATGTGCTAGTCATGTTTATTGTAGCCATTTTGTCTGTACCTATCTTTAAAAGTATAGGTCTTGGCTCTGTTTTAGGCTACCTATTTGCTGGAATTATTGTGGGACCTTCTTTGCTTCAGGTCACAAATGATATAGAAGGAGTCCGACACTTCGCTGAGTATGGTGTTGTTTTACTCATGTTTCTCATCGGCTTAGAACTTAAACCAGCAAAACTCTGGTCAATGCGAAATACAGTATTTGGCTTAGGATTTCTTCAAATACTGGTGACAGGAGTGGCGCTCGGTGGAGTATTTTGGCTAACGTCAAGTTATATATATCGGGGAAATATCCCGTTTAAAGTTTATTTGCTGACTGGTTTAGCTTTAGCTCTTTCTTCTACAGCCATTGGCTTGCAAATCCTCAAAGAGCGAGGCGAAATGCAAACAGAACAAGGTCAGTCAGCTTTCGGTATTTTACTTATGCAGGACATTGCTGCCGTCCCTCTTTTAGGTATCGCCCCATTAGTAGCTGATAACATGGCTGAACCGACGGTAGGAGAGCCTTTTTACATCACAGCTTTAAAGATAATAGCTGTTTTACTGGTTATGTTATTGGCTACCCGTGTTGTCCTACCAGCGATCACTCCTATCCTAAAAGCAACTCAGCTTTTTGAATTGGGGTTTGCCTTAATGATCGTTATTGTTTTTGGTTCGGGGTGGTTAATGGAGGAAGTAGGATTATCCATGACTTTAGGTGCCTTTATCGCTGGCTTGATGCTGGCGGATTCTCAGTACCGCTATCGAATCGAGGCAGAACTGCTGCAACACCGAGATCTACTCTTAGGAATATTTTTCATGGCAGTTGGTATGTCAGTGGACTTTGAGCTTATTCAAGGATCATTAACTCTACTATTAAGTGATACGTTGCTGATCCTAGTGGTTAAATTTGTTGTTTTATATTGCCTCTGCCGAATTTTTCAGAAAAATCATCAGACATCTGTGCGCATTGCCCTACTGCTTCCTCAAGCTGGTGAATTCTGCTTTGTTGTTGCGGGTATTTGCCTTAGCCATGGTATTTATACTCCGTTAATCTACCGATCTGTTTTGGTTTTGGTTGCCTTGACCATGGCTGCCAGTCCATTACTATCAATTTTGACTGATAAGCTAGTAAGTTCTCTGGAAAACTCTCTTGAGACGAGTGACAAGGCAGTACCAGTTGCTCCAGATCAAGAACAGAAAAACGATGTGATTATTTTGGGCTTTGGTCGCGTTGGTGAAACAGTAGCCAAAATGTTACAAAAAGAAAATATTTCCTTTCTGGCATTAGACAGCGATCCAGATCGAGTGAAGCAAGCACGGCGGAAAGGTTATGAAGTCTATTACGGAGATTCCAGTAACCCTAAAGATCTGCTATCGGTTGGAGTAGCTGAGGCTAGAGGGGTGATTATTACCCTGAGTGATCCTGATGTATGTAGCTACGTACTGGCTGAGATTCGCAAAGTCTGTCCCAACCTACCTGTAAGTTGTCGAGGAAGGGATCTCGAACATGCTGCCAATTTACAGGAATTGGGAGCAACTGAAATTGTCCTAGAAACTTTAGAGGCTAGCTTACAACTCGGTGCCACTGCTCTTAATTTTGGAGGCAGTCAAGAAGACGAAATCGACAAGACCATTGAATTCTTCCGTGAGGATTATTCTATCCTCGCCCTTCAAGTAAACTAGTGGTTTGTCAATTATCAATTGAAGGATAAAGGATAAAGGTTATGGGGGAACTGTAAAACTTGTCGATATGATGCATGAAATTGAATTAGGAACTACAGGAGTGTCCTTGGCAATTTGGATAGGATTGTTGGGTTTTCGGGGTCAGTTTTGGCGAGCAGACCAACGCCTAGGAGAGCAAGCAACTAAACTAGAATCATGGCCCTCAGTCTGTGCTATAATTCCAGCTCGTAACGAAGCCGAGTTGTTACCAATCACATTGCGATCGCTCCTGACTCAAGACTACCCTGGCTATTTTTCGGTTATTATGGGAGCGTCACTTCAATATGAATAGGATTTGGGACGATGAAAAAGCTTCTGTTAACTTTGGTTCTTACTTTTTTGCCAGTGAGTGTTGTCGAGGCTCAATTACAGACAAGTCCCGCACCGACTAGTGACTCTGACCTAATTTCATCAGAAACAGGAGTAGACTACACCCCACTGCGCAACTTACTAGCAGCAGAACAGTGGAAAAAGGCTGACGAGGAAACATTCATAGTGATGTTAAAAGTCATGTCCCGTAGTCAGGGTCAATTTCTCTGTACCGACCTACAAACCATTGACCAACTTTGGTTACAATACAGCAATTGGCGCTTCGGATTTAGTGTCCAGAAGCGTATTTATCAAAATCTTGGCGGAACCAAAGAGTACGATCAAGAAATCTGGGAAGCCTTTGGCGATCGCGTAGGATGGCGTGAGAACGACGACTGGCGGTACTACAACCAACTCACTTTTAATCTCTCAGCAAAGGAGGGACATCTCCCGGCGGGCCGTGACCGACGGCAACTATACCACGCTCTCATTACGGAGTCTCTCATGGCATTGGAGACTTGCGACTTGTAGATTTTAGTATCGGCGGTTGAGGAGCAATCTTGCAGAAACTTACGCTAACCCTGAAAGCTAAAGACTGGAGTTCACACTAAGATTTAATACAGAGGTAAAGTAAAACCAGGTGGTATTTTACTGGGAAGCGAAGATGGTACTTTACTGGGAAGTGAATGCCTTGCGAATTTATATTCAGTTAAGTAGATATAGTAGTAGTTATAAGCGCTACAAAGGGCCTGAAATCCCAAATAATCTCTGCGTACTAACCTCATATTATAACAACGCGGATATATGGGAACCTGATTAGTAAAATACTCGTTTATTTCATAAGTAAATTGTTCAGACATCTCCAAGACAGATAACTCTCTGAGAACTTCGGACTGAGAAAAGTGTTGAGCCAGATTACGAGTCATAGCAGGAAAGTATTGATCTGTATCAGTCATAGTAGAATTAGTAGAATTCCTCTGCTGAGCACTAGCTAAATTGCTAGTTGTCAAGAGAAAACCTAGAGCTAGAACTAGAGACCAGTGTTTTGATAGAGCTGGTAATGTGGTGCCAAGTCCAAAGCAATAAAATTTCAGTTTCATCTCAAAAACCCGCTGGAGACTCCCGCTATATCCGTAGAATTGGCGGGAGAGGAAAGCGGGGCGAGGTCTGTGCCGCTTTCCTAGATTTGACAAAAAACTGGGATACCGTTACGTCTTCAAGCCCTCGCCATACCCATAGGGTTGGCGGTGGGTTGTTGACGAAGGTGATCCTTCAAGGCGCTACCTCTTGATTATAGATTAGTTCTATCTCCCATAGCTTCTTAGAAAAAAATTTCTATTTCGTGGTTAGCGATCTCAAAGGCTTCTGCGATCGCTTTATAGAGAGCTAACAACAGCACTGTAGTCTCGCTGAAATAAGGGGTTGAGAGAAAGTTCCACTGTCGAGGGAGCCGAGTTGTTACTGGACAGGGCATCGAGCAAGTCCATGACCATATCTTGACGAGAGTCAAAACAACCGGACATGATATTAATTCGTGTATCCGTGTCTGAATCCGTGTCGTGCAGCAGAGCTTTGTGTTATTCTCAGTCGTCTCTGGGCTGTTGCACTCTATCGAATGTAAAGTTTATTTACCATATCTATTAAATTTTCTGTCAAATTTGATATATACTTAAAAATTTGTGTCAATCTGAAAGTAGAAGTATTCCTGAGCCTTGAAGCAATGGGGGGAATATGAATACTCAAGAAAAAAGTCGGCAAGTAATTACCCAACAAGAATCTGAACCGCAAAGCTCTACTGTTGGCTTCAGAAAAATTCTCGTTGCTGTTGATTACCTAGCTTCAACACCTCAAATATTTGAGGTAGCAATGCAGCTAGCGCAAACATATGAAAGCCGCCTGATGGTGTTTCACTCCGTCCAAGGAGAAATGCCAGGGATGCCGGAAATGATTACTGCCACCAGTATGGGTGCTTATTGCGGGGTTTATTCCACAAATATGATCGAATTAGAAGAGCAACTGATAAAAGAAGCAACAGAGGAACTCCAAGCATGGCTGCGTTCTTTTTCCCGGCGGGCAACTGAGCAGGGGATTCCCACAGAATATGACTATCAAATAGGAGATCCCGGACCGCAAATTTGCGCTCTAGCTAAAAGCTGGGAAGCCGATCTGATTGTCATAGGTCGCAGAGGTCGAAGCGGTCTATCGGAAATATTCCTAGGGAGTGTGAGTAACTACGTCGTCCATCATGCTCACTGCTCAGTTTTAGTGGTTCAACATTAGAGGGTATCTATAAAGAAAATATTGCCTGTTGCCTAAGCACTCTAGCTGTGTTAAGATTTATTTTATAAATCCCCTCTAGGCTACTTAATTTTGCTCGACAATCTCCTGATTCACCTGCTCAATCTGGGTGGTGAAGTAAGTTTCCTGATAGCTTAATGATGTTGCAATTTCCAAAGCCTGCCGAAATGCAGCTAGGGCTTGGGGATAGTTTTTCTGCTCTAAATAAATCTGTCCCATGCGATCGTAAGTATTCATTAAACCATAGTAATTGTAGGATCGCTGCTCTACTTTTAGCAGTTCTAGATAGATTTGCAACGCATAATCATTCTGGTCATAAGCACGATAGAGGTCTCCCAATTTTTGCAGTGCTTCACTAGCCATGGCAAAATGCTGTAAAGACCAAGCCAGCGCAAATGCTTCCTGATAGTTTAGGCTGGCTTCTTCTGGTTGGTCTAGGGCTTCATAATCAGAGGCAATGGAGATTTTAAGGGCTGCTAATTTTTGGATTTGTTGATTTTTGACATATCGGTGGGCAAGTTGCTGCTTGATGCGCAGAGCATTTTCTGGCTGCACTACCTCACTGTAAATCTCAGCTAACCGCTGAAGATAGATTCCTTCATGAAAGGAATCTGAATGCGATCGCGCCAAGGTCAACAACTCCTCATAGGTTGCCGCCGCTTTTAGGTAATCAAACCGGATCAGATGCAGTTGCCCAATCGTCTTTAACGTCGCTTCCAGAGCGCTGATATCTTCCTGTTCACGGGCATTAGAGAGAATTTGTTGATAAATCTCTAGGGCTTTATCTATAATCCTTAGCTGCTCATAAGCTCGACCAAAAGCACTCAGCAACACAGGCTCAATCTCTGCTTCTGTCTCCGCTTCCTGCTGAATCACTTCCAAACGCTCAGTGATGAATTGCACATCTGCTTGGCGATTTTTATCCCAGGCAATTGCCCCTACTCTTTCCAAGGCTTGTACTTCTTCTAATCGCCCTAGTGCGCGTTGCAATCTTAGTTCCCGATACCAGATTTCAAAAGCCTTGTCATCATTCCCGGCTTTGAGTTGGGCATTAGCCTCGGTATTTAACTCATCTACCACCTGCTTAATTCTAAAACGTTCCAAGGGGCTTAAGGGGCGTTTTCTGGAGGGCAGCAGGGGGTCTGGGGTGTTACTCTCTAGGGGATTAGGTTTATAGCTTTGGGCAAAGACCACAGATGTACCCAATCCTCTATCTACCGTTGTCCCCAACAGTAAAGCAACGAAGGCAATTGACAGGTTCAGCATCCTTAAGAAATTTGTTTTACAGCCCATCTGAAGTAAGCCAATTCTGCTTTTGAACCTCCCCGCGCTGAAGCAGCGGGGATTCCTAGAACCTTTAACTGACTTTTGAGCCTGCTGCTACTATCTGGTCAGCCTTTTCTAGGTCGCTGGAGATCCGCTCTGAGGATGAATGACACAGCCTACTTTCGGCGAAGCCTACTCGATTCGCAGATTGTTGATAGCGCTCCCATGCCTCCCGCATGACAGGTTCCTGCCTTGAATACTCATTTTGAGCGTCCTGCAATGAGAGCAAATCGTCATTGACATGTCTAGCCAGAAAGGCACTGAACAAATCACGATGCATCTCAAACCCAGTTACGTCCTTTCTGATGATAAGTTGGACTATGATATTTGTCAATAGGTAGTAGAATATGACCTGGTTGACTGACAAAACTTCACAAGACCTCGGCTACCCTTGCATCCCGCCCTGGATTCAAATCCAGGGCTAATGGAAAGAAGTCCATTGAAATGGACTGAAAATAGGTTTTTAAAGCAGATTTTCCGCACCCCGAACTACCTTGGTTCTATTCCTTCTCCTATCTTGGTGAGTTAGTGATCGCGTCCAAATGCTTCGCTCTCCCCAACTAAGACCAAAAAGTGTTTCTTGAGAGTTAGTAGCCGATGAGTGTTGACAAACAGGCTGTATTCATAGCATTGACAGTGAGTATTGCTGCCGTTGCTAGTGCATTACTGGTTCTGATAATCGGTCTTAAGGCAGGCATTATCGGTGCTGCCATTGTGCTTTGCACGGTCATTTCTTACAAATATCCTCGCATTGGATTGTGGATTTTCCTAATCTACCTTCCTTTTGGCGGCAGCATCATCTACTCTCTCGGTGCTACCTATAGGGCCATTGGCGGCGAAATTACCTACTCTGCTGATTACCCACTGTTTCATCTGGCCAAAGATGCTTTCTACATTCCCGCACTCATTGCCCTGATTCTATCGGGTCAATCTCTTAAGCAGCTACGACCGACTGTTAAACCCTTGCTCCTGGCGCTCTGCTGCTTGCTGGTGGTTTGTCTGCTCACTCTGCTTTTTGTCAACCTCCCGCAACAGCTAGAGGCTCAGCCGCAGGATAGCCCTTTTCTAATGGGGATTATCGGCTTAAAAGTGCTGATGGGGTACATTCCCCTTATTCTTTGTGCCTATTACCTGATTCGCAACCAGCAAGACTTATTTTTCCTGACCCGCTTGCAAGTCATTCTCACACTGATCTGCTGCGGCTTGTGTTTCCTTCAGTACCTCTTTCTCGTCACCGATGTTTGTGCTGGCAGCAGCGGTCTGGCCGAACCTGCTTTACATAGAGCGAGTCTACAGGCAAGGTGTTTTGTCGGTGGCTCTGTGCTCTACAATCCTGAATTGGGGCTAATCCGCTTACCGGGCACATTCGTTGCGCCCTGGCAGTGGGGCTGGTTTTTAATTTCTAGCAGCTTTTTTACCTATGCTCTCTGCGTAGGCGAACCTTCCCGTCGGTGGCGACTAGTCAGTTGGGTAGGGATGGCTTTTGTCTTGTTTGCGGCTGTGATTTCTGGTCAAAGAATCGCCCTGCTCCTTGTTCCCACTATCTTCCTAGTCCTGCTATTGTTCACTGAGCAAAACAAAAAGTGGCTCCCGATTAAGTTGGGAATAATTGTTTTTCTCGGCATCTTGATGGCAAACAATATAGATATAGTTCAGCAGCGATTAGATAATTTGGTTGGTCGTTGGAATTATTCACCCCCCCAGGAATTTATAGTCGAGCAATTTAAGTGGGTTATTAAAGACAAGGTAGAATTGCTGGGGCATGGCTTAGGACGAGCCACTAGTGCCGCCCGCCGCTTTGGCGACATTAAGCTGATAGAAACATTCTACCCCCAGTTGCTCTATGAAATCGGTGTCTTTGGCGTCCTCGCCTTCTTAGGGGTGGTTTCCATGCTGACGTTATTAACCTTTAAGGCTTACCGCTCGGTTCAGGATCAATCTCTGCGCCGCCTGGGAATCTGTCTTTGGTTGTTTGTTTTGTTTATCAGCTATAACACCTACTACTACCCCCTAGCCGTCGATCCAGTGGCAGTCTATTATTGGTTTTTTGCCGGTGTCCTTCTCAAATTACCGGAACTTGACCACCAAAAATATCTTCAAAAGAAATCCGATCTTACGAAAGAATAAGGGTTTCAGGTTTTAGGTTCTTTATAGAACCCATTTGGTATCTCTAAGAGCGGTAGCGATCGCGCAACTAATCTTTTCAGCCATTTGCCTGACAAAACAGAGATTAACCTTTGTTCGGGGAAGAGGGCGATCGCAGTCGTGGGATAGCGATCACCTGTTGAGGTAGTGATACTCGCTTCGCTGCGTCCGCTTCGCTAACGCAGTCGTGGGTAGCGCTCGCCTATTGGGGTAGCGATTTAGCCTAAACTCCAGTACAATATTAATTAAAGAGAAATTTCCTCTCAGAGAATGTTTTTTTTGCTTATCGGCTAATAAAATCAATTATAAAGAGCCAAAATCTCACTTACCCCATGCTAATTAGCTTCACCCTCAAAAATTGGATGTCCTTTCGAGATAGAGCTACCTTCAGCATGGTAGCCAGTAAAGAGCGTCAACATGGGGAAAGAATACCCAGAATCAAAAAATATCCCCTGCGAGTATTACCCATCGCTGCCATTTACGGTGGTAACGCATCAGGGAAAACTAACCTCTTCAAAGCCATCAACTTGGCTAAAAATCTTGTAGTCAAAGGAACACAGCCCGAAACTCGTATCCCTAGAGAAAGGTTCCGCTTAGATGCTGAATGTGAATTCTTACCAACCGAATTTCAATTTGAAATCTTAGTCAACGACACAGCTTATCAATTTAGTTTTAGGATCACTCCCGATGCTGTTATCGAAGAAAAACTGGTAGAAATACTCAGCACTAGAGAAAAAATCCTTTATCATCGCTACAATGGCAAATCTGACTTTGACTCAACCCTCGCTAAAGATCAATTTCTCCAATTTGCTTTCAAAGGCACAAGAAACAATCAACTCTTTCTTACCAATACCGTCAACCAACAAATTGAACGCTTTAAACCCATCTACGACTGGTTCAAAAACTCCCTCGAATTAGTCGCCCCAGACTCCCGTTTTAAACACTTTGAGCAATTTCTCGAAGAAAATAACCCTTCATTTAGTGTGATGAACCAGATATTAGCTCACTTAGATACGGGGATTATTCAGTTGGATAATGAAGAAATTAATCTGGAAAGCATTGGTATTCCCGATTGGCTTTAAAGCCAAATTCAAGAAAAAATTGGAGAAGGAGAATCTGTGCGACTATTGGATCATAAAGATCGAATTATCATTAGTAGTCAAAATGGTGAACTAACCGCAAAAAAACTGGTGGCATATCACCAGAATACAAAACAAGAAAAAATAACTTTTGATATTCAACAAGAATCCGACGGCACTCAAAGAGTAATTGATTTAATCCCGGCTGTACTCGAATTAGTTAATCCTCAAAGCAAAAAAGTATTTATTCTTGACGAAATTGACCGCAGTTTGCACACTTTATTAACCAGAATTTTATTAGAAACTTATCTTAATCAATGTAACCCCGAAACTCGCTCTCAGTTACTATTTACTACACATGATTTATTATTGATGGATCAGAAGTTACTTAGACGAGATGAAATGTGGGTAACAGAAAGAGACAATTCTGGTAACTCCTCATTAATTGGTTTTGCTGAATATGACGATATTCGTTATGACAAAGATATTCGCAAAAGCTATCTTCAAGGGAGAATGGGCGGCATTCCGAAAATTCTTCGTCTACCAACGTAAACCGGGACAAAATCCTGACCATAATTTGCTCAATTGTCCAGAGGCTGAAACGCTTACTGTATAAAGTTTCCCGCCTTAAGTTTGTAGCTAATTATTCCCTCTGAAACTTTATCTATGCAAATTCAAATGACAGAGAAGGGAGATGATAATAATCAATGACTTCTAAACGTCGATTTTCTTGTCCAACTGGCAAACGTACATACCGTAAACTATTCGTAATTGCCACCGAAGGCTCAATTACTGAACCTCAATACTTTGATATTTTTAACAATAAAAATACTACTATCCAAATCCGATGTCTTAAGGATAAATATAAAAATTCTTCCGAGCAAGTTCTAAAAAGAATGCAAAAGCATCTGGAAGAAAATGAACTAAAAAATAAAGATCAAGCATGGTTAGTGGTGGATAAAGATCAATGGAGTGATATTACATTAAATCAATTATATGAGTGGACTAAAAAAGGGCTACCAACTTAAGGCGGGACACTATGGAGTAGGGAACAGGGAACAGGGAACAGGGAACAGGGAATAGGGAATAGGGAATAGGGAATAGGGAATAGGGAATGGAGAATAGGTAATGGGGAATAGGTAATGGGGAATGAGGAATAGGGAATATCGCAGTCCATTATAAGTCGTTCCCCTCTAATAGCAACGGAACAATTTTGACAGTAGAGAACTTTTTTCGTAAAAGCCAGATGGGTAATCGAAAGAAGTAATTCTTGTCTGGAAAGGTGTAAAAGTCTGGTTAAAAATTTTGAGAGAACTCTGGTTCATGCTACAACAAAGATTAATCTCTGCTTTGTTAGGGTTATGCTCAAAAGATTAGCGCTCCGCTTTGCGGAGCCGGAAGGAATCGCCGAGCGCCAGCGATGGGCTGATCAGCTGCGGTGTCATTGTGCGATCGCCTAGATACCAAATGGGTTCTATAAACTGCAATAAAACTTGTCCACTTTGCGAACTATGGACAAGTTTAGCAAGGAAATTAGCTATTTAGTGTTGCCATTCTCCTGCTTGAATAGGCGCGATCGCTTATAATCTGCCAAGCCATCAAATAAAGCTATGGAATTTTTAACTATCCTCCTCTCTAGTTTACTAGCCATCGTCTCTCCTGCTGGCTTGATCCTCGACAGTGCTATCGAAAACGCCTTCCGCTCTCAATTTGAAGAAGTTGAGCAGTTAGAAATCCGCATTGATAATGCTCCCAGCTACCAGATTCTTCAAGGAAAAGTTGAGCGAATACGGATTGCCAGCCGAGGAGTACAGCTAATCCCCAATCTCAGAATTGAGGCTCTAGAACTGGAAACTGACCCAATTGATGTGGATTTACAGCATCTGCGACAAGGAGGACGCAGTGCTTTTAACGAATCCCTCCGACAACCAGTACAAGGCGGAGTGCGTTTAGTTTTAACCGAAGCAGATATCAACCGTGCTCTGCAATCCCCAGAAATACAATCTCGACTGGAGCAGTTAGTCAACCGCTTTCTTCCTGGGAGTGCTGGTTCCCAGACACGGCGCTATGAATTGTTCAATCCTCGCGTGGAATTACTGGGCGATAATCGGCTGCGCGTTCAGGTGCAATTGCGCAAATCCGGTTCTCAGGGACAGGCATCCCAACCGCTGGATATTATGCTGGAGTTAGGACTAAAAGTGGTGGCGGGACGAAGTTTCCAGTTAATTGAGCCAGTGGCTACAATTAATGGCAGACGGGTTTCTACCAGGCTATTGAAGGGGGTTGCCAGGGGTTTGACTAGCCGCTTAGATTTGCGCAGACTGGAAGAAACTGGAATTACAGCAAGACTCTTACAATTAGATATAGAAAGGAATGAGGTAAATGTGGTAGGGTTTGTCCGTGTCGAAGGGAGCTTGAAGCTCGACAACTGAATTGGGCCAACTTCCCGTTCCCTGTTCCCTGTTCCCGTTCCCTGTTCCCTGATCCGAAGTTCCCTCTTTAAAAATGTTAAACGTTTTGGAAATTTTCATTCCCCCAATGTAGTATTTTTGGAGACCTGCTCGCGCCAATATTATCCAACTTTCAAGGAGAGTTATTATGCAAGATCAACAAAAAAGTCGTCGTTTTTCCCTAATATTCATTGCTGGAATCTCAGTGGCGGTTTTAGCGGCTGGTGGAGGGACAGCTTGGTGGGCTTGGAATTCACTAAAATCTCCTACGACATCATCAGTACCAACTACTTCTCAACTAGCAAAGTCACCTGTGGGAAAACAGCCGTCAAAGGAAGAAGGGGTGAAAATTTATTGGCTCAATTATAGCGGCGATCGAGCAGAGCTGCTTCCAAGTGCACTTACGATAGAGAAGTCGGCTCAGCCCAGTCAAATTCTCGAAAGTGCTTTCAAGCGTTTATTAGCTGGTTCCAGTGACCCAGCTTACACCACCACGATTCCAAAAGGGACAAAACTGCTAGGTGTCAATCTGGACAAAAACGGTGTTCATGTCAATCTCTCTCAAGAATTTACTACTGGTGGAGGCAGTGCTTCGATGAGTGGTCGTCTGGCACAAATTCTTTACACGGCTACGAGTTTAAATCCTGATGGTAAGGTTTGGATCGATGTTGAGGGAGAACCGCTTGAGTTTTTAGGCGGCGAAGGAATCATGGTGAATCAGCCTATGACTCGCAAAATCTTTGAAGAAAATTTTGCTCTTTAAGGCTTCCAGGTTGCTCAATCTGGTTATTTCTTGTTAGCGAGGCTAAAGTCGCGAAAGCAACGAGCTTGCTGCTCTATGCGAGCTGCAAGGCGATTGCAGACTAGATTGCACAACTCAAAGATTAAAGGGTCTTCTACACTATAGTAGGCGGATGTGCCTTTACTGCGACGGCTGAGAATTCCGGCTTGCAGCATTACCTTCAGATGCTTTGAGACGTTCGCCTGACTGGTTTGAGTTGCCTCCACCAACTCCTGAACGCATTTCTCTCCCGTTCCCAGTAAGTTCAAAATCCGCAGGCGCATTGGTTCACTCAAGATGCTGAAATACCCAGCAACTTGTTGGACAACTTCTTGCGGTACAGGTTTTGCTAGTTGCATACACTTAAGCAGATCTAACTGATTTGCGAATTTTACCAGTTCCATCTATTAATAACAATCGAGTTATTATTCGGGATTAACCCGCATCAGGGTTTGACCATATTCTACTGGTTCACCATTCTTGACCAAAATCTCCATCACTTGTCCAGAAACTTCTGCCTCAATTTCATTCATCAACTTCATTGCTTCAATGATACAGACAATTTGCCCGCTGGGAATGCGATCGCCTACCTCCACAAATGGATCTTCATCTGGGGCAGGGGAGCGATAAAAGGTTCCTACCATCGGGGAAGTAATTTCCACCCATTTTTTTTCCACAGGCGAGGGTGCTGGTGCTTCTGGGGGCACATAGGGGAGAGGTACCGACTTAGAGGGGGGTGAAGTAGGGGAGACAACCACTACTTCAGAAGTTTCTCCTGCCTCAGAAGCAGGCATTCTAGTCATGCCCTTGCGCATCTTTAGTTCAAAATCATCACTTTTTAAAGTCAACTCCGTAATCTCGGTTTGAGCGATAGCGGCTAAAAATTCACGGAGTTGGTTGAAATTTATCGACACAAATCATACATCCCATTTAGTTGTTCTTGGTCTTTTGCCATTGGCGAATTACTCTAATCAGCGAACAAGCCAATGGCAAATGAATAATGATGGTTACTCCCGTCCCAGGTAGGAATCGTTCCGGGTATCGATTTTAATCCGTTCTCCCACCGAAACAAACAAGGGCACCATCACCTGAGCCCCAGTCTCGACAATTGCTGGTTTCGTTCCGCCAGTGGCAGTATCACCTTTGACTCCAGGATCGGTTTCGATGACTTCTAGCACCACGGATGTGGGTAGTTCTACTTCCAAAACCTGCCCTTCCCAGAGAACAACGTTCACTTCCATCCCTTCGTTAAGGTATTTGACGCGATCGCCGATTTGATCGCGCCCCAGGCGAGTCTCTTCAAAAGTTTCCATATCCATAAAGACGAACTGTTCGCCGTCTTTATAAGTATGCTGCATAGTCCGCTTTTCTAGAGTAGCTTGGGGCACGGTTTCCCCTGCTCGGAAGGTGCGTTCAACAACATTCCCAGTCTGCACATTTTTTAGCTTGGTGCGCACGAAGGCAGAGCCTTTGCCAGGTTTGACATGGAGAAATTCCACCACCCGCCACACAGACCCCTCCAACTCAATTGTGACACCACTCCGAAAGTCGTTACTAGAAATCATGAAGCTCTTTGAAAGGCTCGAAGGATCAAGATTATATTCTACTAGATATTGTTTTACCTACTCCCGTTTTGAGTAAGATACAGAAAAAAGGTGACATCCTCCCACCGCTAAAACAAGGTTTATAGCGGGGGAATTATCCACCCCCTCACCCCCGTCTGTTAAACTAACTTTTCACGGCATCTTTCTTGCCAAATGAGTGGGAGAGTGGGAGAGTGGGAGAGGGGGAGAGTGGGAGAATGGGAGAATGAAAGAATGGTCATCCCCTCGCCCCCGAAGGAAATTTCAGTCGAGAGGAACCAGCCTTTCTGGATTATCTTCTTGTCATACACAATTTAATGGTCTCTGATTAAGGCTGCTCCATTTCGCCATTTTCATTGGACCCCCTCGCCCCCTCGCCCCCTCACCCCCTCACCCCAACTGAGTTTTATGACTTCCCGTGAAAAGTCAGATATATATTTTGATTCATGTCCCACTGACAACCCAGGAAAGGGCGAAGCATTTGGATATCCAACTTGATGATATGTTTCACAATTGATCCCTCAAATGCTTCGCCCCTACAGTTATTTGATTTTTTCGTCAACGCATCAAGGCGATCGCCAAGCCCTGTCAGGGGTTTGACGGGGTTGTCATCTCGTCAGCAGAAAGTCCCCTACGGCTTCCCAAGCCGACACGCATTCTTTTGCCGACTACCAACTCTTAAGAAAACACTTGTGTTTTCTTCCATCCATAACGTGGCGATCGCTACGTTGGGGGCTTAAGGCGGGACACTAGGGAACTTCGGATCAGGGAACAGGGAACAGGGAACAGGGAACAGGGAACAGGGAATAGGGAATAGGTAATGGGGAATAGGTAATGGGGAATATAAGAGTAGTCCTAAATGAGTCGTGGCAAATCAAAACATATATAAACTG
>JBFRWF010000089.1:0-9939 GCA_051439465.1 Xenococcaceae cyanobacterium | reverse complement strand
CCGACCAACCGTATCCAGGATATCACCAACAAGCAAAGGCTCTAACCAAAGCCAAACAGAGCCACGAAGAACTTAAAGCCATTAATGCTCAAGTTCTACAGCAAGTTCTGCGGACTTTGGATAGAGCTTTTGTTGATATGAAAGCCAAAGGACTGGGTTTCCCACGGTTCAAGAACCATGTTAGGATGCGGTCATATGTTTATTCCCAGATGCTCAAAAACCCACTCCGAGAGGATGCTGTAAAGCTTCCTCAGTTAGGGTGGGTAAGGATGCGGATGTCTCGTCCGATACCGGAAGGGTTTGATTTGAAGCAAGCTCGAATCGTAAGAAGGACATCGGGTTATTACGTGATGCTGTCATTACAGCTAGATGTAAATGTACCTGATGCCCCTTTGCACGGACATGGATTGGGGATAGATCTGGGGCTAGAGAAATTCTTGGCGACATCAGACGGAGAGCTTGTGGGGAGACCCAAATTCTTTAACTCACTGCACAGGAAGCTGAAATTGCTCCAACGCAAACTCAAGCATAAGAAGAAAGGGTCAAAGAATCGCCGCAAGCTAGGTCGAAAGATTGCTCGAATTCACGAACAAATAGCTCAGACTCGAAAAGATTTTCACTTCAAAATTGCCCATCATCTGTGCGACCAAGCTCAAAGTATTTTGGCTGAAGACTTGAATCTCAAGGCAATGAGCCGAGGAAACCTTAGCAAGCATACATTAGATGCTGGTTTCGAACAGTTTCTTAACATCTTAAGTTGGACGTGCTGGAAGCGAGGCGTTTATTTTGCCTTGGTTGACCCAAACGGAACCTCGCAAACTTGCCCTCAATGCAACGCATATGTTCCGAAAGACTTAAGTATTAGAGTTAACCAGTGTCCCGAATGTGGGTCTTTCACTGACAGAGATGTGGCGTCAGCACAAGTGATACTCCAGCGAGGACTAACTGCGGCGGGGCACGTCGTAGAGTAAATTGCCTGCGGAGGGGATGTGGCGGGGACTGGGTAACTCAGTCTAGCTGGCACCCATTGAGGCAGGAAACCCAAGGAGCGATCCTTGGGAATCCCCGACCATAATCGAAGATTTGGTCGGGGAGGATGTCAATAGTATGAGTTCAGAGGTCGAAGCTATTGCTCAATAGTACAACGGAGGTATTTTTGTGGAATGCGACTGTGCTAGAGCACAGATAACAGATTGATTGCGTCCAACTAGGACCATTAGGCTATGACGTGGATGAATCGACAAAAACATAGACGCAGGCGGGGTGTGATTCTGACGTCGCAAGGATTGGAGAAACTCCAGGAGGGAAAATCTGAGGCGGAATTTCAGGAAAACTCCGGCAATCGATACACCCTCGAAGCCTTAAGCGAGCGTACAGGATTGGCTGCGGATACCCTGATGAAGGTATTTGCTTGCGAAACTGGGGTGGATAAGCAAACCCTGAAGTGCTGCTTTAGGGCTTTTAATCTGGTTCTGGAACCAAGTGATTATTACCAGCCAAAACAGAAGATTGAGGAGTTAGAGGCTAAGCAAACAGACGAATACCCAGAGCCGGAATTACCAGAGGGTCAAGTGTCTCTGGATTCGGCCTTTTATGTGGAGCGCTCCCCGATTGAAGCTGACTGTTACAAAACAATATTACAACCGGGGGCGCTGATCCGAATCAAAGCTCCCAGGCAGATGGGGAAAACCTCGCTGATAGCGAGGATCCTTGCTCAGGCAGCAAAGCAAGGCTATCGAACCGTGCTTTTAAGCTTTCGGCTAGCAGATAGAGGGATTTTCCAAGATTTGGATAAATTCTTACAGTGGTTTTGTGCGAACGTCGGTCTAGGAGTGCAACTGCCTAATCGGTTAACAGACTATTGGGATGATCTTTTTGGTAGCAAGATTAGCTGCAAGATGTACTTTGAGCAGTATCTGCTGACCGAAATAGGGCATACTTTAGTGCTGGGTTTAGACGATGTCGATCGGCTGTTCCAATATCCCGACCTGGCTGACGACTTTTTTGGACTTTTGCGAGCTTGGCATGAGGAGGCAAAAAATCGAGACATTTGGAAAAGATTTCGGTTAGTGGTAGTACATTCGACGGAAGTTCATATCCCCCTAAATGTTAATCAATCACCTTTTAATGTGGGGTTGCCGATTGAGTTGCCAGAGTTTACCAGGGAGCAGGTGCAGGATTTGACCAGGCTCCATGGGCTAGATTGGTCAGCTGAGGAGGCAGAGCAACTGATGGCTCTCGTAGGCGGACATCCTTATCTGGTGCGGTTGGCTTTATATCACATTTGGCGTCAGGATGTCACCCTTGAACAGCTATTGCAAATCTCTCCCACCTCAGCCGGAATTTATAGTAACCATCTGCAAAGACAATTATGGCACCTACAACAGGCTCCAGAGTTGGCGGCGGTATTTGGTCAGGTGGTGATGACATCGGCACCGGTGGAGTTAGACTTAGTGCAGGGGTTTGAGTTGCAAAGTATGGGGTTAGTACATTTGCAAGGCGATCGGGTGACACCTAGTTGTGAGTTATATGCCCAGTATTTCCGCTCTTACTTTAGTGGCAATAGGGAATAGGAAATAGGCAGACTCGAAAGCCCAGTCCCAGACGCACTACACTGGTTAAACTGCTTGCCACCTTATACCAAATCCGGGTTCAATACCCCCTTTTTGAAAAAGGTAAGAATGGTAGGGTGAGTATCACTCACCCTCACGGATTAAGTAGGTAGGCGTGATTAAACCGATCCATATTAACTTTTGTAAAGTTTAGCCAAAACCAGACTGGGCTTCAAATTCGGTCTATTTAAAAAAAAGACAGGATATACCTATGACTACATCGGTAAAGATAACTAGAGTATACGAAGAAGTCATTGACTTCATTGCGGCTGGAACAACGCCAGAAAGCGTGATCGACTTTCAACTGTCCGATGCGGCAAAAGAGCATTTAGAAGACCTAGTCTATCGAGCAAAAACCGAAGGACTGCCACCGGATGAAAAGAGGGAACTTGATGAGTTTCTGAGGATAGAGCATGTAATGATGCTTGCAAAAACCAGAGCCCATAAGTACGTCAAATCCAAGTCAGAGTAGTTATTGTGTCTCGTCCTTACATTCCTGTAGAACTGCGACGTTTAGTTGTTGACCGTGCCGATCATCTGTGCGAGTACTGTCTCATCTCAGAAGCAGATCTAGCTTCAGGCTGTCAGGTCGATCATATCATTAGCCTGAAGCATGGCGGACTCACAGCAGCTGATAATCTTGCCTATGCTTGTATCTTCTGTAATCTCGAAAAAGGCACGGATTTGGGTTCAATTATTTGGCGAACGGGAGAACTGGTTCGATTCTTCAACCCTCGCAGAGACAATTGGGGGGAGCACTTTCGACTCAATGGAGCTATTATTGAACCACTAACCAACATTGGAGAAGTAACCGCAAGAATCTTAAATTTTAACAGGGATGAGCGCATCTTAGAGCGACAATTTTTGATGGGAATGGGCAGATATCCTTCGCCAGCAGCACTTCGGCGGATGACAAAGTAAACTTTTAAGAACTAACAGGAACCGCTTGTAAATTTCTCAAACTGATCAATCAAACAGCTTTGATTGATTTAGGCGAATATTATATCAAAGGAGATGTAACCATGCCCTCTCCATTTCCAGGGATGGATCCCTATTTAGAGCATCCTAACTCGTGGCCGAATGTTCATCACCGACTGATTACAGCGATCGCTATTGCTGTAGCCCCCCAATTGCTTCCCAAGTATCAAGTTCTTATTGAAGAGCGAATTTATCAAACAACTGGAGCAGATTCAATCCTGGTTGGCATTCCTGATGCGGTGGTAAAACAGACTCAGAAAACTTCCAATCTAACAATGACAAATGTTGCTGTCTCCTCACCGCCAACACAACCAATAACGGTGATGTTACCAATGCCTGAAGAAGTCCGGCAAGGGCATTTAGAGATCCGAGACATAGCTACAAGTAAGGTAGTGACAGCGGTTGAAATTCTTTCTCGAGTCAATAAACGCCAAGGAAAAGGACGAATTAAATATGAAACCAAGCGTCAAAAGATATTAGGGAGTTCAATCCATTTAGTCGAAATTGACTTACTGCGGAAGTGGGAACCGATGCCAACTTTAAGCAATGACATCCAGAAGAATTATCGGATTTTGGTGAGTCGGAGTCATCGTCGTCCTCAAGCCGATCTCTATGCCTTTAACTTGCCAGATCCCATTCCCTCTTTCCCTCTACCTTTGCAAGCAGAAGATGTAGAACCCCTCGTCAACTTACAAGATTTATTTAATGAGGTCTACGATCAATCGGGTTATGGCTTTGTTATCGATTACAGCCGCGAACCTGTACCACATCTATCAGAGACAGAAGCAGTTTGGGCTGATAAGTTGTTGCGGGAAAAAGGATTGAGGTAAAAGAAGGAGAAAGATATCGCCACGGATAATCCTACTGCACTTTCAACTGGAGTTGAGTTTCAGGACTCATTTCAACAATTTCACCCGCCAGCAGTTCGACACGGCGATCGCACAGGATTCCAGCCTCGATCATCTGATGATAGTCTTCTACAGACCATTTAATTAGCGTCTTCATGGCACGCTGGCATCTCTTCTACAAACCAGTTCAATTTTACCTATTAACTAAGACGATGACCGCAACTGGAACAGAAGCGATCCTCTGGCTTAACAGCCGCACCGCATTGGCTACAAAAGCGCCGAGTTCCTGTTGATGCTGAGGAGGAAGTTGGCGAATCCATTCGCATCTCCATATTGCCCATCCGCATTTCCATAGGATTTATGCTCATTTGCATATCCCCCATCTTCATTGGTTCCATCGGCTTCATGGGTTCCATCGGCTGTATCGGTTCCATAGGTTTCATGGGTTCCATCGGCTGCATGGGTGGCATGGATGATGCAGGCGTGCCCGTCACTTGCTGCACTTGCATTTGTTGGGAACTGCTGAGGGAGGGCGCTCCACTCATCACACTCATACTGCTGCCTTGAATTTGGATAAAGTGTTCGCCCTGTGCCGTTTTAATCTTTAACACGACACCGTTGGGAGTCCGGAACATTTCAGGAGGCGAAGTCCAGCTTCCAGTTTGAACACTGCTACTCGATTGTTGCTGCTGTCCTAGACTGCTACTGACAGTTGTGACGACTGTCTGCGTTCCCTGATTATCGAGGTAGACTCTTTGACCTGTACCTAGGTCGCATAAATAAGCCATAATGGCCTCCTTCGTTACTTTATCATTCTAAGATACTGAATCAATACTCTAGGCATCAGAGTTTTCCTGATGCTGCAACACCACCTCTATATACTGACTCTCCATCAGGAAAGCGCCCTTAGCAAAACGAACACCCCAATATCCCCCTGGACGCCGATCGATCACTACACCCTCTTCACCAATTTCGATGACATCAGGAGGACGCAGCATCGGCATTGGTTCAGCTGTCTTGAGATAAGAGGGCAACGTTACCACCCGGACTTTGTCGCCAACAGCAATTTCTTGATTAGTCATTAGTCAATTAGTTATTAAGTAGTAGGACAAAATTAAAGTTAACTATTGAGACAAGGGAACAGGAAACAGTGTGCCCAGCATCGACGTTGTCAGCTGGGCGCAACAGGGAACAGAAGGGGATTCAGTGTCTTCACAGTTATTAACACAGTTAACAGAATTTATGTCCAGGTACTTAGTCATTAGTCCTTGGTTATTCCAATCTAATCCACCATCGATTAGGGTGCTTGCCAAATCCTACTGTGATATTGCTCTATATCCGCGTAAGGATCTGAGATAGGGTGGTGATGGTTGTGGGAGTGGTGATGATGGTGTCCATGTAAATGCTCGCGATCGTGTTCGTGACTGTTACCATTGGCAACCCCTGCCAACCGAAACTTGCACATTTCACAGTTCATTTGTACCTGACCTAGCTGAGTTTCAATTTCTCGCTCCCGTAAAACCCGCAGAAGTTGAGGCTGAATGCCCATTTCTGGCAGGCACGTCATTGAGATATCGGGATATTGCGATCGCTGTTGGGCAGTGATCTCGAAAATTTTCTTGACCAAAACCCCTGTAAAAAGGAAATAGGGCAAGACAATAATCCGTTTAGGTAGGAAAAAACGAGCGCGACGGAAGCCTTCATCTAAGCGGGGATGAGTGATGCCAATGAAGCAAGTTTCAACCGTTTGATAACCGCTACCTTCCCAGAGAATCCGCGCCATTTTATAAACATCACCATTGGCATCCGGATCGCTAGAACCACGACCAACAAAAAGCAGGACGGTTTCTGAACGGGGGATATTTCTGGGATTGTGTTGGGGTTCGTCCAGTTGTGCCAGACGCTCTTTCCACAATTCTATAATGCTAGGAGTAATGCCAAAGTGACGCCCGTAGTGAAACTTTACCTGGGGATGACGCTCCCTGCTCCGGTCTAATTCATTGGTGACATCAAACTTATTGTGCCGCGCTGCAAAAAGAAGAATCGGCACAGCTGAAAGCTCGGAGTATCCCTTTGCCACGCAATAGTCAACTCCCTCTTGAATCGTCGGCTTAGTCAGTTCCAGAAAACAAGGCACAACAGGTCGAGAGGGGTCTAGGGTTTGATAAGTTTTGGCAAAATCCAGGAACGCCTGACGTCCTTGGACATCTCTAGTGCCATGACCAATCATTAATAAAGGGCGTCTTAGGAGCAGGGGAGGCAATTGAAGCGAGTTGAGAGTCAAACTGTTTGAATTAACAGTAGGCATTAATCTACGATTGAATTGTGCTTTGATATGGTAGCTGATTTCCTCTCAGCTCGAAATGCAGGGTGGGGGGTTTGTAGCGGTTATAATTGACGGGATTGACTAGGCGTTTTGCTATGTCGGCCTCAACCTCTAAAGTTCAGACATCCTCGATAACCAGTCTTCGTAAGTGGAAACCTGCTACCTGGGAAGACTACATAGCCTTACGGGATGACCCGACTACTGAGAGAGTCAGGCTATTTTTTAACCAGGGTTGGCTTTGGTTTGATATGGGGGCAGAAGGCATTAATCACGCTAGTATTAGCGATCTGTTTACGATGCTGTTTTTCATTTGGTCTACTCAAAGACCTGAGCAAATCTTCAGCTCCTTAGGGCGTTGTTTGCTGGAGAAATCTCCCAAGAAGGCTGGTGCTCCTGATTTAGTCCTTTATTTGGGTGAGGACTACCCTCGTTGGCAAGCAGGAGAGTTGCGTCGCATTGATCTGCATCAGTGGCAAGTTCCTAATTTGGTAGGTGAAATCTCTGATACAACTTTGGCAATTGATCTGGATGAGAAGAAAAAAATTTATGCTGATTTGGGCATTTCTGAGTACTGGGTAATAGATGTTGGTGGTAAGAGAGTCTTTGCCTTTCAGTTGCAGGAAAATGGTAAGTACGCTGAATGCACTGAATCCGGAGTTTTGCAGGACTTACCCATTTCTCTATTAAATCAAGCCCTAGAGCGTTTGGCTCAAGAGGCAAATACCCGTGTAGCGGCTTGGTTTGCTCAACAGGTTGCTACTTTGCCAATCAGAAGTCAGAAGAATATCCACAAATAATCTGATGGAAGGAAATAAAAATCCGTGATAATCAGTTGCTCCGTGTCATCCGCGTTCTATCAAATTCATTGCCCGACCCCAAACCCCTATTCTTTCGTAAGTTTGCGATCTACTGACAATCGCACCTATCCGAAATTCCGGGAAAGTGAGAACCCCTGGCAATACTACTCGGATAAGCTCGGGTACAGAAGTAAAGTAGGTTGGGTTGAGGTCACGGATGCTGTTGGCGAAACATTACTTAACACGGTGAAAGTCTTGATCTTGCGTAATCAGCCCTGAAAATATCTTGTATTTTTGTAACGCGATCAACCGCAGGATAAGTGTTTTGGACGTTAACTTATATTTCGCCAACAGCATCAGGTCACGAAACCCAACTTAGAGGATGGGTTTGTTGGGTTTCGCTTTCGCTCTACCCAACCTACAATTTTTCTTAACCGAGCAGTATTGGAACCCCTGGTTTCTAACCAGGGGATGAAACCGACGCGACAGGTTTTAGCCCGTTGTGTCTCTTCTCTTTCTAAGTTCTGGAAACTTCTTTTGAAGATAATTTAGCCATAAGGGTTGACAAAATAAGTCGGTTTTCTTATAAATATCAACAGGGGGTGGTGAAAGAATGTACCGCACGATTCCAGTTAGAGCAGTATTTACCGAGTCGGAGACAGCTTTCTGGGTTGACCAGTGTAAGAACGCCAATAGTTTAATCAATTGCGCTATTTATTATGCGAGACAAAATCATTTCTCTCGATTGGAAAAAATGGAAAATTCCCTTGCAACTTATTGGCGTGATGACGACTATCGTTGTGCCTGGAAAACTTACCGCTGCCACACAACTTATCCAGAATTAGACAAAGCATTAAAACAAAATCCACATTACAAAGCGATGGCAGCACAGTCATCGCAACAGACACTAAAGTCTGTCGGTGAATCCATTAGTAGTCACAACAAATTGGTCGGGGGAGATGTCAACATAGAACCTTTGATTCAAGCAATGATGCCGCCAATTTCAGGGCATCTTCACGAGTAGAGATTTTTCCTTCGATGCGTGCTATTTGAATTTCGGTTAGTAGCTTGCCAATTTTGGGACTCGGTGAGATGTTAAGGGTTTCCATCAAGTCATTGCCCGTAATTAATGGTTTGGGATGGGCAACTTGATCTTTGGGATCGAGGTAACGGTTAATTAGGAGGGCGATCGCTTCGGTGGACACCCCTAAAGCAACCGCCAGCACTGCCAAAATCGGAAAAACATCTCCCACATCCAAAAAGAAGAAATATTGCTCTCTCAGGCTCATTGGGGCGGTTGTTTGTTCTAGGAGTCGGGGCAAATATTTCAGTGCGGTGGTAACAGTCCGAATCTCAGCACGAGAGTACTTTAGCCGCACTAGCTCTAATTCGGCTTCTGCTGGTACTGAGGAGACAAGGCTGGCTAGTTTGGCCATCAGGGCGAGTTTTGTCCAGAGACTATCGGTGGAAGTTTTGATTAATTGCCTAAACTTGTCCCTACTAATTAAATCAGGCCAAGTCTTTGTGATTAATCTGACTGAGGAGTCAACCCTGGCTACTTGCTGCAAATTCTCCGCCTTAGCATTCTTCAACCAAACTTGCACTAAACCATCTTCCCAAGCAGCAGCCAGCCAACTGCTTCCCTGAGGACTGGCAAGCAAATAACCCAACTCCGTTTGCACTCGCTCTGCTGCTATTACTCCCAGCAAGGGAGCCAAAGTGCGAATGGTGGATCTAGTTGTCGGATCGATGGTGAAATTGAGTTGAGCAGCTTGGCGATAAGCTCGCAATAGCCGTAAGGGATCATCCTCGAGATTGGTTTTGGAAACCATTCTCAGCACGCCCTGTTCTAAATCCACCAGTCCTTGCAACGGATCGATTAATTCACAAGTGCGAGGATTGTAAGCGATCGCATTCACCGTGAAATCCCGCCGCCGCAAGTCTGTTTCCAGGCTGTCCCCTTCTTGTTGGGCAAAATCAACAGTTCCCTGCTCAAACACCAATCTCGCAATTTGCCGCTGCTCATCCAACAAGACAAACCCCACTTTGTAATGATTGGCAATTCTTCGCGCTGTCTCTACCACCTCAGCAGGCAAAACAAAGTCTAGGTCTAAATATTCCCCCTGTCGGTTGAGTAAAGCATCCCGCACCGTCCCTCCTACCAGGCAAGCTGCTGGTGGTAGCCAGTCTAAACTGAAAGGCCAATTTTTCGGAGACAGGAAAGAAGATTCTCTATTCAAGGACATCCTACTAGTCTATCAATTTAGTTTTGAGGATTAGGGCTGTAGGCGAGCTTCTGAGCAGGGAGCTTCTGAGCAGGGAGAGGGGAAGAGTAATTGAAAAACTTATTGTTTGATTCCTCATTACAATTTTGATGG
>JBFRWF010000088.1:0-8245 GCA_051439465.1 Xenococcaceae cyanobacterium | reverse complement strand
AACAAAAGGGTGAGTCAGAACGATCACAGAAACGAAAAAATAAGCTTTTTCTCCCCCTGCTTCCCCTGCTCCCCCTGCTCCCCCTGCTCGTCTCAACCCGAAATCTAAAAAACCTACCCTTGAAAGGGGAGTGGGGGAGGGGGAGAAGTACTTGTGTTTCTTTATCCATAATGGACGCGCTCGCCGTAGGCGCACCTAGGCTAACGCCCCTGCGGAGCAGCTCGGTGACTGCGGTTCGTGGGGCGCTCTCAAGAAACACTCCTCGGTCTTAGTTGGAGCCGTTGCAAGCCAGTCCGAATCCCACGGCTTGGAAAATGATGGAGCGTAGCGAAATCATTTGACCGGAGCCGTGGGAGGCTCAATCGCCCTTTCCGTTCCTGTCTTCAGTAGTTGTCCGAACTAAAGCACTTGACGGGAAACCAGCTTTTCGATATTGGCCTGAGTTTGGTGTAAAAGCTGCTCTCGACTATTGGTTGCCTGAGTGAGCCCAGGCACTAAGTTACGGGCTTGCAGAGCCATGTGAAGCTGCAGCTGTGCCACATACTCACTAATATCTTCCCGAAACATTTCGTTTTTGGCTTGAGCAGATTGCAAATCCAAGGTGTCCTCCTTCCCTATTACTACAGTGTTGGTCAATATCAATAGAGGTTACCACGCTGTTCTGATTATCTTAGGACTTACTGGGAAAGTTTAAATATTTCTAAACACAATTCTTAAATATTGTTTACATTCGCGTCTTTAGACTTTCGGGAGGAAGCGCGATACGGCGGATAAATCCGCCCTCAGCGTCCCCGAGCAGTTGTTCTATCACTTCCCTGGCATTGCTCTTATACCAAATCCGGGTTAACTACCTCTTTTTTTTGGAAGCAGGGAACTTCGGATCGGGGAACTTCGGATCGGGGAACGGGGAGGGGGGAGAAGGGGAAAAAAATCGGCATGGTTCAAAACAGAGTAACACGCTTAGAGGGGGAGAGGGGGAGACGGGGAGACGGGGAGATGGGGAGACGGGGAGACACCGGACTCCGGGACAAAGTTCTAAAAGTTTCCCAGACTAACACCCCTATGTGTTACCTTGCAACTCTACATATTGAACCATGCCAAAAAATCTTGAGCTACTGACAATAGGTTCTTGCAGCTAAAGTTGAATCAATAATGAAAGGATTATCGTTTCCTTGATATTCAGCAACTAAATGAGAGCGAGCTATCTCTGCCTCATCGACGGGATCCGCAAAATTCCACTGACAAAGTGTTTCCCTTTGCCCAGGAAAGAAGCTAGGATCTTCTGCATCGGCTTGAAATCTATAAACTGTGTAGAAATAAAACATAGCCCGAGCAACATCACCTTTTTTATCTTCTCTAGGTTCAAATAATTCCCCAGTTAATGATTCACTATATTCCTCAATAAATTCAGTTGGTTTAGTCGGTAATTGTTGCTCATCTCTGAACCACTTATTGGTTAATAAATCATCGCTCTCGGCAAAAGGATTGTTGCTTCGTTCACTATTTACTCTATTATAAGCTGGAAAAAGACTATGCAAATCACTTCTCGCAGAACCTGTTGCCCCCTTACTTTGTGGGTAAATATGCTCCGCATTCATATTATTTTGATTTGTTATATTCCTTGGATTAGAAGCTCTCGGATCTATATTGACAGAATAACCAGTATATATCCCCATGACCACACCATCATGATTGTCAATTGTGGTATACATTACATCTCTGCCTCGATTATAACCAAGGGTTTGCTCCGGAGCATATTCTTTGGCTACTTCTTGCAACAGTTCTGGGCCGCTTAAGTCCGGTAGAATTGCCTCCAGTTGCTCCCCTGAGTTATCTGCTAATGCATTAGGGAGAAAATTAATTAGCAATAAGCAACCTAAACAAAATCCTCTGATGATTTTTTTGATTGACTGCATGAAATATTTTGACTAGTAAAATACACTAATTCAATTTTATTGTTGAGTCAAAATAGTTCAACATATTCTTAATATTTATTTACTAATGCTCAGAAAACTGTCAGTTGTACGATCAACAAAGAAAAGTAAGACAGTTTTAACCTGGGGCGATCGCCCAAATCACAATAAATCACCTGATTAGGTAAAGTTGCCCGCTCTACTACCCAACTGCGCTCTAGTAGCTGACGCTGCTTCAAAACTTGCCAAACCTGCTCATAAACCGAACTAACTTTCATCAACACCACCACATCCGCCCATTCGAGCACCGCTTCTAACTCTCCCACTGTATAAAGCGCTGGTAGCACCGCAAGGCGCTGACTGCGAAATGTTAAAGGCAGTCCCAAGGCTGCTGCTGCCGCCATCGGTGAAGAAACTCCCGGTACCATCTGAACCATTGCTTCTGGATGCACTTGTTGCAAAGTCTGTGCTAAATAAGTAAAAGTACTGTAAAAGCTAACATCTCCCTCACAAGCAAAGGCAACATTTTGATTCAGTTTCAGATATTCCCAAACTTGTTCTGCTGCCTCCCGCCATGCCTTAATCAAAACTCGATCGTCTTGCACATAAGGAAAGCGCAAAGCCAGCTTGTGCTGATCCGGTGCAAGCCAGGGTAAGACAATTCGCTGCGCCATTCCCGGCTTGTCTCCCACCCCAGCGGGAAAAGCCACCACAGAAACTTTTTGTAACAAGCGCAATCCCTTGAGCGTAATCAGCTCCGGATCCCCTGTTCCTAAACTAATACCATAAAGAATACCTGGGTGAACTTTCATATAAAATCTAAAATGCCATTACCAACCGTCATTTTACCGGGTTACTTCGCTAGAGCCACCGACTACCACAATCTAGAAAAAGCTTTAAATCAGCAGGGTATTCCTGCGGTGACAGTACCCTTGCGTAAACGAGATTGGTTCCCAACTCTCGGAGGTCGTTCAGTAGTGCCGATTTTAAGGCAAATTGACCGCACAGTAAAACAGACTTTGCAGCAATACAATGTTTCTCAGGTTAACCTGATTGGCCACTCCGCTGGGGGATGGATTGCCCGTATTTATTTGGGAGAAAAACCCTACGATATCCACGGAGATGTTACGTCCTCAGATGGGGTGTGGAAAGCTCACTCCCACGTTGCCACCCTGGTGACGTTGGGAACACCCCACATTAGTCAGGAACGCTGGACAAAGCGGAATCTAGATTTTGTCAAGGATAATTATCCGGGGGCTTTCTATCCAAATGTCCATTATGTTTGTGTTGCCGGGAAGGCGGTATATGGTAAAAAACGTTTAGGTAGCTGGTTAGCCTACAACAGTTACCAACTGACTTGCGGAAAGGGTAACTGCTGGGGAGATGGGATTACTCCAATTGCCGCCGCTCATTTAGATGGTGCTACGAATCTAATTCTTGAAGGCGTGATGCATTCTCCTAATTCTTCTGGCATTTGGTATGGTTCACCGGAAGCAAAAAAAGCCTGGGTATCCTATTTATACTAAGTTGCGGTCAAACAATCATTTAGTATAGCTTTAGCTATGCCGTAGAGGGTATATATAAAGAAAATATTTAACCCTTGACTGTCCCGACTTAAACTGGTAGCCTTCCTCCCGGTTTATATTTAAAGTTAAGACCGTACAAACCCATTCAAGAAAATGAAACTCATCCAGTGGCAGAAATTCTCTCAAAAAAAATATACTCATCTCCTCTGGGCTCTCATTCTACTTTTTTTGTTATTTTCTTTGTTAGAGCAAAGTGGGATAAGCACAATTGTTATTGCTTTAGTTTTCTTTGCAACAATTTTTTTGGTTATTAGAACGTTCTATTTACCTAAAAAAGTTAGATATTTTTTTCTTTTTCTAGCAGTGTTTTCCTTGTTATCTGATATTGTTGCTGTAAAGGGAGAATCAATTCCTCACCTCGTCAATTCCTTGTATTTTGCCAGCTCCTTAATAGATTCATTATTCATGACAATGACTATTTTATTGCTAATGAGAAGAATATTTTTATATAAAAAAGTTACTGCTGACACTATTCAAGGTGGAATCTCGGTATACCTGCTTATAGGCTTGTTATGGTTACATTTTTATCAAATGATATATATAATTGATTCGGATGCTTTTTCTGTTTCAATTGAACAAATAAGTTCATATGAGTTAGCTTATTTCAGCTTTACTACGCTAACAACTCTTGGTTATGGCGATATCAGTCCTGTGAATAGATTGGCGATGGCATTAGCAAATATAGAGGCGCTTATTGGGCAGATGTACCCAGCAGTATTTATTGCTAGATTGGTAAGTTTATATACGACTGAAGAAACCAACGAGGAAGATTAGTTATACTTATTTCTAAAGCCTTAATGTGAAGGAGTTTCAGACTTAACGGCACTTTCTGTACAGTTGCTACTCAACCCCCTTCTGATTCAGGTGGATTGCGTTTAGACCAATATTTAAAGTAACCTAACAAAAGTAATGAATATGTAGGTAAAACAATCAAAATTGATCTTGTCCACCAAGGGAATTCAAAATGCCTAGTCTCAATTGGACCACATAACCAACCTATTATTAATGAAAACGTAATTGAAAATAATATAAACTTTATATTCTTTTGAAGAGTAGGTTTAAATTTTGACCTCGTATATGAAATGGTAGTTATGACAAGAATAATTAAAATTAAAGCTATATACATAGAACTACCAAATATATTTCAAACCTAACGGTATTCATTGGTGTGGGGCCACAGAAATACATTAAACGCCCGCCCCCCCAATTGTCCCCGATATCTGAGGGTGTTCTTGGTTGACAGGCTAGTGACCGCCTTGAGTTGGTCTGCCAGCTTTATACAGCTGCTAAATGTTTGGGGCGTATAGCATTGAACATCCAGTTGAGTGCAGCCACGGCGGGGAACCTTAGCTGCTTGGAACGGTTGAATGCTGCAGAAGATGGGTTTGTTGTAGTTCTCATGTAACAAGTAGAAATGCCTGAGGGAGTAATGAGCAAAGAAGTGATCGTCCACCTGCATGCCATCGCCATGACGAGCCTCATGCATCAGCTGTTGCACTGTGAGGGAGCGATACTGCGGCGACTGGATCCAGACGATCGGGATTAAACCGTGCCGTCGAGCTTCTTGACTGACCTGTCGCTGTACCGCATCGGACACATTGCGGTAATCCAGAAAGACAATCTTGTATCGCTGCCCTTTGATGCGCTCCATGACCTGGCTGAGCGTATTTGTAGACCTATGAAACCAAATTTGGGGTTTAGACAGCCAGGTTCCATTGGGCACTGCTGATGCTGCCACGCCTGGGAACAGCATTAACCAGGCTGCTATCATCAGCCCCCCCCTCAGAGGAGCTTCCCATAGCAGCTTGGATAATCCTCGAATTGGGATTTTTGGAGACATCATGTCCAGGTTGTGCGATCGACTGACTAATTCCATATTACAGCGATCGCCTTCTACTGAGATCTTGCACCTTGAATTTAACTTCTAGTTTGGTCAAAGGCAGGGGGCAGGAGGAGTAATAACCAGTTAGAACAAGGAAAATCTGCTTATCGGCTCTCAACAGATGATGGTGCAGTCTGGATTGATTGTCCCTCAGCATTCAATCGAGATCTGGAGCCTGTGAAGCTATCTATTTCACTATCGGTGTTCTAGCGGCAGTGAGACGTTGCCTGTAACCGCGCCGCCAGCTCTTTGGGAATTCTGCAGGAAATTTCCGGAGTTCGCTCAAAACGGAGAAGAACCGGATATCGCAGAGGTTTAGGCGCTTCTGAAAAGGACATATCAGCCCATGGAACGAACACTGGAGCATGCCCAAAATGAAAGGGTGGAGTCACCTCAAATTGGACGCCATTCTGATTTACCGACAAGGTGAGCAGACGGGTGTAATTAACATGATCGCCAAATGTGGCACTTTGACGAACCCATTTATGGCTGTTCACCTGCTCTCGAGCTGGATAAGCCTCCGACAGCTTTTGCCAACCGCCAGAACAAGCAAGGAACCGGAGCGAATAGATCCAAATCAGGACCAACAAGATTCCAGATGAAATGAAGATTATGACGTCAGTAAGGTTCATCTGTGCTTTCTGATCTAACTAAGGGCTTGTTAAAAAAGGCAGGGATGGCGTGGGCTAATACCAGATACAAGGAGAATTGCTCTGAGTGGGACGCGATCGCCTGTAGATGTTATACGTTATTGGAAATTGCTTTTACTTCATTTTCAGATTTTGCTTTGGAGATTTCAGCATAACGAGTGCGAACCAAGCCTTCAAAATCGGAATCGGAATATAATGCAATAATAGCTTGTAGCCCTTGTTGGGGTGACTCGCTTTGCTCAAACGACTCACTTTGCTGGACTGGTCCGCTCTGTTGTGGAGATTTTACTACTCCTCTCTAGCTAGAGATATTCTGCTGAAGTTAGGGTTTCAGTAGGATCTTGAAGCTAGGTGAGTTCGTCTAACCAGATTGGTAGTTTACTATTGACTATGCTCAAAGAGATTGACGTAAATATTTGGGTTGCCGAACAGCCATTGAGATATTTTGGCCTCAGTGTTGGTACAAGAATGACGGTTCTTCGTCTTGCAAATAACGAGTTAGCCATTATCTCTCCGATTCTAGTTGATGATGCAATCATTCATCAGCTCGACGAGATTGGATATGTTAGCCATATCATTGCTCCAAATCTTTATCATTACCTGTTTGTATCTAAGTTTAAGGCCCTCTACCCAAAAGCGATACTCTGGGTTGCGCCAGGTTTGGAATACAAAAAACCAGAGCTTCCAATCGATCAAGTTATAAAGAACGATGAAAATAGTTTTTTGAGGGGGATAGAATATCTACTATTTGACGGATTTAGAACGCTTAGTTTAAGTGGATTTGATTCGCTGAATGAATGCGTTTTCTTTCACCCGGAAAGTCGCACACTGATATTAACGGACACAGCTTTTCACTTTGATGAAAGCTTTCCACTGATAACACAATTTGCGACGAGGGTGCTTGGAGGCTATAAGAATCTAAGTCCATCTTTACTGGAACGGATTGCCACAAGGGACAAGGAGAAAGTAAGTCAGTCAGTTCAAAAAGTTTTGGCTTGGGATTTTGAGCGAGTCATTATGGCTCACGGTACTATCGTTGAGAACAATGGAAAGGAAAGGTTTAGGAAGGGGTATGAGCAGTTTCTAGGGCTATCTATGAATGCGCCTGTACATACTAATGGCTACAATCACTGGCTGAAGGGAGGTTGAGTGAATCTGTCCGAAGCGATCACCCCCCTCAATCGCCTCATGAGTAACAAAATTTGTGCTTTGTTACCCTGCGATCGCCTTTTCTTCTATCTCAAATAACTCAGCAGCGATTTCCTCCCCGTCTCCCCGTCTCCCCCTCTCCCCCTCTCCGGAGTCTGTTCTTTTTTACAAATCAATTCCGATTGCTATATGATATCCTTGGTTCGTAGGTCAGTCGCCTAATTATAAGTTAGACCTCATGCTTGGATACTTGAACCCCGGTTCAGAAATGACGTTACGAGAAGGGATCAAAGAGCTTCGCGTAGCCGAAGGTTCCGAAGGAGACGCATCTCAAACCCTTTCTGAAGACTTTACTCCTGCACTAGATCCCCATGACGCGGTACATGTTTTATTTGGCTGTGAAACAAATTTACGGGGTGAAATTGCTGCACACATTTGGATGTTGTTTGGTACTACTATAACGTTTCGAGAAATGCACCAAACAGCGAAGCATCAAGAGCACAAATCAACCCTTAAAGAAATTGGACATTCTAAGCTCGTGCATCATTGGTTAGGCTCCTTAGCTTTGGCAGTCAAGATAATCTTCAGGTCTATACACATGAGGAAGCGCTGGCCTATAGAAAACTTATCAGCTGATATTGATAGAAAGCTAAATGACATTCGAAGAGAATACGGTATCAAAATTCTGCAACCCAAAGGTGCGGCCTAACGCTAGGTAGAGCTGCTTTTGAACCCACATTCTGCAGGCCATCTGGTAATATGCAAAGTAGTATGTAAATTCTGGGTAGATTGGCGATCGCATTAAGTATAAATACTCGGAGTTTTTCTGCGTTGGCGAGAGCCAATCTACTCAAAACATATAATCTTGTGATAATACATTATACTAAATCCGGATCTAAAACCCCCTTTATCAATTTTCTGTCTTTTTCTTCCCCTGTTCCCCCCTTTTGCCTTTTGCATGCAAGCCTTTAGACTTCGTCGCTGCTAACGCAGATGCCTTTGAGCGCTCTGCGGAGCAGCGACGCGCTGCGTAGCAGGGACGAAGTCTAGTCTAGCGAGTCCCTG
>JBFRWF010000087.1:0-20027 GCA_051439465.1 Xenococcaceae cyanobacterium | reverse complement strand
GTCGAAATTGCCGAAGAAAATGACTCTTATCCAGATAGCCAAGGTCTTGAGAAATGGACTCCACTGAGCAGGTAGTCCTCAAGAGCAAGCGCCGCGCTGCTGCCATTCGGTATTCGATAATCCAATTTAGTACTGTGCGTCCAGTCTTTCGCCGCACCAAGTCGGTGAGATAAGCAGAAGAGCGCTCAACTGCCTTAGCCACATCACAGAGGCTAATCTGACGATTATAATTCTGTTGTATAAAATCGAAAACACTAGACAGCAGAGGATGGGAATGGAGTGGATTTTTGGACAACTGGGGAGCTATCAGTCTAACCGTATCAATAAGTAGTTGAATCAGGAGTGTTCTTGCCGTTTCCGTCAAGCTGGTCGGCTTATGGTGTATTTCCCTCTCTATCTGTTGTAGTCGAGTTAGCCATCGTGGAATATCTACAGGAGCAATGTTGAAACACCTTATTTCACCATTCTTAATCTGGAGAAATGATAGTAATACAAATTCGTGGGGTAGCAGACCGAAAATATCGGTATCTGTCAGACAGGGAACAATGGCATCAGCTTCAAAAATGACGATCCAATTCCAGGTCGTCCCTAGCCCACTGAAGTCGTTTACTTCTCCAGGTGCAATCAAAAAAAGATTCCCACTCTGAGCTGGAATTTTACGATGCCCTATCTGGTAAGACCCCTTTCCTTCCCCAACGAAAAGTAACTGGAAATAGGAATGTCCAGAAGAGCATAATGGTTCCTGCTGCCTTATAGAGTGTGAAACCCCTATGGGAAATGTTTCAGCAGAGGAAAGAGACAACGGCCGTCTCAACCCAGGCTGGTTTATGTAAGTTTGCTGTTTATTGTAATCTGACATTAAATTGAACATAGTTTCTTCTTCGACTTTTGACAACTGGTTCAGGCTTTCTGGGTCTGCTGGAGGATTAGAGTTCCATTAATGTTGCTAGCTGATACCAATTTATTCTTTCAACTTCGGTCTGAACAACCAAAGTTTAGGATCTTAAGAAAGAACTTAAGGAGTAATGGCATTAAGTTAAGGTAAAACCTTTATCTGGTAAGGGCTTGGGGGTATGTGTCCCGACGAGGTAGGAAGTCAGAAATTCTTAACTTACTCAATTTGGAGACTCCCAAGGACTGACTCCCCACCCCCTAAAAGCTTTGAACCCTCTGAAAATCGGTCGTTCGGGCTTATCTTAGAGGCTGTGTGTAAAGTTTTTGTTACAAACTTACAAGCCCTGTCTTTCCTTGATCCCCCCTAATCCCCCGCAAGTTCGGGGGGACTTTAAATTCCCCCTTTTTAAGCCGACTTTTACCTCAATGCTCTGAACTTGGGATAAATTTGTTGGGGTATTGACACCTAATTTGCATTTCTACTTAGATTTTTGATTTTCTCTCAAACAAATATTATCTTGGATTCTTTAATTGATAAACACATAAATCTCACAAAAATCCCATATAAAACGTCATAATACAACTCATAAAACATATATAATGCAAATAAAATATCATCTCCTTCAGTCACTGCTTGGGTAATAACAACCGAAGTTTAGGAACTTAAGAAGATTATTATCTATACCTGAATTCGACGTAACTAGTACACAAAGGCGTAAATATAGCGATCAGATTTGATTCATGAACAAGAGTGTGATCGCCAATAAGAGTGCGATCGCCAACAAGAGTGCGATCGCCAAGCAGCGACGAAACTACTCATTTTCAGGCATGGTTCAAATCAGGGTAACACTTTCGGCAAAACCCCAAAGCCTCAAGCCCTTGTAAAACAAGAGCTTGAGGTTTCTGCTCTCCTCTAAAAGTGTTACCCTACTACTTAAGCACGTTGAACCATGCCCAGTTCCTTTAAGGAATCGTCCAGAAATAACTTCGAATTTTTCGGTAAAATGTTGAGCTAGACGTGAAGCGAGAGAGAAAAAGTTGTCAAAGAGCCAAATCCACGCCGTGTGCAACTTTTTGACTTAAGTGCGTGTCCGACACGCGAACAAGACTCCACTATAGCGATCGCACTCTTGTTCATGAATCAAATCCGATCGCTATAAGCAGGGTTCAAAAACTTGGCAACGGTCTGCACGTCCTTGTCACCACGCCCTGAACAGTTAATGACAATTCGGGGACTGCTGCTCAGTTGTGGGCCAAGAATTTCTAGATAGGCGATCGCGTGAGCAGTTTCTAGGGCAGGAATAATCCCTTCTAGTTGAGAGAGGCGCCCAAATGCTGCTAAAGCCTGCTGGTCAGTGATGCTGTAGTATTCGGCCCGTTCAATTTCCTTCAAATAGCTATGCTCAGGACCAACACCGGGATAGTCTAGTCCGGCACTAATCGAATGCGCCTCGAGCACCTGACCATCCTCATCTTGTAGTAAGTAGCTCATGGCACCATGCAAAACCCCGACTCGCCCCCGCGTGAGGGTAGCAGCGTGCTTTGCGGAGTCAACGCCTTCACCTGCTGCTTCCACTCCAATTAGCCGCACGGTCGGTTCATCAATAAACTCCTGGAAGAGTCCGATCGCATTTGAACCACCACCCACACAGGCTAGGAGGATATCCGGTAAGCCTCCCCATTTTTCCTGGCACTGAACGCGAGTTTCCTGTCCAATCACCGCCTGGAAGTCGCGCACCATCATGGGATAAGGATGGGGTCCAGCAACGGAACCGAGGATGTAGTGGGTAGTTTCCACGTTGGTCACCCAGTCCCGAATTGCTTCGGAAGTGGCATCTTTGAGCGTTCCCGTGCCTGCTTCCACTGGACGCACCTCGGCTCCCATCAGCCTCATCCGAAATACGTTGAGAGCCTGCCGCTCCATATCGTGGATGCCCATATAAATAACGCACTCCAGACCGAAACGGGCACATACTGTTGCTGTAGCAACACCGTGCTGACCGGCTCCTGTCTCAGCAATAATGCGCTGCTTTCCCATGCGCTTAGCTAACAGCACCTGAGCTAAAGCGTTGTTAATTTTATGAGCGCCCGTATGGTTTAAGTCCTCGCGCTTGAGGTAGATTTGTGGACCTGTGCCATCAGCTCTCTCGTAGTTAGCTGTTAGACGCTCAGCGAAATACAGAGGACTTGGTCGTCCCACGTAGTCCCGCAGCAAACCTTGAAGTTCAAGTTGGAAGTTTGGCTCTCTGCGGCATTGCTCAAAAGCTGCTTCTAGCTCGCTCAGGGCGCTCATCAAAGTTTCAGGTACGTACTTACCGCCAAAGCGTCCAAATCGACCGAGTCTGTCAGGTCGCGCTTGTGCAGGTGGACAGGGAGCAGGAATATATTTTGTGCTGACCATTGGTTAGGAATCTCCTCTTCTAATTTCTTGAGCAACTGGCTAAATTAACAGTGCTGGCTTGAGGTCTGTCGTGATGGTAATCGCTGCTTTGAGTGAGCGACAAAGTTCTTCAACGGCTTGCAGTCCTTGGGCTGGTGTACCCGTTGCCAAGCGTTTCACAAAAGCACTACCCACAATGACGGCATCGGCACCCCAATCCCTCACTTGACGCGCTTGTTCCGGTTCAGAGATGCCAAAACCAATGCCAATCGGCTTGTCGGTTACACTTTGCATCTGCATCAGTAAATCCTTAACACGCGCTTGTAGGTGAGAGCGCATGCCTGTAACGCCAGTAACGCTCACTAGGTAAATGAATCCACCAGAGGAACCAGCGATCGCCTCAATGCGCTCTTTTGAACTGGTAGGAGCCACCAGCAAAGTCACCTCAATTCCCATAGCGGCAGCGGGTTCTAGCAGTTCATGGGCCTCCTCTAGTGGTAGGTCTGGCACGACCAATCCTCGTACTCCCGCACGGGCAATTTGAGTGAGAAACTGCTCAATACCTCGGTTCAAAATCGGGTTGTAGTAAGTGAATAGAATTATCGGCGCTTGTAGGCTGGGACTAACAGCCTCAACAAGCTCTAGAACCTGTTCCAATCGAGTTCCCTTGTTCAGGGCGCGGGTAGCGGCGGCTTGAATGACAGGTCCGTCTGCCAGCGGATCTGAGTAGGGAACGCCTAACTCGATCAAGTCAGCACCATTACGATCTAAGACGCGTAAGGCTTCTGCTGTTGTTTCTAAATCCGGATCGCCTGCTGTGATAAAGGGAATGAGCGCGCATTGATGGCGATCGCGTAAAGTCTTAAAGCAATGAAAGATAGAGGTCATCTTATTTATTCTCCTTACTATCAGTAATAGAGTTTTATATCTTCACCGCATTCATCTCCTAAATAGGACAGACACCTAAAGCGAAGGTCAACCAATTCCTCGTAAAGAGGGTTCAGCTTGCATAGGGGCGGAATTCTAAATATGGTGCGGTCAAAGAGTTTGATTTCCTGCTCAAAAGGACAACGGCCAGGAATTATTCTGCAAAACAATTTAGCTATTTTGGGATTGTGAACCTCTATAGATTCAAGCCATTGACGTACTGAGTGCAGTAGTTCTTGTTCAGAATTAATTGAATTTAAGTTTGTCATTTTTTACACCTTCGGTTTGTTAATTTAAAGTCGTGATGCTAAAGTCAGCACAGCCCGCTCTAGATTGGCCTGTTTGACTAAAGACTCTCCAATCAGGACAGCATGGGCACCAGATGATGCCACAAGAGCTAAATCAGCCGCTGTATGCAAACCAGACTCACTCACGACTGTTAGGCCCAAGCTGCGTAGCTGTTCCCGCCGCTGTGCCATCAGTTTTTGTGTGGTTCCCAGATCGACCGTGAAGTTCTGCAGATTACGGTTGTTAATCCCTATCAATTGCACATTTGGTAAAGCCAGCACCCGGTCGAGTTCAGCTAGAGTATGCACTTCCACCAGAGCATTCATGCCCAGATGCTGAGCAATTTGGAGAAAATCTTGGAGACCTCGATCGGATAAGATGGCGGCAATCAGTAGCACTGCATCTGCACCATTGACGCGTGCCAGATAAATTTGGTAAGGATCAATAATAAACTCCTTGCACAGTAGCGGCAGTGCTACGCTCTGTCTAATCGCCCACAGATTCTCAAAACTGCCCTGGAAAAATTTCTCGTCAGTTAGCACGGAGAGACAGGTGGCACCGCCTCGCTCATAGGCTTGGGCAATCTTGACCGGGTCGAAATCGTCACGAATTACTCCTTTACTCGGTGACGCTTTCTTGACCTCTGCAATTAAGCTGGGTTTAGTGGGATTCTGCCGCAAGGCACCCAGGAAATCTCGCGGGGGAGGGGCGGAACTGACCTGATTTTGTAGATCGGCTAGAGGCAGTTGCTTGCTCAACAGTAGGACTTCTTGCCGTTTGTGCCCAAAAATCTCTTTGAGAATATGGCGCGGTTTTGCCTCAGCAGTGGTGGAAGCTTGATGGTAACATATTTGCATCTTTGTACTCTACTCACGAGTCAATTAATGTCCTAGGCGGCAAGAACCGAGGAGGGTTTTGTGTTGGCGTAAGTATTAATTACATTCTTAATAATTGCCAGACCGACTCCTCCGGCTAAAGTCATAATTGATTCTGGATGGAACTGAACGGCGGCAATGGGAAGGGTCTGATGCTCGATCCCCATAATCACGCCATCTTCTGAGATGGCCGTAACTTTAAGTTCGGTGGGCAGACTCTCAGGCAAAGCAAACAGCGAGTGGTATCTACCAACTTCAAAAGATTGTGGTAAGTCTTTGAAAGTGACAGAATCTGGAGCAATAACAGAAACGCGAGATGTCTTGCCGTGCTGGGGATAGTTGAGAACTCCCAATTTACCTCGGTGGGCTTCAACAATTGCCTGTAATCCCAAACAAACACCAAAGATGGGAATTTGCCGTTTCCGGCAAGCTGCGATGGTTTCTGCTACGCGAAAGTCACTAGGTCTGCCAGGTCCAGGAGATAGGACAACAAGGTCTGGACATTCTGTATCGAAGACTGATTCGGAAAAGCCATGGCGCAGTGTTGTCACTGTGGCACCGGTTTGACGAATGTAGTTAGCGAGGGTGTGAACAAAAGAGTCTTCGTAGTCAATTAGTAAAACCTGTTTGTCAGGTTCAGGACTGGCTCGATGGTCGTCAAGATGCGAGTTAATTGAAAGATGTTTAGGAGTGTGCTTGGTCTGGGAAAGTGTCTGGAACAGAGCAGCCCCTTTAGTAAGGGTCTCCTGTTCTTCGGCTTCGGGAACGGAGTCATAAAGGACGGTCGCACCTACTCGCACTTCGGCAATTGAGTCCTTCAGCCGAATCGTCCGCAGGACTAAACCCGTATTCAAGTCGCCTTTGAAGGTTAAGTATCCGACTGCTCCACCGTACCAACGCCGAGGGCTGCGCTCGTGCTGTTCGATAAACTGCATTGCTGCCCGTTTTGGCGCTCCTGTTACCGTCACTGCCCACAGATGGGTCAGAAAGGCATCTAAGGCATCAAATTCAGACCCCAGCGTGCCTTCAACGTGATCTACTGTATGGATTAGATGAGAGTACATCTCAATCTGACGGCGACCAATCACTCGTACTGACCCAGGCTTACAGATGCGCGACTTGTCGTTGCGATCGACGTCAGTACACATGGTCAGTTCAGATTCATCCTTGCGTGAGTTAAGAAGCTGAAGGATTTGAGCAGCATCATCAATCGCATCTTTTCCTCGCCGGATCGTACCGCTGATGGGGCAGGTTTCTACGCACCTGCCTTCTACGCGCACAAACATTTCTGGAGAGGCACCGACCAGATACTCTCCACCTAAATTGAAAATGAATCCATAGGGACTGGGATTAATCTGCTGCAGCGTTTGGAATAGCTCTGCTGGGGATTTGTCGCAGGCTTCAAAGAAGCTTTGACTGGGAACGACTTCAAATAAATCGCCCCGACGGAAGTAATCGAGTGCTTTCTCAACCTGGTTGGCATACTCGCCTCTTTCATGATCGGAGGATTGAGTAGGGGTCAGACACTTACCTTTGTAATCAATGACCTCACCGCTGCGAGGTAGCCCCCTGGTACTACCGTGCTTGGTCTCGAATTCATACTGCAAGCGAAATGCGCGTTGCAGATGGTAGTCAACAATTACCAGTTCATCAGGCAGATACAGCAACAGATCTCGCTGATCCCGAGAACGCTCAAGCAGTTTTGGCATTGACTCAAACTGGAAAACCAAGTCGTAGCCAAAGGCACCGTAGAGTCCCAGGTGGTCATCTTCAGGACTGTCGAAGGCAGATAGAATCTCGCGAACGATACTGAAAACAGATGGTTGCTTACTTCGCTCTTCTTCTGAAAAGAAACGTTCCGTTAGTCGGACAGAGCCAGTGATCCGATCCTTGTCCCAATTGACTGCCTGAAGTTGCGCTCCCTCGTACAGATGCTCTGCTAAAAATGGTAATAGCACCATACCTCGCTCGTTATGAGCCTTGATTGTGAAAGAGCGATCGCGGGTAACAAGTTCTAGGGGTGGATTGACAAAACCTATTGCCCATCTTTTGTATCGTCCTGGGTATTCGTAGCTGCTTGTCAGCAAACCGCCACGCTGAGAATCAAGACGTGATAATACCTCTTCAATGGCAGTTTCCATCAAAGTCTCAGTAGAGGAGCGAGACACGTAAACTCCACCTGTAGTTGTGTAGCTATGGGTATCAAAAATCATGGGGAATTCTCTCCAAATACTTGAGGGAAATTATTAAAAAGGTTGTATGGCAAAAACATGAATGAGGTATCGAGCTACTCTGGAGTGGGATCTCGTTATGCAGCCGCTCCATGTCTGTGTGAACCAGGAGGCACTGTCGATCTAGGAAATTTTTGAGACCAACGGCCAACAGCTTGACCGATAACAGCCATCTCCTGTATTAATGCCTCATATTGCTCCAGAGTCAGAGATTGAGGGCCATCTGAGAGAGCCTTGGCAGGATTGGGGTGAACCTCTACCATCAGAGAATCTGCCCCAGCAACCATCGCAGCCTTGGCCATGACTGGAACGTACTCTGCTCGACCTGTGCCGTGACTGGGGTCAACCATAATGGGTAAGTGAGTAAGCCCTCGCAGGACGGGAACGGCGGCCAGATCGAGGGTATTGCGCGTATACTGCCGGTCAAAGGTGCGAATTCCCCGCTCGCATAGAATTACATTCGGGTTACCTGCTGCCAGAATGTACTCAGCCGCCATGAGCCAATCTTCAATCGTGGCAGCAAAGCCTCGCTTGAGTAAAACTGGCTTATTTATCTTTCCTACTCGCTTCAACAGTGGGAAATTCTGCATGTTACGGGTACCGATTTGGATGATGTCAGCGACCTGGGCAACTTTCTCGAGATTGGCTGTATCCATGACTTCAGTCACAATGCCCAAATTTGCAACCCTACGAGCTTTTGCCAGTAAGCGCAAGGCTTTCTCCCCGTGCCCTTGGAAAGAATAAGGAGAACTCCGGGGTTTGTAGGCTCCACCTCGCAAGAACTTAGCACCAGCCGCCTTGACTCGCAGAGCTGTCTCGAGAATCATTTCTTCATTTTCTACTGAGCAGGGTCCAGCTATTGGAACTATGGGACGGTTTTGACCAAAGGCTACAAATCCATTAGGTGTTTCTGCAAATACTGTACTAGGCTCTCCATTGCGAAATTCTCGACTAGCTCGTTTGAAGGGTTTATCTACCCGCATAACCTTCTCAATAAAAGGGCTTAATTGTTGGATTTGTAGCGGATCGATAGCTGCTGTATCACCGATTAAACCAATCACTGTTTCGTGATTGCCTGCGATTTTTTCTGGTGTGATATTCCAGCTCCGTAATTCTTGGCTGACTCGTTCAATTTCTGGGACAGTAGTGCCTGGTTTCATGACTATAATCATTAGCTTAAACCTCCATTATTCAAAGTATTATTTTTGGGTTATTTCATTGACTAATCTCAGGGTTTTTAAGGGGGTCACCCCCTCTGGATATAGACTTTATTTTTATACTTCTCCTTACGCGATGCCGATGAACTCGGGGTTAGATTCTCAATGATATAGCTGAATTCTCAACAAAACTAGGTATTTTAGTTGCGATGTACCCGCTCTCTATGACAACGAACCAATTGAGAAAATTTCTTTTCCCACTCGAGACTATAATGCAGTTCTATCGCCTTTGGCAAACGCAAAACTTTATCCATAGACTCTGGTCCCGATGGCAATAAAGGATGATGCACGAGCAACTCAGGCGTTTGCGCCGACAAATGCATGGGAATAGCTCCTAAAGCTTTGCACCACTGGGTTTGTACACTAGGGGTTAGAGCAAATTGAATCAATGACTCGGCCGCTTCAACTTGAGGTTCTGGTGTATCTTTGGGTATGAAAAAACCATCCTCTGTCACGCAAGTACCTTCTTTGGGAATCATCCAACTAACAGGCAAACCTGCTTCGGCAAACGCTAAGGCATTGGTTAAAGCCCTAAAGGCCAGTAGGATTTTTTCTTGTTCAAACAATTTTTCCATACCAATGCTGTAATCCAAATGACCCAACTGCGGCACCAATTGCTCCAAAAAACGCCAACAGGGTGTCATGTTGTTCGGCATTTCCTCTAAGCATCCACCACCAACAACTTGGGCAATGGGAAAAAAACCATTACCTCCTGGGTAAAATGCAATTTTCCCATAGTATTCTGGCTTGAGTAAATCTTGCCAACTTTCAAAAGATGTTACACGCTCATGGTTGTAGACCAACACATAAGGTATAGAATAAGCATGTACAATCCCATCTAAAGCCCCCAAGATTCTTGTAGATAAAGCGGTACAAGCATGTTTCATTTTAGGGGAACAAGGGAGAACTTGCCCAAGACTCGCCGCTTTATGTGCTGCAATCGTATTACACCAAACTAAATCTACCTGGGGCAAAGGATCGGGCAAGCTCAGTCCCACATGAGGAAAAATCTCTACCTCGATGCCAAATTGTGCAGTAAACGGTTCAGCCACACATCGCCAAAAGGCACTTCCCCAACCACCCTGCCAGCTAAGGACTCTTAATCGCGAGTTTCTCATAGTTTTATTTATTTGATTGCGGCAAAGTAGCTAAAAGTCCACCTTTCATCCAAATATTACGAATGAAGTCATTTACCGGCTTGCACTGAATTTCAGTTTGATCTGGCAGTAAAATGCGCCCAGCCAAAGCATCTACCTGCAAAGCCATGCCAGTGGTAATGCGTGATAAGTCTTTTGGGTTTTTAAACATCAAACAGGGCAAGCCCATATTGGTGCAATTGCGAAAAAAAATACGAGCAAAATCAACAGCAATAATCGCACCCACTTGGTTTAAGCACAAACTTCTAACGGAGGTTTCACGGCTGGAACCACAACCAAAGTTGATGCCGCCCACTATCAGATCCATCGCCTGCATTTTGGGTTGAATGTTCGGATCTAACCCATGAAACAAGCCTTTTTTTATCACTTCTGGGTCTAAACTGAAAAAGCGTGGTGAGTGAATCACATCTGTATTCATATTATCCCCAAAACACCAAGCCTGTCCTTTAATGCGATCGAGCACTTTCATTTAAACACCTCAACATCATATAAATCTGGTCTTAAGGCACCGGCCAATGCGGCCTTGGCTACAGTTCGTGCACTAGCTAAATAAGTTTGGCTTTCCCAGTGTCCCATACGTCCACGAAAATTACGATTTGATGTAGAAACACACACATCTTTCGCTCCTAGTACCCCTTTATCAATGCCACCACAAGGCCCACAGCTACTTTGATTAAATACGGCTCCAGAGCGGGTCAAAGTGAGCACATATCCTTTGAGCAAAGCCTCTTGAAATACTTGTTGGGAAGCTGGAATCACCACAAAGCGTACGCGAGGATGAATGCTTTTGCCTTCTAACTCTTCTGCTGCATCCGCAATATCACTTAAACGGCCACTAGAGCAGGAACCTAAAAAAGCTGTAGTAATGGGTACAGAATTTAAAACTTCAATAGGCACTACATTGCTTGGCGACCATGGTTTGGCAACACGAGGTGACAATTGGTCCAAATCTATCTCAATTTGTTTAAGGTACACAGCATCCGAATCTGGATAAAGCCACGAACTTGTGTCCACTTTTCCATCCCGCTGCTTTAGATATGCCTCTGTAATTTCGTCCGGTACAAATATGCCAAATTTTCCACCACACTCAACTGCCATATTGGCAATAGCAAAGCGATCGTCTTGCTTCAAGCGTGACTTACTTAAATCATGGAACTCCAAGGTGCGATATTGTGCGCCCTCTTCTCCTAAGCGATGCATCAACTCCAAAATCACATCACGCCCACTGCATTTAGGTGGAAGACTGCCACGAAATATTACTTTGATAGATTCTGGTCTGAGTAACCAGGTGGTGCCAGTGGCTAAGGCATATAAAATATCTGTTGACCCCATTCCTGTAGCACAAGCCCCTAAGGCACCGCCCATAATAGTGTGACTGTCTGCCCCCACAATCAGTGCTCCTGGCTTGCATATCGGATGCTCTACTAATAGCTGATGACAAATTCCCCGATCTAGTAGTAGGTGCTCAATTTTATGATTTTGGGCAAATTGAATAAATCGATTGGAAATATCTGCACGCTCAGATGTAGCTGGGGGGGAAAAGTGATCGTTGGTAAAAATAACTCGGCTTGGGTCCCATACCCTCAGATTTAATTCATCAAATTGTTGAGCTAACAAAGCAATGGTTGCATCATGCCCCAATAGTCCGTCAATCCACACACGTTGATACAGGCTATCTGGTTCGTTACCCTCAATGGTTTTAGATTCAATAATCTTGTCACTTAAGGTTTTTTTCATCACAAAATCCTTGATATTGGCTTGTTACAAATTCTTCATCCACCCCAGCAAGTAATTCGATCTACTGAATATTTGTTTTGATCAGTGGCGAGTGTAGAAACGCTTAAACTTAGTTTTGACTTTTTCAGCGACTAATGAAAGGTTTAGGAAACAAACTTTTAGTAATGAAGTGAAACAATTTATGAATAAGCTTGAGGATGTCTGAGAAGTATAATTGGCTACTTCAAATGAGAGCGATCGCGTCCCGAAGTTGACGAAAAAAGTAGCTTTTGACTGGGGCTGTCTGACAGATTAGATGGCTTTTATAAGATCATTTCTGACTTTTCAGACATCCTCTCACCTCTGGATACCGGATTAGACTGTCTTTCAGTCTCTGGCAGGGCTCTACTAAAAGAATAATCTCACTTTTATTAGCCTTGTGATAGGAGCTACCAGATTTTTATACATGCTGATGTTAGTGCAGCGAGCGCTCGCCATACACTATTTTTTGTATTTTTGACTATCTTCTAAAAAGATGGTGTGCTCCCATATCAACTATTAGCTTATAATCACGGAGATAGGGTAAATCATACTCCAGAGGTTCCCACATAGATTTAATCAAGTTAATACGTTTAGAATCCAACTCAGACTTAATATGCTGAGAATAATCACCATCACTTGACTGAAGTAGAGACAAAACTAACTTTACTCCATCAAAAGTTTCATCATCAAATGAATAATCGGTATTATCCTCAACCTTATGAGCAACCCGATCTCTTACCTTAGAGGCCTCACTCACCATCAAATCCCATTCTTCATCCACAGTCTCATCAACAGATATATTTTTGACTCGGCGATAAGCACTGATGTAATCATCAAGAAATGCTCTGTATTTCTCTTTATATCTCATATCATTGAATAAGAAATGCTTAGATTTATGGAGCCAATCGGCAATATTGTTTTTTTCAATGCATCCAGCATTAATATGTACGGTAAAGGGGAGTATAAAATTATCATGAATGCTATTCACCTTCTCGATCAATTCCTCGATCCCATCAATAGCATATTCTCCTTTAAGGCGATACTTATAGGCATTATTAGGAAAAGCGTAGTAGAAAATCAAATCTTTTAGGGAGTTACACTCACTGAGCTTGTGGTCAATCCCAATCAACCTGGCAATGTCATCCGTGTAAAAACCGTAAAAAAATGTATGCTCGCTCTTACGAGGTTCACTACTACCATAGTAGTAACGATTGTAAGCTGTAATGCGCTCGCTCAAATTCTGATGTATCTTGTGATGAAACTCAGGCTGAGTTAGAAGTTTATGGATAAACAAACTTTGCATTTCAACAATATTTGCGAGACCACCAGTTAATGGGCGAGTATATCCAAGCAGATAAATATTGTTTAGCTTTTGAGGAATAACACCCATAAAGTTATCTCTATACAAATACTCATAAGGAGTTACTCCATCAATCAGAATTTCCGGGAGCCTAGGTTTTTCAGCGTCACCCTTAATATATCGATCGAATTTCCTCTCTATACCTGCATAAGTAATGGTGTTCTTCTCAAAATCGATGGGGGTATCAGGTGGAACAAGTATAACCTTTCCAGTATGTAACCACATCGCGATATCATTCAATAAATATCCCTTAGAAATAGATCCTTCTAGGTCAGCACCAAAATTTCGACAATACTCATGAATTGGCCAATACTTGATAAAAACAGACCCACAACCAGCAGCTGAATTCCCCTCAACCCAGCTATAATCACGCTTAGTTAATGGAAATTGGTTCCATAATAGAGCTGGATTTGTAGCTTGATTGTTGATCGGAGACATTATTAGCTCATTATACTTCTCATGAGAGATATATCTGAAATTATGAGCTTCTGTTTGATCTAAGGTAAATCTTTTTCCCCCAATAATATTTTGTTGATCTAGTGGTACAAACCCATTCCCTCTGATAATAATTTTGTTATTGTTAGCTATCAGTTTAGCTAGGATTAAGTTACCTGAATCCCCCATTCCTCCTAAAACAAATGTCTTGTTTGATACAGTAAAGTCAAACTCATTCAGGAATGAGTTCATGAGACGACCGAAGCCTGTGGCAATAACTACAGATTTAGCTTCAAATGTTCGCCCTGAAGATGTGGTAATCAAACTATGGTCTTTGAAGTTATCTATTCTGACAACAAGATCCCTGATAACTTTGTCTCCATAGACAGCGCGCCATCGTTTGTGCATCTCATAAAACTGCCTTGCTGTAGGATAGTAATCCTTTTCAAAATCTTTCACTAAATCAAACGAATAAAAACTTGTTTGATAGCTAGATACTAGATTGAAATCCAAGTTTCCACTCTTATCCAATTTGTCCCATACACTATCATCTTCTGTGCTGATGATCTGGTAGTCGGTCTTGGTACGTTCCAATTCACGAATCAAGGGAATTGCACTAAATCCAAAGCCAATGATACATACTTCAATCATTCTCTTTCCTCCATTTAGATAAAGTCAGTAAATCAAAAAGTTTTTTGGAAGCCTTACAAAGTCGATAATAGTCCGTCAATCCACACACGTTGATACAGGCTATCTGGTTCGTTGCCCTCAATGGTTTTAGATTCAATAATTTTGTCACTTGAGGTTTTTTTCATCACAAAATACTTGATATTGGCTTGTTACAAATTCTTCATCCACCCCAGCAAGTAAGCCTTGGATGGTTTTTTGATAAGTATTAAACCAGGCTTGATGCTCTGCTTTCGAACCTGACATCTGTTTATGTTTGATCCTCTGCAGTACTGCCTCTGCTATATCACGTTCAAGGCGCTCACCTTTTTGTGCCAAAAAATGCTGTACTAGAGCTGCTGAACCACTGTGTTTGCCGATTACATATTCCCGCTTTCGACCAACCCAATCTGCGGGCAAAAATTCATAACTATGATGGTTTTTCAACATGGCATCCACATGCAGCCCAGACTCATGACGAAATACATTGTGTCCTACCACAGGTTTTAAAGGATGTACCGGAATACCACTTATGCGAGCCACAAGTAAGGACAAATCCATTAACGCTTGCGGGTTAATTCCATGTGGTCGATTCAATAGATGGGTTAGACCAGCTACAACTTCTGCTAAATCGGCATTACCTGCTCGCTCGCCAATTCCGTTTACCGTAGTGGTTACCGCCTGTGCTCCACCTTGCACTGCTGCTAAAGTGTTGGCAGTAGCCAAACCAAAATCATTATGACAATGGGGTACCCAGGTAACTTCCGAACCACAACCCTGATGCAATTGCTGGAACAATGCCTGCATATTTTGAGGTTTAGAACAACCTACAGAATCGGCAATGATTACATGTTCAATCCATTCAGGAATTACCTGTTGCAAGCTGTTTACTAGCTCAATCATGTACGTAGGTTCACCCCGGGTCGCATCCTCGAAGACTATGCCAATTCGCATACCTAATTCAGCTGCCTGACAAGCTGCCCGGGTTAGGTTGTCCTTAGCAGTCTCTCGACTCCATCCCAGAGTCGTGTTAAGACGCAAGTTGCTGGTAGGCATAAACAAAAAAATCTCTTGAGCATGGGCTTGGTGAGCAGCCAAAATATCCCGCTTTACCGGTCTTGCTGTAGCTCCCAGAGTAGCAGCAAGACCATCATGGGCCATAGCCTGCATTATCTCTATTTCCTCTGAACTAGAAGCGGGAAAACCAGCATCTAGCACCGCAACCCCAGCCTCGGATAAAGCCCTGGCTAGCGCCAGTTTTTCATCAAAATCAAACCAAACTCCAGGGGACTGTTCGCCATCACGTAAAGAACAGTCAATAATCTCAATCTTATTAGATATCTTTGTCATTTTTCTCTCCAGAAATTTTCCAATCCTCATGCATTTCCACATCGCACCAGTGCAAAAGTTCGCTCACACACGTGCGACCATCATGACGCCACATCATGCTGGGATCGACCATACGACCTGGCTGGCAAATGCGTGTAGCTCCCAACTGCGCTAGTTGTTCTGCTGTGGAAGTCAAATTTGCCCCCATTAAGCCTAAAGCCACATTTTGCAAGTAACCCTGCTGTGCAATAGGCTGCAGTTGCGCCATAACAGCAGCTAAATCTGGCACTGAAATCAAACTCAGATAACGTCGATGACCGCCCTGGTGACTAGAAATTTGCGACTGAACTGTCAATGTCCAGGCCAGATTTTTAGTACTTTGCCACAAGCAAGGCTTGTCTTCCACAGCTGCTTGCCACTCTAAAGTCGCACGCTTGATTTGCAAAGCAGCAGCATCATTGGGTAGCAAATCACCTAAAGGGACATGCTGTTCATAGCGTGCCAAGGCTGAGGCCGTTTTTTCGGCCAAACGCTGTGCCACGGATTCTGGTCCCACCACGCAATATACTTGAGGCGCAATACAAGCTTGCTGGTTAAAAACACAAGTATCTCGAGCAATAGCATTAGCTAGTTCCTGCTCGCCAAAATGTTCAATATAGGCGCGATCCACCAGTCCCAGAGAAAATTTATGTCCATGTTCGAAATAGGCTTGACCTGGTTTTACCTGTTTACGAATCTGTGCGCAGGCGGCATCACTCCCATAAGCAATTACTGCGTCGGTCTGACTCAAGACCTCTGAAAAATAAGATTCTTCATCCCGTCGCCAATATGTACATACTATGGATTCACCAAATATCGGCTCAACTTGTGCCAGAGTTTTTGCGAAGGCTGCAGCAAAACAAGGTTCTCCCGAAGCGACCTTAGCAATAATGGGGCTTTTCACTAGCAAAGACCGCACCATAGATAAAGCTGGTAAACCAGGTACATTTCCAGTAAAAATAGACAAAGTAGTTTTGGGTCCTAATGCTCGGGCATATCCCTTTAGGTGAATATCCTCCCGAAAACAATCTAAAACCTGCGGATCCACTAACTCTCTGCGTAATACCTTCCATAAATAACCAGGCAAATAATTACGCAACTCTACATCAAAACTCTCCGCCACCGACTCTCGTGAAAATAAAGTGGACTGAGCCACACGCTCAATAGTATCTATTCTCGGTTGAAAATCTGGATCTAACCACTGCTGAGCAACCTTACCAATGGACTCCACAATCTGCTCGATTGATAGTGACTGTAGGCGTTCGCGTGCCGCCTGTAAACCTATCCCCACATCGGACCAATATCCAGCCTTTGGACGCGTACATACCCAAGTATTTCCAGCCTTATCATTTGAATGCAGTTGTAGGCTTTCTATTTGATCTGGCTCTAACCAAGATGGTAAATAAGAAATTTCGCTGTGCATTGCTTAAACTCCTGAGTAATGGGATGACATAACTTCCAGATTTAAGGAGCAGCCGCGAACCTCTCCTTGCTGTGCTCGCCCTACAATCGCAACTCCTTCTGTTCTCTGAATAGCCAAATCGCCAGTTAAGATAGAGTAAGGTCGATCTAGCACGCACAAATCAGCTATCTCTAACAACCCTAGTCCCTCCGAGATAGGTTCTAATGTCAAACTATCTCGCACCAACGGTACAACAGTGGCGCGACCGGCTTTAGGGCGTTCTCCCAAAGGACCTACGTTGTAAGTCGAAGTGTCATACAATTGACTTGCTAACTCCGTCATGCCAAAAATATTTATACAACGTTCAGGTGCAATGCCAAATACATCTTGAGCCAACTGGTGCAACACAGGTACAGCCACCTCGCGAGAGCGTCCCTTAAATCCCCCTGCATCTACCATGCGTGAGCCCAAAGGCAGTTGAAATTTAATTTTGTCCTGTTGCAAAGCATCCATTGCATTCACACAGGCAAAGGAACCACCAATCAAGATTACAGGACGTTCTTCTGCTTGTGCTTGATGAAGTAATTTTACCAATAAGTCACGATCGAATCCTCGCTCTGTAACTACGGATTGACTTAATTGTTCTGCTCCAAAGGTGCGAGCAATTAGCTCCATCCCATAGGCCATAATCATCTCAGGTGCTGTCTGTTCGCTGGGCAACAGTCGAATAATGGCTGGTTTTTCTAGGTCTTGAATCAAATTCTTGCTAGCAGCTTTCAGGATTCCTGCCTCCATTAAACTCAAGCCACGTGCAGAATAATAACAGCGTCCTGGCTTTGCTCCAGAAGTCCCACTAGTAGAAAATACTTTTACTGGGGGGGCATCTGGAAAATAATAAGGGGAATCTCCCTTAAAGGCTCGATCGGGTACCCCAAAACCAATCTGGGTTTTGTGCCAATAACGAGTTAAACTGGGACAGTTCGATTGACCTAAAGCTTCAAGACGAGCTCGAACATCTGCTATTTTCTCTCGATCTTCATGCTCTAACAAATATCGGATATCTTCATCAAGTTTAACCACAAAGGGATCGTTGTAGGGAATCATGTCCATACCTCACATTTGATTTATTGCATTGTTCTCTTAAACTGTAAGTAAGTCACCGATTAACGAGGGTTATGTGAGGCCTTATTTCGGTTTTTAGCTTTCATAATGCGCTCCTCGGCAAGATGTTGAGCAGCCTCGTGCGTACTTATTTTCTGTTCTTTAGAGATTTTGAAAATATCAAGAAGAGTCTTGTATATGTTATTAAGTTGTTCTAAAATCTTTTCTTCATCAGAGCCAATCATCTCATTATAGACATTAATTAAGCCTCCAGCATTTATCACATAGTCTGGACAATAAAGTATTCCTCTTGATTCAAGAAGTCTGCTGTGTATTTCTTCGTCTTCAAGCTGATTATTGGCAGAACCTGCAATAATAGGAGCTTTAATAAGAGGAATAGTTGAACTATTAAGAACTCCTCCTAAAGCACAAGGAGAAAAAACATCAACATCAAGAGAGTAAATTTCATTCGGGTCTACAACAGTTGCTCCATAAAGTTGTTTAATATCCTCTGCCTTTTCCCTCCTCAGATCACTTACAAAAAGCTGTACTCCATGCTCGTGCAGATATTGACAGAGATTTCTGCCAACATTACCAACTCCTTGGACTGCTATTTTAAGTTGATTTAATTCTTTTGTTTTATACCGAAACTTGATAGCAGCTTTTATTCCCAACAAAACTCCTATAGCTGTCATCATAACTGGACCTGTTGCTTGTTGAGATACCCCCACAACATAGTTAGTTTCACGTTTAATTTTACGAACATCTTCAGAAGAAACATTTACATCTTGACCTGTAATAAAACGTCCATTGAGACTCTCAACAAAACGTCCATATGCTCTAAGCATTCCCTCTGTTTTCTTTTCAGGATTAGCAATAATTACTGCTTTTCCACCACCAACAGGAATGTTCGCACAAGCCGCCTTGTAGGTCATGCCGCGACTAAGACGAAGAACGTCTTGCAAAGCATCTTCCTCGTTAGCGTAAGGCCATAGACGTGTCGCACCCATAGCTGGCCCTAGCCCTGTGTCATGGAGCGCGATAATCGCCCTAAAATCTTGCTCTTTGTCATGATAGAAGAAAACTTGCTCATGACCCATTTTTTTTATAGTCTCAAAAAGCTTCATAAATAATTCCTGTGTTATTGAATGGAGACGAAAACTCAAAAATAAAGGTAATGCTGTTATCACAGTTTAAATGCACAACAGCTTAACCGAGCGGATTCAGCCGATGTAGCCAGTTGACCGCCGATAATGTTTTGATAAGGGGCGATCACACTCTTTATTTTGTAATTGTCCAAACATCATGTCATTACCCTTGTTCTCGTGTACTTAGGCAGCAAGTTCAAATACTTTTTTCTCTTTCAATGAACTTGCTAATGGAAAATAATGTCATTTTTTTTTTGCCGGAGAAAAGTTGATTTCTCTATCAATATAAAATCTCTATCCCCCTGGGCGCAGTTGCCAATCTTTCGGAAAAATTGTCGCTTTTTTTTGCCGGAGAAAAGTTGATTTCTCTATCAATATAAAATCTCTATCCCCCTGGGCGCAGTTGCCAATCTTTCGGAAAAATTGTCGCTTTTTTTTTGCCAGAAAAAAGTTGATTTCTCTACCAATATAAAATTTCTACAGCTCAACCTTAGACTTACAACTGGTGCTAACCTCCAAACGCAGCACCTCCGGACAGGTGGCAAGCGCTTTCAGCGCGCCTATCGCGAGTACAACTCACTCCAGTCTCCTAACAAGTCTGCTCCAGACGTTCTCGAGAAAAAACTCATTTAGTCTAATACAGTAATAAGTTGCGATATTACTCTCGATAGGCGCTTCTCCACGCTTTTGGAGTTGTACCGTGTCGCCGTCGAAATTGCCGAAGAAAATGACTCTTATCCAGATAGCCAAGGTCTTGAGAAATGGACTCCACTGAGCAGGTAGTCCTCAAGAGCAAGCGCCGCGCTGCTGCCATTCGGTA
>JBFRWF010000086.1:0-6164 GCA_051439465.1 Xenococcaceae cyanobacterium | reverse complement strand
ATTTGGGGTTCTTCCTCGAATAAATCGCTTAGCTGTCCTATTTGCTCTTCTAGGGGTTGTTCTGCTTCTAGAGAGAAAGCCTCAGTTTCTGCCTTAATCGTTTCTTTTGGCTCCTCCTCAGGTATTTGGGGTTCTTCCTCGAATAAATCACTTAGCTGTCCTATTTGCTCTTCTAGGGGTTGTTCTGCTTCTAGAGGGAAAGCCTCAGTTTCTGCCTTAATCGTTTCTTTTGGCTCCTCCTCAGGGATCTGGAGTTCTTCCTCGAATGATTCAGTTAACTGTACTATTTGCTCTTCTAAGGGTTGTTCTGCTTCTAGAGGGAAAGCCTCAGTTTCTGTCTTAATCGTTTCTTTTGGCTCCTCTTCAGGTATTTGGAGTTCTTCCTGGATTTGAGCTTGATGAGATTGCTCTAATTCCTGGATTTGAGACTGATGCGCCTCTTGTAATTCCTGGATTTGAGCTTGATGAGATTCCTCTACTTCTTGTAGCTGAGCTTGATGAGATTGCTCTAATTCCTGGATTTGAGACTGATATGCCTCTTGTAATTCCTGGATTTGAGCTTGATGAGATTGCTCTACTTCTTGTAGCTGAGCTTGAGATTGCTCTAATTCCTGGATTTGAGACTGGTGTGCCTCTTGTAATTCCTGAATTTGAGCTTGATGAGATTGCTCCAATTCTTGTAGCTGAGCTTGAGATTGCTCTAATTCCTGAATTTGAGCTTGATGTTGCTGATTTAATTCTTCAATTCTCTGTGTTTCCCGCTCCTGATATTCTTGTTGCAAAGAGGTTATAGTTTCTTGCATTCGAGATTCATGAGCTTGCTCCGATTCTTTGAGTGTTTGGCGTATTTGTTTTAATTCTTGTTCTTTCTGAGCAAGCTTTTGCTTCTGTGAAAAGTATAATGCGGCTGCCCCTGCTGCCCCTACAACCAAACCAATAACGATGCCAATCAAAAATTCCATTAGTACCTCCAAAGTTAATTAATTCTTAATTTACCCAATCTAGTTAAAAGTTATCTTTCTTGTAAAATTTTTCTATTCACGCATTTTGAAAAATCTTCCTTATCTCTACAAACTAGCAAAAGTGGCAGCTACAAATATGACGACGAATTTGAGATTTGGGATTGGGAATGTTAGCTGTCAACTCTTCTGCTGCATCTCGGTGTAAGCTGCATAAACCCCCTGAACGTTGTACCAGTTGAGGAAAATCCGGGCAATTTCTAGGGCAAATTGAGACTTACCGTGATTAATTAACCATTGTAATAAAGGTGCCATTGTCCGTTCATTTAATCTTCCACCCAAAGAAAGAATTCCCCAGAGGAGGCGATGCAGCCAACTCATCTGAATCATCATCCTTACTTCCCAGGTAGGGTGCTTCTGGTAAAAGAGTACACCCATCCGTCCCCGTTGGATTTCTTTTTCTATCAGGTTGGGAATTTGCTCTAAGCTAAAGGGGGGATGCCAGTGATAACCAACGGCATCAGGGCATTTAATCAATTTTAGTCCCAATTTTTTCAGGCGTACACCCAATTCTAAGTCTTCCCAGCCGTAGAGTTGAAAGCGAGTGTCGAAGAGTCCCGCTCTGGAAAGCCATTTGCGAGCGATCGCTACATTCCCCGTGGCAAAATAAGCCGCTGAAAAATCGGTGATTTTGTAGGGTTCAGAAGTGGGATTGTCGAAGTTGCAGGTATTAATCACCCAGCCATAGGTAAACAGGCGATCGCTCCCCATCTTTTTTTCGCCCTCCACCAAAGCATCAGCGTGAGCCTGAAGGAAATTCTCAGTGACGACTAGATCGCTATCAATAAAGATAATTGTATCGCCTTTTGCCTTCTCTAAGCCTAGATTTCGAGCCGCTGCGGCTCCCTGGTGCTTTTGAGAGAGCGATCGCACGTGGGGAAACTCATCGGAGTTTGCTGCTAACCACTCCAAAGTACCATCCGCAGAACCATCATCCACCAGAACAACTTCATAATCGCTGACTTTACCATCAGTCTGTTGCTGATGTTCCAAGGCTCTCAGGCACTTTTCCAGAATCTGCTTCCGGTTATAGGTGGGAATGACAACGCTGAAAAACACAGGCAGGCTCTCTAATAATCTGGTTGACTGACAAATCTGGTAGGGCTACAGTTATAGCGTTCCCAGAAATCCTGCCAAAGTAACAGCCAATTACTTAATTTTTTGAAGTAACTGGCGAATCATAGACGCATCTTCAGCATGGGGAAGCATTGCCAGATAGAACTCTAAATCCTGGGAAGCCTTGTTCAACTCACCCAACTGATAGTAGAGAACACCCCTATCTCGCAGTTCCCTAGGATTATCGGGAAACAGCAGTAAAATCAGTTCAACCGCCGCCAAGGCTTTGGATAATTGCTGACGGTTGACATAGATAAATTTCAGATTAGTCAGCAACCTTGCTAAAATCTGCCGATTACTGACAGGAGCTAAAAAACGCGGTTCCAGCTTCACTGGCTGTTGATAAACCTGTATCAGTCTTTCCTCACAATCCTGCTCAAACAGTACCTCACCCTGATTGAAGGCATCCACAAAGATTCCCGCATCTTCAAAGTCTGGACGAATCAAGAAATGTCCTGGCATCCCAATCCCTACCATCGGAAATTCAATGCGCCGTGCAATCTCCAGGTAGACTACAGAGAGAGTAATGGGAATGCCTGTACGTCGCTCAATAACCTCATTGAGGAAACTATTGCGGGGATCGTAGTAATCTCTAGTATTGCCGCTGAAGCCTAGATCGTTGAAGAGATATTGATTGATACTTTTGATTGCTTTCAGGGGATAGGGGGTTTCTGGTAAGCGTTCCCTCACCTCCTCTGCCATCATGTCGAGGGTTTTGAGGTTTTCATGTGGATCGAGGTCTGGATATTCTTCTTGAGCTAAGTAAAGAGCAGCTTTTGCTAGATTGATGTGCTCGTCTGGCTGATTGATTTCCTGGTAAAAGTTTTGCCGCCCAAGGGAAAAGTTCATAGTTAATTATTTTCTATCTTTGGTATATTTATTCATTGGCGATGATCGCCGCCAGAGCCATACTTCCAAGCATCCAGCCAACGATGATAGTAATATTGCTGCAGTGGAGTCAAATTTTTCGCTATCGGTTCCATTAATTTACCAAGAGGATACAAACCACTATAAAGCGCCAGGTTGATGTAATGAATGCTCCAATCTAATAGAGGGGCTATTCCCACTTGAGGAATAATCGGCACCACCAACCCCGGTTTAACTAATGGTAGCGTTTTAGAAAGTGCCGGAAACTGGACAACATCCTGAAGAAATGGTTTGAGTACATCATCCCCCAGTTTATCCATTACTTCAAACACACCACTCATTAAATCATTGATTTGATTGGGAGCTACTTTTTGCTCAATCCCAACACTCATTGTCCTTTGAAATAGCCAGGTTACGGAGATATTGGGTTGATAGGGTTGCAACAATGATAAAGCATCGCGACTCAAAGCATCAATTTTCAGGGCTTCATCAATACCAAAAGTGAGACGCTTCAGATGTCGCACCATTGCACCAAAGCCACCAAAACTAACAGGAGATTGTCCTCCACAGCTATCCCCTACTGGCAGTATACGACTCCAAGGCATATGCAGGGGACTCTTGCGGTAGGAAGGGAAGAAGCCAAACAAGAACCGCTCAAATTTTAGTTGGGATAATTCTACATTTTGATATTCTGGTAATAGGCGCAGATACTCTTCCATGAAAAATTCTAGACTGGGACGTTCTGGGCGAGCATCCAGATAGGTAAACATATAGGTAGTCCTGCCATCCCTTGCGGGAAATGCCTCCCAGAAGTATTGACATTGATTTTGGATTGGGGTAAAGGAAACAATTAAATCCCCTGTCTCATTTTTGGGATAGCCTTTAGCACAGCTGCCAACCACTAAACAGATGCCTTCGGGTTTTTCTCCCTTTCTTGCCTGCTTAGCAATTGGAGAAAAGTGTCCCATTGCATCAATAAGAAGGCGAGTTTTTAAACTGGTTTTCCCAGCTTCTAGCAGGATACCATCGGGATGCACTGTGGCCGAGTAAAAGGGAGTTTTTTCTAATAGTTTTCCCCCAGCATCAAGAAATTTTCCCTTGAGGGTATCTAACAAAAATACGGGGTCAATTCCGATATTGAGAACATCTTTAACCCAGACTTCAGAACCTTGAAAAAAGCTGACGCGGGCTGGGTTGTATTCAGTGGCGATCGCTCTCTCCAATTCCTCTTTGGAAAGCAGATCTAGTTCTAAAAATACCTCTAATTCTTTGCGAGAAATATTCCACTCCTGATCTCTCCCTCGCAAAATCCCCCGCTCAATCAAGGCGACTCGCCAACCCTGCTTTTGCAAGGCAGCGCCAATCAGAATTCCTAAAGTGCCGCCGCCGATGGCAACATCCCAGTCTAGGGTTCCTAAAGATTCTTTACTTTCCTTGACAACCAAGGGGACTTCTGCATCATCTGAGCGCAGAGCTTGCCAAAGTTTGTCTGCACTCCGCAGCCGTCCGAGTAGATCGCCGGATAATTGAGAGAGAATTTGTTCTGTTAATGTCATCGATCTTATTTTGACCAGAAATCGGGGAACGCGAGGGGTGAACGCAAGCCTCTATGATACCAAATCCGGGTTCAATACCCCCTTTTTGAAAAAGCAGGGGAAGCAGGGGGAGCAGGGGAAGCAGGGGGAGCAGGAGAAGCAGGGGGAGCAGGGGGAGCAGGGGGAGCAGGGGGAGAAAATGCCAAATATTGAAAAGGGGGTTATCAAAGCGGATTTGGTATGATTCATTTATGGGATTAAGTTCACCCCTGGCAATAGACAACTCTTCTTTGAATCTTTCCACTTTTTCCTTGCGTAAAAAATACGTTGAGATTTTATCTTTTGTTTACGCGTTTTAAGATCTTTCTTTATATTCTTAAGCTAAAGTTCAAACTGTGTAAACCCTAGAGCATTCATTTCGTCAGGCGGGGTAAGGAGAGCCCGACAATAAGTTTTAAATAGTCGGACATAAATTTTGTCTCCTGAGTTAAGAAATGTAAAAAGCCTCAATGCCTTACTGTTGCCTGTTGCCTATTTCCTATTGCCTGTTGCCTGTTGCCTGTTGCCTTGTCCTCACAGTTAACTTTAATTGCATCCAACTACTTAGTCATTGTCCTGTGACTCCTTTGATTTCAATGGACTTACTAGCTTCGTCTTGGAGGTTCTGCATGAGCTTGCGATACTTTTGACTCCTAGCTCCATAAAGTCGCGCAGAGAAGACGGTAATTATTTCTCGGACATCCTGTGCTAATTCCTCCTCAAAGCTAGGCTGATCTCCTTTATGTATGATTACTATTTCAATTCCTTGTATTTCGCAAAGAGTAAAGACTAATTCAGCTCCAAATCTTAGCAATCTATCTTTATGGGTAAGAACAAGCCTTCGTATTTGTTTGCGCAGGATCATCTCTAACAAACGATGTAATCCTTTTTTCCGGTAATTCATACCGGAGCCTAGATCCCGAATAACTTCAGCTCTCCATCCCTTAGCCGCACAATATGCCTCTAACATTGAATGCTGTCTGTCTAGATCGGCTTTTTGATCTTGACTGCTGACACGGGCATAGCAAACTGTAGGGACATCATGATCTCCTAAGTTCAGGAGTTCAGATACTTGGTAGTATCTAGTCCCTCCTTTGGTCTTCCTTGCAGGGAGGATTTCCCCAGTCTTTTCCCACTTTCTGAGAGTGTCGGGGGTCGTCCCTAATAACTTTGCCGCTTCTCCTATCTTGACTAATCTTTTTTCCATATTTAGAGATTAACAGAGATATTACAAGACTGCAGCGAACTGCTAAAAGCCCCTCGCTTAAACAAACATCCATTAGCTAAACTGGCGAGAAGCCCCACGTCCTACCCTTCAGGAGGCGTGGTCTGAACGCCAGCCAGACGCTATTTTTTAAAGCGTCCCATCCAATGGATGTGGTGTCGGTAGCCAAAGTTATTCCCAGGTTTTGAACTCTTAACACTTCTGGTCTCCACAGCTCCAGATGTTTAATCAAGAGCCGCAGTGTCACGGAGCTAGAACACGGATTGCCAACCCTACACCCCGGAGTGCCTATTGTTTGCGCTAAGCGAAGCTTAGTTCAAACTATTCTGGGATAACGTAGTGCCTCTGGCAATCTTTGACTAA
>JBFRWF010000085.1:0-4613 GCA_051439465.1 Xenococcaceae cyanobacterium | reverse complement strand
GGATCAGGGAACAGGGAATAGGGAATAGGTAATGGGGAATAGGTAATGGGGAATATAAGAGTAGTCCTAAATGAGTCGTGGCAAATCAAAACATATATAAACTGTCCCGGCTTAAGTGGATAGCCGGCTAATAGCAAAGGTTCATAAAAATGGACTAAGGTGCGATGGCTGTTGGGTGCGGTTGGGTGCGATCGCTAAAATTCCCACGAATTTACGTCCCGCTTTAGGCTCAGTTATCTCTTCAACTCAATATCTCAATACCATGCCGACTATCACTGTTAGCGAGAAGCAGAAAACTGATAACGGATTTGAGGCAACTCTCAGTAGATCACAAACTTATTGGTGCGATCGCAGATGGGAACAATTAATGGCTCTCCCGACATCATGGGGGAAAATGTTGGTTTATATTACATTTTGGGCGCAAGCCTTGCGCCCCTACTCGCTCACAAACTTCAAATTAAGAATAACTCGCTTTTAACCGACGTAGGGGCACGGCATCATTAACATTCTGGACTCAACCAAGATATTTATATCGCCGTGCCCCTGCAGCCGTGGACTTCATCATTTATAGATATTGACAAAAAGACCATACTGTGCATCCATGCTTTAACCTCCCCAAAGCCTTAAACTGAATTTTGCAATATGTGTTGAAATTGACATTTTAGTAAACTGTGCGAAAAATTATCATTGCTGGCAACTGGAAAATGTACAAAACTCAGGCAGAGTCCTTGGAGTTTTGGCAAGTATTTAAGTCGGAGCTGGAGAATACCAACGAAGCTAGAGAAGTAGTTCTGTGCGCTCCCTTTACCGACTTGGGAGTGATGTCCAAAAATCTGCATGGTAGCCGGGTGCAGGTGGGGGCACAAAATGTCCACTGGGAAGATACAGGAGCCTACACTGGAGAAATTTCCGGTTCTATGCTCACAGAAATAGGCGTGAACTATGTTATCATTGGTCACAGCGAACGCCGTCAATATTTCGGAGAAACCGATGAAACGGTAAATCTGCGCCTGAAAGCTGCTCAACGCCATGGTTTGACCCCGATTCTCTGCGTCGGCGAAACCAAGGAACAACGGGATGCGGGTGAAACGGAAAATATCATTATCAACCAGTTGAAAAAAGACCTGGTAGATGTGGATCAGAGCAATTTGGTGATTGCTTACGAACCCATCTGGGCAATTGGCACTGGGGACACCTGTGAAACATCGGAAGCTAATCGAGTCATCGGTTTGATTCGCGAACAATTGGATAATAAGGATGTGCCAATTCAGTATGGCGGCTCTGTGAAACCGGGTAATATTGATGAAATTATGGCTCAACCAGAAATTGATGGCGCGCTGGTGGGAGGAGCTAGTTTAGAGCCTGCCAGTTTTGCTCGGATTGTTAATTATCATTGACGTCCTTCCCTCCCAACCTGCGGTATGGAAGGGGATTGCGGGAGCTCAGGGAGCTGCAAACAAATAATATCCCAGCCTTGTACCCTTGTAGTATCCTTGTAGGTGGGCAAAATGGATTATAGTTATGGCTAATAAAGCTATGAGATTGACTTTGCCCACCAAACTCATCTACTCATCTAATCGGTACTTTATTTGAACGCAAGTCCCTTAGGCTCCCCTCCACTGTGCACTTACTTTTCACCATATCTTTTGTCCGAGAAATAAGGACACTTCTCTCTTATATATAAAGAAAAATCAATGGTATTCATCTAATCCATTAAATATTGAGTTGCATTGGAATTATTGACATAAATTCAATCTAGCTCCCATGTCCGCTCACGGGGCGATCGCTACAAAAATACGGCATGGTTCAAAACAGAGTAACACGCTTAGAGGGGGAGCAGGGGGAGCAGGGGAGGCAGGGGGAGAAAAATCCCAAAATTGAAAAGGGGGTTATCAAAGCGGATTTGGTATTACAGGTTCAGGTAGCCAATTCCAGATTAGACAGTTTTTTGAAGATTTATGACTGCTATTTTTTTAGTGAAGCGTGAGGCTTACCTTGCCTTTTGAATGAGATCCCGAATCCTAGAAAAACCATTCCTAGGCTAAGAATGGAAAGCGGTTCGGGAACAGAAGTAAATGATACAGACTCGATCGCAATGTTATCTACACGATAAGACGAATCGTCACCATTACGCTCCGCAGTGATACGGAGAGTATGCGTTGTATTAGTGGCTACAAAATCAAAACTAAATGAACCCAAATCACTTGGTCGAGTAAATTCTTGAAGTTGAACTGATGCAATCTCAACCCCAAAAGACTCTGCCAAGGGATCGCCACAACACGGGTAGATACTTTCGAATTCTCCATAAACTGTATATGTATTACCGATTACGAAACCATTAATAATCTGTTCTAAGGTAGGATCAAAAGCAATTTCCCCAGATGCATTCAAGATAAAATGCTCATCAAAACTTCCTCCAGAAGAAGTCCAGCCTGCTGGGTTGGACAGATCCTCCGCAATATTGGTATTCGACCATCCCCCACCTGTGCTATTAATTGGCACGTATTCCGAAAAATCACCATTGGATACCAGGTTGACAGCGTAAGTGGGAGCGGCACACAAGGTAAAGGATGATATCGTTCCAAAAATGATTGCACTTAGTATTTGTTTGTTCTTCATAATTACATTATCTTCCCAATGTGCATTTTCAAGCAGAAGTCTAACTTATAATTGTATCGCAGTTGCCGGATAATACCTGATTGGCGACACTTTACCGCACAAGCTTTATTCTTTAATACTACTCACAGCATGACTGTGTCTTGCTATTGATGTATTATTTCTTAACTTTCTGAGCTGTTTTAACTCACAACCATGGTTTGGAGACCGAGTTATCCAAGCAGCGATCGCCTACCATAACTAGGGCGTGTCTGGAAAGTAAATCATCCAAGGTATTTTTGTAGCAATTGCCTTATTCGGACGTGAGCACAAGATTGAAATTATATCAATAATTACAATGCAACTCAATAACAAAGAACAAATGACTTATTTAAACATCCGGGGGCATTCTTTCGTTTGGGGAGAGCGTACTTATCTAATGGGGGTCTTGAATGTCACCCCCGATAGCTTTAGTGATGGAGGTGATTTCAATACCTTTGATGCTGCAATAGCACAGGCCGAGAAACTTGTCAAAGATGGAGCAGATATTATCGATGTCGGTGGTCAGTCAACTCGACCAGGTGCAACTCAAATATCCCTAGAAGAAGAACTGAACCGGGTGGTACCAGTAATAGAGGCACTGGGAAAAGAGGTGTCTGTTCCTATTTCTGTGGACACCACAAGGGCATCGGTTGCCCAAGCAGCGGTTGAGGCTGGGGCGGATATCGTTAACGATATTTCTGGCGGTACTTTTGATGTCCAGATGTTCCCCGTGGTTGCTAAGTTGGGGGTGCCAATTGTGTTGATGCACATTCGAGGTACACCCCAAACGATGCAACAGTTAACGAATTATGAGGACTTGGTGGGGGAAATATACCAGTTTTTCCAAGGTCGGATTAAGGCGGCGCTGAGTGCCCGAATCGAGCGATCGCACCTAATCGCAGACCCCGGCATTGGCTTTGCCAAGACTTACGAGCAAAATATAGAACTGTTAAGACGCTTATCAGAATTTCGGGCTTTAGGGGTGCCAATTTTAGTGGGACCCTCCCGGAAAAGTTTTATTGGTCATATCCTCAACCAAAGTGACCCCAAACTCCGAGTTTGGGGGACTGCTGCGGCTTGCTGTGGGGCGATCGCTGCTTCCGCTGACATCCTTCGAGTTCACGATGTTGCCCAGATGCACGATGTTTGTAAGGTTGCGGATGCTATCTGGAGAACTTAAGCTGTTATTGATACTGTATCCAGCTTTATTGAAAAAAGTTTAAATTTCCTGGAATTGGAACTGAAGAGAGAATAAGCTATTAAATCTAGGGATAATATTTCTCTAATGACACAGATAACACTGATATTCACGGATTTTTCTGGGCTCAAATCTGTTTCTTGAGAATTCCCTATCTGTGAAAATCTGCGTCATCCGCGTCATCCGCGTTCCATCATTATCTTATTGACAAACAGCCAATTACCAATCTCAATCTAAGTTGATTGAAATAGAAAATGACAAATTATTGCATGATTCCTGTAGTTAAATCTCCCAAAGACTACCAGGCTTATCGCATTAGTCCTCAGGATAATAACCGTTTAGCAATTGTTTTTGATTCCGCGATCGCCAATGATTCTTTGACCGTTTGCGTAGAGATTTTTGACCCAGGCGGCAAGACTCCCTTCCATCGACATCAAATTGCGGTGGAAATGTTTTTCATCCTCAAGGGTGAAGGATTAGCTATCTGTGACGGCAAAGAAGTTACCCTTCATGCTGGAGATAGCATATTAATGCCACCAACAGGAATTCATCAACTCAGGAATACGGGTTCTGGGCGCTTGTATCTCCTGTCCTTTATGGTGCCTAATGAGGATTTTGCCGAACTAATTCGCAGTGGCATTCCTGTGGAATTAGACGAAGAGGATTTGAGAGTGCTTGGGCGTATAGATTCCCTCTGGAGTTGAGGAAATGGCTCTTATAGATCATCTTCTATGTGATGACAAGCTATTTAAGTTAATCGAAGCCGACTTGTCAAAAC
>JBFRWF010000084.1:0-20100 GCA_051439465.1 Xenococcaceae cyanobacterium | reverse complement strand
TGCACGTCGAAGTGAATAATGTGATAGAAACCTTCCCCCTTCTCCTGCAGGTGTCTAGACAGAGCCTCATAGGTGCCGGGGCGCAACAAATCCACATTCACCCGCAATTGGGAGTTGCGAATCCCTTCAATTAGGGGTCGAGAAATTGTACGATAACCCACATCGCTCTCCTCATTAGGGCGAGCCGTCACCACTAACAAGTTAATTACTGGAGAAGGTTGGACATCAGCCAAGACGGGAACATATTTGACACTCTTGCGCAGCATTATACAATCTACAGCCAGGGGGCGAGTTAAATCCGGATCTCGCAGTGCCTCCCAGTGCAGCGCTTGGAATTCTGGAGTTTGGCTCTCAATCTCTATCCGTACCTGGCTTAATCTGCCTCTTAGTTTTTTGTATGAGCTATAAGCATCGAAATTCTTCTTAAAGACTTGCTCAAATAAATTTTCCCCATAAGCCTTGATGCTGGCGGCAGCTTCTTCTGCCTTAGTTGTATCCAGCATAGGAAATACCAGCCAATCCTCATAGTACCATTCCAGCCGCTGCTCTTCTTGGGGAGTGAAGGGATTAGTGATAACGATTGCGTACTTTACTCCCTCGTCAAAACTCAGAGTTGCCTCAAATCCGTTGTCAGTTTTCTGCTTCTCGCTAACAGTGATAGTCGGCATGGTTTAATGGCATATAAGGTTTATATTACCTGAGTTCGACGTAACAAAACTAATGAGAAGTCAGGTATTTATAGCCCTCCTTGCCTACTTCAAAATGTCGTGTTCAATAAATATGGCTAACTCTAGGATAGCTCTCCTCCGGGAGCCGCGTAAAGGAAAATATGTAATCTTTTAGTGCTACATTTGGACTTGTGAAAGGTGGGTAAAAGGATTTTGGTTGTAATTCAATAGCAGTTGCTACCTCGAATTCCAAGTCTTGCCACTTTGATTCTAGCGAACCCTCCGTAAAGTAGATGCGGTCTACCAGGGTGGGATCTAAAACGAAGGGATTGGAGTTGCCTTGGGGGGAATTGGCTACCTTACGGCTCCGTTCAATTTCCGCTTCAGTAGCGGGGTAGTTTCGGTGCCACTTCCGCAACGTTTCTTTGTGCTGCTCGAAGTAGTCCCCATCGACGCGATCGCCGTAGATGGTGTAAACGTAGAACATTATCCGTGCAATTCTACCCTTGGCTGAGTCTCTGGGTTCAAAGGCGTAGTTAGCGAGTTTGGCATACTCTCCAATGTTGTCAGTGGGGGCAGAAGTGGTTTCTTCACTTCCTCGAAACCAAGTTTTAACTTCATTCAAGGGAATTTCGGCAAAAGGCAGACTGCCGCGAGCAGAGTTAACTTGAACTCTAGTCTGAATAATGTTGTGTAAGTCAGATTGAACTGCTTCGGTAGCTTGGCTCTGAGGAAAGATCGTGTCCCCTGAAATGCCTTTTTCAAGCGCGTCTTGCCTGGGATTTGCGTTTGGGCTTCGCTGAATGGAATAACCTGTGTAAATACAAACGATTCTCGTCCTGGTGCTATCGATTTCAAAAGCTAAATCCCTGGCTTCCTCAATGTTTAGTAGTTGTTTTGGCGCGTAATTGGCAACGATTTTTGCCCGTAATGTTGCCCCTGTATCTTCCGAGAATAAAAAAAGTTTTGGCTGGGGTGTTTTAGGTTGTTGGGAGCCGGGAGGTCCTTCAACTAGACCGTAGTGTTCCTCGACTTCCTGGACGAATTCAATATATTGTCTGCCTTTTCGTCTGAGAACTTCGGCAGTTACCACAGCAAAGGGGCGGATCTTTTCTGCCTGCTTCGGATCCTCACTTTGGCTCCAGGCTCTCCACTGGGCAATGAACTCATCAAGTGATCTGCCAAATCGCTCAGAAATGTACTTGGAAAGTACGCTTACTGTGTCGGTGACCGGTGCTGAATTTAACAAGACTGAACGAATTTCACTGTTGGGGAAGTGGTCTTCCTTCTCGTCGGTGAAGCGATATTCCACGTCATCTGGATGCGTCTCCAGGTTGGGGAGCGTCTTGAGCGCAAATAGTCCTCCCAGCAAGACCTCAGCTACATGTACTTGCTCCGACCTGGGCAGCATTGTTTCCTGAATTAAGCGGATCACTGGCAGGCTGATGACTGGAGAAGCCGCTAGCAAACTCGCCAGCCGCCGCGCATTTGAGGAAGACGCACTCCAAAACTGATTCACTCGTTGCTCTGGAGCCAATGTATCAGGCGGTGGTTGGCTGTCTGCTGGCGCGATCACGGCACTAGGCTCTGAGCTGAACAAAAATCCAGCAGAGGAGGTGCTCCCCTTCCCTGATACCATTTGGCTCCAAACGGATGCTAGTTCAGGTTCTAGATTCAAAACTGGAATCTTAGTCGCTTCTAACTCTTCCTTGGAAGTGTTTTCATTCCAGAGAGAACTTCTAACAACAAACAGTTTTTTGTTGGCTACACCTGGAGCTAATCCGTAAAGCTCGACAGCTGATGCCTGCCTCAAGGCAGTTCTTCCCCACATTCTCTCTGGCAGCATTTGAAAAATTGCTACAGGTCCTTTGTTTGCCCAGTCTTTTAGGGCAGGTAGAACCTTCCCTTGTTGCCAGATTGACGACAAACAGTCCGTAACGACCAAGATTAAACGACGACCTGTTGGGTCGATCAGTTCTTGAGGGCTGCGAATCGATTGTCTTTTAGCGGCGACACCAATCCCCGGACGAATGCAAACCTGTTTGTCGTCAATAACCAGTCCCCAAGTGCGCACGTCTCGAAAGGCACCGTAGTGTCTCAAGAGCTGCTGTAGTTCCAAAACAGTGCGCCGCCAAATGAGCATTGACGTTGACTCGTCAACGACCAGTGCCAGCTCTAACCACGGTTCTGGGACGGGTTGGGTAATGGGCAGCCAAATTCGTTCTTCTGCAATCTTGGTGGCTGTCGCCGTCTCATCCAAGGTAACTTTAGTGCCGGAGGGAGTGGGACGGATGAGCGGACGCAGTGCCTTGATCAGAGAAAGTCGGTCGCGGATTGAAGGGGCATTGGGAACTTTAATCGACCTGTTAATTTCTTCCCCTGGTGCTTTGGAATGCTGTTTTACCCTCCTTCTGGATGCCAGACCAATTTGGGCAGGTGGCTGGTTAATTTGGGCAGGCGGCTGGGGTGGCGAGATTGGATTGCGGAGCGACGAAGTTTCTGGCTTGCCCTGTCCCGGTGGAGTCCTTTCTCCCACAAATGCGCCCGAAGAAGAGGCTGGTTCCTGGGAATCTTTAGTACTTTCCTTCGGCACTCCAGCCTGTTGCTGCTGGAGGTGAGTGAGCCAAAATATGTCGGCGATGTCTTCCGCTGTCAAGTCTAGCTCAGTTCCCAAAGCGGCAATCAGTTGGTCTATCATCGCTCGTCTTCTGCACTAGTCAGCGGTTTAAACAAGATTTCCTTCAAGTCGTCCTCCGCTTTGTGCGTTAACAGGTACACGAGGTTCAGCAACTGATCGGTCGCCAAGTTTCCTTCCTGGTTATTTTGTTCTTTCATATAGTCAGCAATTGAGTTTTCAATTGATGTTTTGAATGTTCGGAAAATTCCCTCGTCCTCCAAGTGAGACTTGACGATTTCCTTTAAGTCGTCTTTGTCAGGGTCTGGTATGCGAATACGCAGACATCGCCTGAGAAATGCTGGCGGGAAATCTCGTTCTCCGTTACTGGTCATGACGACAACAGGGAAGGCACAGCACCGGACTTTGCCTTCGGCAATAGTGATATCTAAACCATCCGCCGATTCTACCACTTGAGTTTTGTCTCCTTGCTTGGAAAGCCGCACTAGCTCGGGAATGTCAAATTGACCCTCTTCAAACAAATTGAGGAGATCGTTGGGTAGGTTAATATCACTCTTGTCAATTTCATCAATGAGCAAGATGCGGGGGTATTGAGAGGAAACGAAAGCGGTGCCAACCGGACCCAGACGAATGTACTGACCAATATTCGTGTAGCTAGGATTCCGATTGGGGTCAGGAGTGATCTGTGGCTGTCCCGTCTGCTGTAATTGAGCCTCTTGGAGCCGGGCGATCGCGTCGTATTGGTAGAGTCCTTCTTGTAAAGTCGAGCGGGCGGTAATGGACCAAAGCAGAACCGGACCTAACTTGAGTTGGTAGGCAATGGCGTAGGCAAGGGATGTCTTGCCAGAGCCTGGTCTACCTGTCACTAACAAGGGTCGTCGCAGGTAGAGAGCTGCATTGACAGCATCGATCACCTTGGCATATTCTTTCAGATGCTCGTCGTCTCCATCGGCTTGGTTTTTGGAACGACTACCCTTAGTTGCCTTGGCATAGCTACTGCGAATGAAAAACTTCCGACCTCGTTCTTGGTCTCTTTCATTGTTTGCTGCCAAGTCTTGAAGTTTTTTCCAATATTCTTCGTTTTGGCTTTCCAGTTCTTTGGGAAAGATACTAAAACGACGCCACTTGGGAGGGTCAGGAAATCTATCCTTGTCTCTGATAGCATCGTGAGGTTCTTTGCGATTGCCTTCAAAAATTCTCCAGTCATTCATGATTGCGCCTCTTGTTGTGTGGTTCAAGTTAGAGAGAGGGGAGCTGAGGTCATCAGGGGGGGAGGTGCTGGAGGAAGTCGGTTTGGATCGTCACAAAGAATTGCCAGATGCTGCCCTAAACCACTCCTGTTATCGTAGGCTATCTCGCGCTCTTTTTTAATGCAGTCTAACAATAAACTTAAGTTAGACAGGTACTCCCGCTTCAAAAATTTGTCGGTTTCTTTCTCTAAATTCTTAATTCTTGGTATCTTGTTCTGCCTCAACCAGATTGCAATCGGTATCCCAGTTAACAGAACTGTTTTAAATAATCTCTCTCTTTTTTCTTCAGGTTCTGGTGGAGTACAAGCAAGTTTGAGGCCTAACTTATCTCGCCTTAGTTTTGTTTCTAACAAGTGAATCTCCTGAAACGTATCGCTTTGACACAAGCATTCAAATTGCTCCTTAATGTCCTGTTTGCCAGAATTTTCTGAAAGGAAATTCTGAATCGTTTTCCATTTTTGTTCTAGATATCTAAGTAAGAGAGCAGAACCTTTCACCTTCTCCCCAATAACTGAAGCAATGCGCTCATAGGAACGCACGGCAACCCGGTAATCTTTGCCAATCGGAATTTTTTCATCCAGTAATTCAATTCCCCATTGGTCTACTTTTTCATACAAGTAGATGCAGGGCATAAAAAATTCGATTGTTATTGGGGAGCTTTCGCATTTGAGCTTTGTCTTTTCGGCATGAACAATATTCTCACTTTTGTCAATCAACTCGGCGACGTAGTTTTCCGCTTCTTTTAATGTGTATAAATTCTGGTCATAACTGGATTTTTCTGACTCAGTATCAGGCTCGATTCGACAGCTAAATGAATCGCCAATTATTAAAAAGCTGTCGAGCTGTAGTTTACCGCGAGTTCGGGACTTTGCTGGTCTAATAATAATCATTAAATAAGGTTCTAGAACCCCTGACGTTTCAGGTTGACTGGGACTCGATAGTTGGTACTCATAATCGTCGCTAACGGCTTGCAGCCAGCTTTTTAACTTATGCAGCCAAGTTTTTAACTTATTGCGTATTTCTGGACTCTCTTCCTGCAAATACTCACAGAAGTCCATAAGTCTCCTAATTCTATCAGCCTGGTATGGATGCTCTTCGAGTAATAGCTTGAATAATGTAAAAATTCTAAACATAATATTTATCTTGCTGTCCTTAATAATAGCTATTTCCTCAAGGTGGGCATTCCTGACTATATCGCGCTCGTAAATGTTAAAGGTGGCAAGGAATGCCGGTAAAGTCAAATTAAAGTTGTTCAGTTGCTGAAGAGTTTTAATTAAGTATTCAACTAGCTCATCTGATACTGGATTTGAGTCAAAGCTGAGGAGGTGACTGGCATATTGGTTTATTATCTGAACACTGTTTTCATCAAATACATTTTGCAGGCTAGGATTGTCTGCCAGTTCTTTTATGAGTATTCCCGTATTTTCGTATAAGCTGTATCGGATAATCAGCCAAATAACTGACCTAGCTTCATCTAATCCTAGCTGGGGCAGTAAAGGATTCAAAATACTACCCAGAGTTGTAAACCTAGTATCCTTAGTATTAATCCTTCTCTCACTATTAGTAGCCCATTGAATGAGAAAACGGCCATCATCTCTTGGATGACCTGTCCACTTTCCAATAATATCCCACAACCACTCGTCAGGCAGGTTAGCTTGACGAACCAGATTTCCAAAGAAAGTTTTAGGTTCACTCCCAGAATAAGTGGCTTTGTTTGCCAGAATCCTAACTAGTTTTTTAATATCATCGTCTTCCATTGACATATTATAGATGGGGTTTTTATTCAATTGTTTTTTTCAATTTTCTAATTCGCAATGTTAGTTAAGTAAGCTCTTGCTCCTCTGGAGGGTTAATTAAGGCAACAACGAGAGTGTAAAGAATTAAGGCTAGAGAGCCGTACCATGGTCGGTAGAATGCTAAAGTAACAAATGGATCGCCTAGCGCAAACACCCAGACCGCGAATGAACCTGTTGAGATAGCCGTTTGGGTAAGGGCAGGAGGCTTATTTTTTTCAGTGGTTTGTTTCAGAGTCCAAGCTGCTGTTAGTAAGAGAAAAATAACAAATAAACCCCAAAGTAAAGTATTTTTAGGAGCTTCCGGATCGCTGTTGACAAGACCGATTGCCGCCGTCCAGGCAGCGATTATCTCCGCTGGAATATATTTAATAACTCTGTCAAAGTAGGTATCAACTTGTGTCCCGGTTGTGTCCAATTTTTTCGTGATAATCCGACGGCTCATTTTTCCCTCAACTCTTATTATAAATTGCTCAAAATAGCCTTCATCTGTCGAGGCTTTTTTTCCGAATCTCCGATTCAAAAATTTTCCAATTCATTGGCAATCTCCTCGTGTATTACGCTATATAGGATGCCCTCACAGTAGACTCCAAACGTTCCGGCTTTTTGAGCGTGATGCAGGGCAATAACCTTCCAGTCGTCATTGAAACAAGGTGAACCGCTCGAACCTCCAGATGTATCGCTGAAGTACTGGATCCGTCCATTTCTTTCGTAAACACCTGTAATGCCATTCGTACTCAGGGCAATTTTCATGGTCTGCCCTTCTGGATGCTGCAAGAGGTTAATTCCCATTTCTTTTTCAGGCAGCTTATCATAGTGAGTCTTGACGGGATAGTAAGTATTGTTAGCTGACTTGATACTGTCTTCGATTTGGAGGAGAACGTAGTCATACTTTTTCGTAGGACTTGAATGTCGGATAGGATCGGTGGTCAGTTTGAAAGTCTGCCCCTGCAACTCATTCCCTTCAGGAGAAGTCAAATAGCCAAAGTGAAGCTCGATCTCAGAGACGTAGGCAGTCAGATCGGCGTCTGGGTAAGGAGCCAAAACATGATAGTTAGTCAGCAGTAGATTTTGTCTGAGGAGAAACCCCGTCCCAATGGCACGTTTTTTCCCAGGGCGATTCGGATCGGGAACTTCAATCCGGCAGACGGAGGCAGACTGCTGAATCCCTCTGTGAATGAAGGCAACATCCAATGACGTTACTCGGCGTTGCTGCCATAGAGCCTGAAGCTTTTGCTTGTCTGTAGGACCTTGCCAGTTAAAATCTGGACCAATTGGAACGATGCTTGTTTGGGCAGGTGAAGTCGAAAGTGGAATCTCACATTTTATTGGTAGTTCCTCAAGAAGGGTTAGATCTCGATACAAGTTGTAGCGAATAATTAGAGCAATAATCAGGCTAGCAGTGTCCAAGCCTACGTTTTGGATCAGGGGTTGTAAGAGACTACCTAGCACGGTAAGTCTGGGATCTTGAGGATTTCCCCCCATGTTGTCAGCCCATTTAACTAAGGTACGGGCATCAGCATCTGGGTTTCCTGTCCAAGCTCCAATAATTTCCATGGTGAAATGCTGAGGCAGATTCGCTCTCAGTACCAAGTTCCTAAAAAATGCTTGGGGTCCAATGGGAGCAACCGTTGCTTTAGCTGCCAAAATCCTGACTAGTTCTTCAGTATCGTGGTATTCCATGTTGCTTAGGTTGCACGTAGCAAACCCATGGCACAGTATTGATTTGGGGGGTCTGCTGGTTTTAGATCAGGGATTAGAGTACTCATCAGCCTGCCTTCTGGAGTGTGGATGAGCGCTTCAGTTTTTCTAGTTTCTCCGCGATCGCTTCTCTAATAAATTCCCTATAGTCATCTATCTCTCTTAGTTGAGAGTCCATCGTTTCAGTAATTCTAACTGTGATTTTTTTTGCTAGTGGCTCCTTTCGGTGAGTTTTGAAAGCGTATTTTTTCCCAAAGTCTGGGTTCCCACCTGGTCTTGGCATGGTGCTCATCTCAAGTCTTCACCATTAGTTTAGCATGTCTTCACGCTATCAACCATAAGTTATCCTAAGATAACTTATGTGGCGTTTAGAGTGTCCTCGCTCTATAGTATTAAGATAAGCAATCAGGATTTGCAGCGGTTGCTAAACCCTGGAAAAGTCACAACCGCGCAAACGTAAACCCAAGTCGTTATTTACGAGAACACAGAACAAATTCGATTACGAGGGACTGATTTGCTTTGATTCTTCCAACACCCGTCAGCGTCCTGGGTTACCCAGTTGTAGAGGGCGATCGCTTCTAGAGAAGCTGTTTTTAGTTTTTTGGTAATCAAGTTTGTTCATTTTCATATGTATAAGTGCAACTCTCTTGTTGGCGTAATCCTTTCGCTCTTCAATCTGATATGGAGTAAATCCAAAACCCGCATACAACAATAAGGCCGGAATATTATGGCTAAACACTGAAATACATACTTCCTGGAGGTTGTGTTTTAAGAATGACAAATTCATCATCTGGGCAACAATCCTCCTACCAATCCCTCTGGCTCGATAGGCTTCATCAACAATTACGTTTCCAATAAAAGCACTTTTACTTACTTCATAGTCATATAAATTAGCAAATCCTATTATCTTTTGGTTTTCCGTAGCTACAGTCAGCTCGATTCTAACTGTTGATAGATACCTTACCTGCTCAACAGTCAATGGATAATTGCCGCTTGGATATACAAGAAATAGCTCTGAGTCGCTTTTTACAAGGTTACATATTTCTTGAAAGTCTGCCTCTATTGCCTTCCTAAATTGAACCAATTGGCACCTTGGTTATGAAATCTAACGGTTGAAATCAGCAGCGGCAGACAACACCGAAACGAAGCAGAAAGATCGTCGGTTCGTCCGCTGTACTGATTTATTATACCAATTATCAGTTAGTATTGAGATGTTTACTGCTGCCTCTGAGCTGTACCGTTAAGTGCCCTTTATCTTTGTTAATTGGCGATCGCACCTCAAAATGGTAAAATAAGAGATGACCGTAAAGAACATTATTAACTATCTCCGGGTATCGGATCGTATTTCTTCTTCAGGGCAACCGGATGAGGACGGCTTCCGCTCTATCGCTGCAGCTGGGTTTGGTGCAGTAATCAACTTGGCTATGCCCTCCTCGAAGAACGCTATCTCCGAGGAGGGTAGTATTGTTACGGAGCTTGGAATGGCGTATCACCATATTCCGGTGCCTTTCGACGCACCGAAAGCCAGCCATCTAAAGCAGTTCTTTGGTCTCATGGAGTCCCTTCAAGATGAAATGGTGTGGGTACACTGCGTAGTGAACTATAGGGGGTCCGCGTTTCTCTATTTGTACCGCCGCTGGAAGGGGATGCCTGATGACGAGGCGCGGATAGCGGTGCTTGCGAATTGGGAGCCGAATGCAACTTGGCGAGCATTTATGGCTCAGCCAATTGATAATCTGTAGCCCCCTCTAACAATCTTTCAGGAAGGTGTGCTAAAACCCGCTCGAAAGGAGCCGTATCCTCGAGACCTCTGACCAATACCAGCGCTCCTTGAATCAACATCACCGCCTCTTCTGCCCTCAATTGGGCTACCTCTGGCTCAATTCCTGCCACAACCAATACCCGAGCTAGCTCCCCAATCCAGGTTTTGAGTGCCTGCTGGATGGAGGCGTGAAACAGCTCGTCCCCCTCTCCAAAGGAAATGGCATTGAGCAGGCAGCTTTCCTGCCCCTGGCGATAGAACTCATTTAGGTTCTGGCACATGGACAGAAGGCGCTGGACTGGCTCGCCATCTCCCTGCAGGGGAGCCAGAATCGTCGCCTCGAACCAGCGGTGGACGTACTCCAAAACGGCTGCCGCCATCTCTTCTTTCCCCTTAGGAAAGTGATGGTAGAGACTCGACTTTCCCAACCCTGTCGCTTGGGATAGACGAGATATAGTAGCTCCTTCATAGCCGTACCGCCGAAACACCGGAATCAAGTTAGCGATCGCTTTTTCCTTAGACATGACTCAATCGATTTCTCCCAATCACCTTCCTATTGTACCGAATGTTTTGTTTGAGTCAAAGAATGGATGCCATGAATTGGAGCGCCTTCCTCTGATAAGAACCCCTGAGACCCTTATTCTGTAAAACTTTCAACCTTCCCCACCTCAAAACTCGAAAAAAATTGGCGAAAGGGGTTGACATTTTAACCGAATGTTCAGTACAGTTAAACTGACAAACAAAACGTTCGGTACAACCCCCACCCACAGAATTAAACCATGATTAAACTCTACGGACACGAACTCTCTGGCAATAGCTACAAAGCTCAACTGCTCCTCTCCCTCTTGCACATTGACTACCAATACGTGGGAGTCGATTTGATGCAAGGAGAACACAAGTCTTCTGAATTCCTCCATCTCAACCCCTTTGGTCAAGTACCAGTCTTAGTTGATGGCGAAACAGTTTTACAGGACGCTCAGGCGATTTTGATCTACCTTGCCCGTCGCTATGGCGGCGATGACTGGTTGCCAATGGATGCAGAACCCCTCAGCCGCGTCGTGCGCTGGCTTTCGACAACGGCAGGTGAAATTCGCCAAGGACCGGAAAATGCACGTCTGTACCACTTGTTTGGCGCGAAAAGTATCAATATTGAACGAGCAACGGAGAAAGCAAAACTGATTCTCAAATTGTTGAACGACCATTTAAGCGATCGCACCTGGTTAGAGTTTGAACGTCCAACTATCGCTGACATTGCTGCCTTTCCCTATGTTGCTTTAGCGCCCGATGGCAAGATTGATCTAGATGGTTATCCTAACGTTTTGGCCTGGATTGAGCGGGTGAAAGAACTGCCTGGATTTATTGGCATGCAGGGGATGGAAGCACCTGCTTCTGTTACCGCTTAGCCACCATTAACTCTCCTTTCGGGCCCCTTTCGGGCTCTTGTTCCCTGCTCCCTGTTCCCTGATCCGAAGTTCCCTGTTCCCTCTTAACTAATCAATTCAAGGAGTTGCAGCAGCATGCCTCGCAAATTCACACAAATTGCCTTTACCCCCGCTGTCAAAGCCATTCAAGACCGCTACGGCTCGCGGGAAATGTATACCCGTATGGAAGAGAGCGGCCCCGACAACGACACCCTCATTCCCCGTGTTGCGGAGTTTATCCAAGCTCGCGATAGCTTCTATATGGGGACGGTAAACGAAAACGGCTGGCCCTATATCCAATTTCGGGGAGGTCCCCCTGGTTTCCTGAAAATTCTGGATGAGAAAACCCTTGCTTTTGCTGACTTTGCCGGTAATTGTCAATATCTGAGCATCGGTAATTTATCAGTGGACAATCGCGTGTTCCTGTTTTTGATGGACTATGCCAATCGACGCCGTTTAAAGATTTGGGGGCGAGCCAGGGTCGAGTATGATAATCCCGCTCTGGTAGAGCAATTGCGCGTACCCGGATATGAAGCATCCTCTGAGCGGGCAATTGTGATTCAAGTAGAGGCATGGGATTGGAACTGTCCCCAACACATCCCCATCCGCTATTCAGAAACAGAAGTGAACCAAATCATTGCTCCCCTTGAGGCTCGCATTCAAGAGTTAGAGAGCAAGCTGACCGAACTTTCCCAATGAAAAATAAATATAAAACTAGTGGTGGGAACGCCTGGGCGTGAGGATTGGATCGGCGATTGCTCCCGCCAGAAGTGAAGCTCAGAGCGTTCCCAAAAATTCCCGTGGGATAACTTTGGGCTAGTATCGCGTCCTTGGCTCTACTCCGACTATAGAGAATCATTATCATTATTCTCTAGCTCTGCGGGCGCAAGCCTTGCGCCCCTACAGACTGACTTTGGGATGCTCCCGTAGCGATCGCCTTCTTTGGTCATCTGTTACATTACTTTACATAGTTGTGTTTATTCCCACCTACCTACTTAGGATTTTAATTAATTAAGTAAAAAATGCTATGACTGAAGTTCCCCTGTACAGATGTACTGAAACACCATTGAAAGCCTTATCCCATAATAAATAGAGCGATTGATCTACTCTGTATACGTACCCATGTAGGTTCTTGATTTATATCTGCGATCGCAGTAAGCTGAAAAAAAAGGGCGATCGCCTCAAAATCCGCATCAGAAGCCCCTTCAGAAAATGTACCCAGTAACGGCGACTCAAAAATTTCCTGAAAGTCGCTCTAGCTAAGGCTTCGCGTTAATTCGCTTGGGGGGAACTTCGGCTATGACCAGAGTAAATCTAGACTTACCAAAAGAAGTCTTCTCAACCCGTCGCCTGACCCCAGATGATTTTGTGCGTGATATGCGCCTCGCTGCTGCTATATACTGGTATCAAAAAGGTGAAGTCTCCCAGGAAAAAGCTGCCCAAATTGCAGGTTTAAACCGCCGCGACTTTCTTGCAGCCTTGGCGCGGGAACAGGTAGGTGTGTTTGTAGTAGATATGGATGACTTGCAAAGAGAGTTAAACCGTGGCTGAGAATGAAGACGATTTTCAATCAGCCAATGCCCTCGAATATCTGCGGCTAACCGACGTGATTGAGGTGGTAAGAGTTATAAAGCTTTAATATAGCTCTTCTAATCTTAAAATGAAACAGCCCTGCTATCTTTGGTGGGCTACGGCGGATAGTTAGTTAGCAGGTTAGTTGGATAAGTTATCGCCGCCTAACCCACCCTACGCACATTCGTGAGAAGTTAAGGTTGTATGCAGTTTGTCAAGGATATCGTTACAAGTTTTAATAATCAAGAGTTCAGTCTTCCTCCGCTGGCAAATCAAACAACACCGAGTTCATATAATTTTCTGCCCACTCAGAGCCAAAAGCTTTCTCTAAGACTCGACGGGTTTTATCATTCTTTTGTTGTTTGGTGCAGTAGTAGCGCTGTCCAGCGAAGTTTAAGGCTTGCTGTTGAGAGGATACCGGTTTAGCCTGGAGAGCTTGGCGACAGTGAATTTCCAGAAATCCCTCGACGCGAGAGAGAAACTGAGTTTCTTCTTGGGGGCTACTGGGTCGAATAAACAGGCAAAACTCCGAGAATATGTCCCCCCATTTGGGGAGGTCGCGAGGTTGGGAGAATTGAACCCTAGGCAGGGCTGAGAGGGCTTTTTGATAGGAGTTGGATAGGGTACGTTCTAGGTTGGTGGGAGAAAGGTCAGCGATCGCCGCACTGATTCCTGCACGCCCAGCTACTAGATCGCAGCCAAACATGGGCAGGTCATATTCCGGCCTGGGAAACATGACACAGTGCAAAATATCCAGGGTTTTGCCGACTTTTGCCAGTTCCAAGTGCATTTTGCGAAACTGGGGGGTTTGGTAGCAGCGGTTTTCAATTCTCAGTTTTTCTCCTTCCAGTCGTCCTTCCACATAGCCCAGTCCCTCTGGCAATTCATAGAGGGATAGGTCAAGATACTGTTGCCAATAAGAGATAATAGAGTCAGCTAGCTGACGAATCAAAGGGTGTTGTTGCTTGCGTAGGTGGGACTTTGAGGTTTGTAACATTCCAATCATCTGGGCATTGGCAGAGTGCGACTTGATTCAATTAGCCGCAATGGCCTGTAAGTTAACGATATACTGAGACTGACTACTGTATATAGTTAATGATGGATAAATTAACCCTAGGAGAGTTTATATGTTTGGTTTGGGATGGCCAGAAGTCGCTCTAATTGCGATCGCGGCACTGCTGATATTCGGTCCGAAGAAGCTTCCGGAAATGGGCAGCGCACTAGGCAAAAGCTTACGCGGTTTTAAGGAAGAAATCAATAATCCCCAGGATGATGCTGCTGATGTAGAGAAACAAGATGCCGATCAAGGGTAGGTTTTTTAGCTTTTTTCGTTTTTCTCGTTCCCAGGCAGAGTCTGGGAATGGGGTCAAATCCTACCAATTCTATTCAAGGGCCAAAAGCGGAAAACAGCGCGACCAATGATATTTTTTTCGGGTAAGAAGCCCCAGATGTGGGAGTCATTGCTGTTGTTGCGATTATCTCCCATGACAAATAGCTGACCTTGAGGTACTCGCACGGGTGGTAGATTATACTTTGGGGGTTCAAAAGTGTAATCTTCGGTCAGGGACTGGTTATTCAAGGAAACAGTGCCCTTTAATACTGCCACAGTTTCGCCAGATGTACCAATCACCCGTTTGATAAAGGCTTGGTCTTTTTCATAGCCTTGCATTTGCAGTTGCGGCGGTGGCTCAAAAACCACGATATCTCCCCTGGCGGGCGGGTGGAAATGGTAAGAAATTTTTTCCACTACTAAGCGATCGCCCTCTTCTAAAGTTGGGAACATTGAATCAGAAGGAATATAGCGAGGTTCTGCCACAAAAGCGCGAATTAAAAGTGCCAAGATCAGGGCAATGGCGACAACCTGGACATTTTCCCAAACTTGCTTCCAGAACTTAGAATCATCGGAAGCTCCATTCTGGGACGTTTCTTGGGCTGGTTTAGAGTGGTTGTCTGCTGCTAAATCCTTTTCTTCAGATGTCATAAAAATAATGGGTAATGGGTAAAATGCCGATTCAACGGATTTGATATCACTAAGATTCTGCCAGTTGAGCTTTTGCCTGCTGCCAGAGTTCTTCCAATTCATCTAGGGTATAATCTGTCAAAGGACTCTCGGCAAAGGCTTCCATTTTTGACAATCGCTGAATAAACCGCTGATTGGTTTCTTGCAAAGCTTCTGAACAGTCGAGATCGTACCAACGCGCAATATTAATCAGGGTAAATAACAAGTCCCCTAATTCTGCCTGCTGGTGAGTTTTGTCTTCTGTTTGCAGTGCCTGTTTAAATTCGGCTAATTCTTCGTGAAATTTATCCCACACCCCCTCCAGATTCTCCCATTCAAATCCAGCAGCGGCGGCTTTTTGAGAAATTTTGCTTCCTGCCATCAGCGGTGGTAGGGTGCGAGGGTAGCGACTGAGTTGGCGACTGAGTAACTGGGCATCTTCTGGGGTTTCTCCCTTCTCCGCTGCCTTGATTTTCTCCCAGTTTCGATGTACTTCGTCAGCTCCTTCAACTTCTAAATTATCAAAGACATGGGGATGACGGCGGATTAGTTTTTGGGTAATGCGTTGAGTCACTTCTGTGAGGCTAAAATGACCGTAATCGCTGGCAATTTGGGCTTGCAGGACTACTTGTAAGAGTAAATCTCCTAATTCTTCGGCGATCGCCTCTTGATCTTCACTCTTGATGGCATGCACCACTTCATAGGCTTCTTCAATCACATAGGGGATCAGGGTTTGAGGCGTTTGTGCCAAATCCCAAGGACAACCACCATCGGGCGATCGCAACTTAGCTACTACTTCAATCAGGTGTTGCAAAGCTTCTAATATGGCTTGGTACGTCTGCTGAGCCGTTTTCTGGGAGCTAGACATGGAAGGAAAAATCAAAAACCACTTTTTTATTCTTAACCTGATTTTGGTTTTCTGCCAAATTAGGGGTTGGGAAATTCTCCCCCTGCCAATACTGCTTGGTTAAAGTTCCCTTGCATATTTTTAAGTCAAAGGAAAAACCTTCAATCCCTTTCCCCATCAGCCTTAACAGGCAAATATGAGCGGCAGATTATTGGCTGTGCCTCTCTATTTCTGTTTCTGGGAAGATTTGCGCTTTTGCCTCTTCTTCTTTTTCGGCTTGGACATTAATCCTTTCCAGCCATTGTTTTGATAACGCTTGTAAGCCGAACCAGTCCAATCGCTGATGGAATGGCTCATCGCGCCTAATTCCAAACCGAGGAGAAGAGCGATCGCTTCTTCTCGATAATCGGTAGAAACCCACTTAATAACCTTTTGAGCAAACTGCTGCCAATTCCAGGAAAAGCCCCAAATCAACTGAGCAATTGCTACTCCGAGGATTGCCACCAGGGCGAGTAAACTGAGCAAGTAAAGCATTCGTAGGGTTGTGCCAATAATCAGCCCGTGAGAGAAATTTGAGCGGTGGCGCAGCACATTTTGGTAAGGTAGCCAAATCCACCGCAACTTGCCCCAGCGCTTGAACTGCACAGAGTAAATATCTAGATCCGGACCAAACATTAATCCACTGAATAGGAAAGTGGATGCGACAATTAAAGTCAAGTTACCATTGCGCGTGACTAGGAAAGTTAGCCCCGCAAAGCAGGGTAAAGTCCATAAAGTGATGCGATCGTGGGTGTGACCAGAAGGCATTTAGTTCCTTTTTGTCTCTAATTGTGTTAATCTAAATATCATATCGGGCGGTTAGCTCAGTGGTAGAGCGCTTGTTTTACACGCAAGATGTCACTGGTTCAAGTCCAGTACCGCCCATCTAAAGCTCAATCATAGTCAGGGTTTAGCTTGGAACCCCTTTTTAGCTGTGTCGCGCCAGTAGGGTGGGTTAGGCGGCGATAAATTATCCAACTAACCTGCTAATTAACTATCCGCCGTAGCCCACCAAAACCAAGCACTCTAGCTGTCACGCTGAAGATTGCACATTTAAGTTGAATGGCACGCTGGTTAAGTTTATAAGAATGGAACGCGGATGATGCGGATGACGCGGATTTTTACGGATAGATGTAACCCACCTTCCGCACCCTCAACTGTCACATAGAAAATCTGACTTTTCAGGGCATCTTTTTAGAGCGTGCGATCGCTACTAAGTAGTCGGACAAAATTAAACGGTACTGTGTTAACTTTTATTAAGTCACGACAACAGAGCGATCGCCACCCCAAACTCGCCTGCTGATCTTAGTACAAAGATGATTGGGCGCTGCAGGCATAAAAGTTATGGCATTCGGCGAGTCTCGGACTGAAAAAGTTCCCGTCCAGCTACCTGGGGGAACTGTAATTAAAGTTGAGGTGGAGCAGACTGGTATAGAGGATGTCTCTTTTGATGTCAAACCTTTCAAGGAAGTAACAGATGCCTTGTCAGAGATTACAGCAACCTTGGCTGAGACATTACAGAAAGCTAAACCCGATAAAGCCAGCGTCAAATTTGGCCTGGAATTAGCAGTTGATTCCAAGGGATTGACAGCAGTTATTGTTAAAGGTTCTGGCAAGGCCAATTTAGAAATAACTCTGGAGTGGGGTAAATAAAGTCACTAATGGGTTACAAACTAGAGCGACTTTTAAAACGCTGTACCGTTAAGTTAGCGGTTCCTGACAAACCGGGCTGGGGAACAGGGTTTTTTGTCGCTCCAGGGCTAATCCTAACCTGCCATCATGTGGTTAAATATGCAGGAAATAATCCAATTAATGTTTGTTGCCAGAATCAAGAGGATTTTGCTGAGGCAATAATTGAGCGATCGCTCCCTGACTTTGATTTAGCATTACTTAGGTTCAGTCCCCCGGTTGCTGACTTACCTTGTGTCTATCTGGATAAATCCTTCCAAGCCGATGACAGTCTTTACACCTACGGCTATCCCGATAATTTTCCTCAGGGTGCGCCAGTCACGGCTAAATGTGAGGGCATGACAGAAAACCCACCGTTAATCAAGTTTAAAGCAGGACAAATCCGCCCAGGATTGAGCGGTTCGCCACTGCTGAATCAACGCACGGGGAAGATTTGTGGCATTGTTAAGTTTACCCGAGATCGCAGTATTGATTTAGGCGGAGGTGCAGTTCCTACTCGTGAAATTCTATCCCAGTTCCCCGAACTAGTGGAACTGCAACAAAAATTTCATCAGCAAGATGACCGTTGGAGAAAACTGCTGCCAGAAAAAACTACAACGCCGCAGCAACTGGCTCAAAAAAATCCTGACAATCTACCTAGAAGTGGAGTCCGCCAATTCGTCGGACGAAACAAAGCACTAAAAGACCTAAACAAACAGCTTCAAGAATCAGAGAGGATAGCGATCTCGACCCTCACCGGAATGGGAGGCATAGGCAAGACCGAATTAGCCTTACAATACGCCCTAGCCGACAGAGACAAGGCAGAAGAAGAACGTAGCTATCAAGCCGGAATCTGTTGGGTCGATGTTTCCGAGAAAGGCAATATTGGGACACAGATTCTTTCCTTCGCCAGAGAATATTTAGAAATCCCAACCTCCGAAGAAGGCTCACTGGAAGATAGAGTCAAACTTAGCTGGCAAAACTGGAGCGAGGGAGACACCCTAATCATCTTCGATGATGTCAGAGAGTACGGACAAATTAAAGAATTTCTCCCCCCACAAAACAAAAGATTCAAAGTCATCATCACTACCCGAAAACAGAGACTAGCAGAGAGCCTAAAAGTTTTCGTCCTGGAGGTTCTAGAAGAGCAACCAGCCCTGGACTTAATCATCTCGTTTATCGGCGACGAGAGAGTCAACAGTCAGCTAGAAGAAGCCAAGAAACTTTGCAAAGATTTGGGCTACCTGCCACTAGCATTAGAATTAGTCGCCAGATTTCTCAACCGTCGTCAAAACTGGTCGCTCCAGAAAATGCGAGAGAGGCTGGAAAAGAAACATCTAGAAACCAGAGCCATGGATAAGCCCAGCGAGGAAATGACCGCCGAGAGAGGGGTCAAGACAGCTATTGAAATTAGCTGGGAAGAACTCCATGAGGAAGCCCAGACAGTAGCTTGTTACCTCAGCTTATTTGAAGTCGCACCAATTCCCTACAATTTAATTCAAGAACTTTGCCCCTTAGAAGATGAAGACGAGCTGGAAGAAATTATTGAAGACAGCTTAGTTAACTTGAGTTTGCTCAAGAACTTGGGGAATCAACGGTATGAAATGCACACCTTAATTCACCAATACTTGAGAGATAAGCTAGAAGAGTCAGACATAGGGATAAATGCCAAGAAAACTTACTGCCAATTAATGACAGTGATTACCGGACAAATACCACAGACACCTACACAGGATGACATTCAAAACTTTACCGTGACTATCCCCCATTTAACAGTGGCAGCTAGGGAATTAAATCAATGGATAGCAGGCGATAATATAGTCGTGGTTTATATGGGATTGGAAAGTTTTTATCAGGGACAGGGAATTTATTTAGAGGCAGAACCTTGGGCTAAACAATGCCTGTCTCTCACCAGAGAGAGACTAGGAGAAGACCATCCCTCTGTCGCCACCAGCCTCAACAAATTGGCATATTTATACAATTCTCAAGGGAGATACTCAGAGGCAGAACCCCTCTATCAACAAGCACTGGAACTGAGAAAGAAACTACTAGGAGAAGACCATCCCTCCGTCGCCTCTAGCCTCAACAACTTGGCAGGATTATACGATTCTCAAGGGAGATACTCAGAGGCAGAACCCCTCTATCAACAAGCACTGGAACTGAGAAAGAAACTACTAGGAGAAGACCATCCCTCCGTCGCCTCCAGCCTCAACAACTTGGCATATTTATACAATTCTCAAGGGAGATACTCAGAGGCAGAACCCCTCTATCAACAGGCAATCGCCATCGCCATGAACACGCTAGGAGAGAACCATCCCAACACAGTGACGTTTATCCAGAACTACCAGCAGATGATTTTTGACTTTCTAATGCAGCTTCCAGAGGAAGAACTCAAAGAAAGAGTTCCGCCAGAGATTTATGAAGAAATACTAAGAATCAGACAGCAGTGATTAATAATTCTCAACCTCAAATCCACTGCCCATAACTCGAATTCTCAGAAGCTGAGAAGAAATCATTTTAATCCTGTCAAACCCAGATGTAGCGGTTATACTGAATCCGGATCTAAAACCCCCTTTATCAATTTTCTATATTTTTCTTCCCCTGCTCCCCCTTCCCCTTTCCCCGTTCCCTGTTCCCTGTTCCCTTGCAGCCTTAACCAGTAACTTTTCGATCTACTGACTTTTGCCTTTTGCCTTTTGCCTTTTGCCTTTTGCCTTTTGCCTTTGAGCGCAGCGATTCCCTGTT
>JBFRWF010000083.1:0-9616 GCA_051439465.1 Xenococcaceae cyanobacterium | reverse complement strand
CTGATAAACAAGTTCATGCACTTTTTTTGTTAAAAATAACATCTGAAATTATTACTCTCCCTGCTCCGGAGTCCCTGCTCCCTGCTAAAAACAGAGTGAATTATGGAATACAGAATCAACACCCTAGCAACTGACCCCTGCATCACCCATCCAAGTTAGGGCTGTCCAATGATAAATTTGAAGACTCTGGCATGCCTGATTTTGAACGTAAACTTCAAAAGTTTCTCACTACTCAAAAAGGGAAAGTGAAAATTTTTCGAGCTGCGATAGACCTCAAGCGAACTATTCATGAAGCACGGAAAATCATTCCAGAGCGACATGCCTTGAAAAACATAATTCTCCCACTACTTGTAGACCTGGAACTAACCCCCAACCAATAAAACCACTTCCAAAAGGTGTATCTTCGGTCACGAATAAGTACCTAGGCAAAATTAATTACACATTTTTAACCCAGTTGAAATCGCTGAAGCTTCCTACTGTTGCCTGTTGCCTTGTCCCCACCATTAGATTTAATTTTGTCCAACTACTTATAGTCATCAACTACTTATTAATTGGACTTTGAGCCTGTCTGACCACAAATAGAGCAGAATTGTATAAATTATTAGCGTGGTGACAAAGATAGAGTAGGATGTCGTTTACCCGATCCGGTATTGCGCCCGTCAGTAAGACCTTTTGGCTACCAACTCTTAAGAAAACACTTGTGTTTTCCTTGAGCCCTAACGTGGCGATCGCTGCGTTGGAGGCTTAAGGCGATAGCCGACCTTTTGGGTTCGATACTCCATTGCTGGCTTGTTCCCCAAAAACAATATAAGATAAATATAAAGAATTGTTACTATCACTAGACAGGAGGTTGATAAACTGATGACAGAACCCCAACCGACCACTACTCCCAAACTAGAAGAACCCAAGTTTGGCTTTAATGAATATGCAGAACGCTTGAATGGTCGAGCAGCAATGATTGGCTTTTTCCTGACCTTAGTGATTGAATACTTTACAGGTCAAGGCCTCCTGTCCTGGCTGGGCTTACAGTAAACTCCCACATCTTATTCTTCCCTCGGCAACTCTTTGGAGCTTTTTAGCTCGCAGCTTGCCATTTACTTTACTGTATCTGAGGCGCTTCAGAAGTTAATTTTTGTTGCTTAGTTCTAAGTGCTGCCCCGGCATTCATCGATTGCCGATTGGCACAAAGCCAATTGGCAATCTCATCTGGCCCCCAATCCTACCGGGTATCATTGGTGACAAATCTAGAAAAACCCTGGGAAGAGGGGGAAGAGGAGGAGAAGGATTGAGTTGTCGATGCCCCCTTGTCCGGAGGAATTGCGTGGCCTTTGGGTGCCATTCGGCGATCGCTGACACTCACAGGGAGTAAGGGTAAAGAATAGTTGGCCAGGGCGATCGCCCTCTTCGACTCGTCCTCAGATCAAATCCGTTGGCATTGTTATTATTACATAATTGAATTTTGAATTTTGAATTTTGAATTAGTATAACAAGCTATGGGAATAGCCAAATGGCAATCACAACAACAGTTTAAGTGGGTGATCATCAGTGCGATCGCCTTTTTTCTTGTCACCCTAATTCTCTTACTACATCGCCACTATACTTTTTACTCCTCCTACGACCAGGGAATTTTTAATCAAATCTTTTGGAACAGTCTCCACGGTAACTTCTTTAACAGTTCTCTCGGTTCTGGCATCTCTACTACAGTTACTCATTGGAGAGAACCGCCCACCGTTACTGATAGCCACTTAGGTCAGCATTTTACCCCTGCCATGTTGTTATGGCTTCCCCTCTATGCCTTGTTTCCTAGCCCAGCAACTATAATAGTTTTACAAGTTAGCTTGGTCACGGCGGCTGGCTTAGTTTTGTATGTCTTAGCGCGAGAATATCTCGAACCATTCCTCGCCTTGATGATTACAATTAGCTTTTATTGTGCAACGGCTGTCATTGGACCAACCTTATCCAACTTTCATAATATTTCCCAGCTTCCTCTACTCATCTTCAGTTTACTTCTAGCCATAGAAAAACGCTGGTGGTGGCTGTTGGTTCCGTTGACGCTATGGATTTTAGCAGTTAGAGAAGATTCTGGCTTGATTGTTTTTAGTATCGGATTTTATCTTGTCCTCAGCAAACGTTACCCTCGTTTAGGGCTTCTACTTTGTACTCTCAGTTTTGGCTATATGCTGGCTGTTACCAATTTGGTGATGCCTTTATTTTCTGATGATCTTAGTAAGCGATTCATGATTGACAAGTTTGGTCAGTATGTAGACGGAGAAGATGCTACGACCTTAGACATTATTTGGGGAATGATCAGTCAACCAGAACTGCTGTTCAAGGAATTAGTCTCTCCGGTGGACTTAACTCTCAAATATCTCCTAGGTCAATGGTTACCCCTGGCTTTTGTCCCAGCTATTGCCCCAGCTTCTTGGTTAGTGGCTGGATTTCCCCTACTGACTTTTTTGTTAGGTAAAGGAATGTCTGTTCTGGTCCTAACTATTCGCTATGCAATGACCGTAGTACCAGGATTATTTTACGGTGCCATTCTCTGGTGGGCAGGTCAGGGTTGGAGTAACCTAACCCAGCCCAGGGAAACTTGGCAACCCCGCCAACTAACTCCCAGTTTTCGTCGTTTTTGGATTTTTTGTCTGAGTTTGTCCTTGGTCTTATCCCTAACCGATGCTAGAAATCGTTCCCTGTCGTTTATTATTCCTGATTCCATCCACCCTTGGGTTTATGTATCTTTACCCCAACAATGGCAGCGGACTGTTCAAATTCGTACTCTCTTAAGAGAAATTCCCGCTGATGCTAGTGTGGCTGCAACCACTTACATCATTCCCCACCTCTCCAGTCGTCGAGAACTGATTCGCCTTCCTGCGATGGAGTTGCGTAACGATGACGGTCGAGTAATTTGGGTTGATTATGCGATGGCCGATCTTTGGCGTCTCAAGCGCTATCAAGTAGCCTTCGAGAATGACCGAGAAAGATTAAAGTCCATTGTCAAGACGATTGATCATGTGCTCGAAGAGGATCGATACGGAGTGATCGGGTTTAAGGACGGCGTAATTTTGCTCCAGAAAGATACTAAATCTAATCCAGAGGCATTAATGGATTGGTTAGCATTTCGTCACGATCTGTTTAATTTGGCCCAATGACAGAGAAGCTGACACCTTGTGCCAACTAGAAGATTTGCTGAGTATAGCTCAGTTGGGGATTTACCGCGAGAATTGTTAAAATCAAGATAATCTCAAATAAAGCAGAGTAAAGAGCAAAGACATGAACCCTTTATGGCCTCGGTTTTTGAAGTTAGCTTATCGTAAAGAACCGATTTCCAGTTTTATATTGATTGTTGGAGCGGTAGATGCGGTGATCGGCGGTGTCGGCGAACGCTGGACTTTGCTATCCTTTGGGCTGACTATGGTATTGATGGCAGCGGTGCTGCGTTGGTGGCAATTCCAAAAGTCTCAAGCTGTTCTCGCTGAAGAAACACCAAGACAATTTCTGCCTCCTAGTTCTTCTCGACCCCCATTACCGATGCTGAAGAGTCAACAACCCACGACTAAGCGGTGACCAAGAGAGATTTTGGATACAAGCCCCCGTATTCATCCGTGGAGAATAAAAAATTTTTTCCTTTGTAGGATAGGAGGAAGGGCAGGTATTTGGTGAAAAACATCGTCAATGAGTACTGTTGCTGCAATTAAATTGCTGAAAATCGGTGAGGTTGCTACCGAGATTGGTTTGTCTGTGAAAACGATTCGTTACTACGAAGAGCTTGGTTTACTGGTACCTTCGGTGCAACGATCTAAATCGGGCTACCGTATGTTTCACTTGTCAGTTTTCAATCGGCTGGCATTTATTAAGCGAGCCCAATCCCTGGGACTCAGCCTCAACGAAATTCGCGAAATATTGGCGGTTCATGATGCTGGCATTCTCCCCTGTGGAATAGTCAAGCAGTGTCTCGAGCACAAGCTCGAGGCAATCACAGAACAAATAGAAGCCCTGGAAATTCTCAAGTCTGAGTTGCAAGGAATTCTCTCTGGTTGGCAAGAGGTGCCTTCGGGGAAACGGATTGCTAGGACTATTTGTCCCAATATCCAGTCAGAGTCATGAAGTTAAAGGGTTTTTAGCACTATGTACCGTGTTGTCATAGTCCAAAAGATGCTGTTGGTGGCAGCTATGATGGTTACCATAGCGGGTTGGATTAAGATTGCTGTACAAGCGCAATTGCCTCCGAGCCAGGGGGAATTGACACTAGAGATTGAGTCAGTATCAACCTCTGCTAAGTGGAGAAATGTGCTGCTCAGAAGCACCCTTAAAGGTCATAGGGCAGCCGTTGATTCTCTCATCTTCAGTCCCGACGGCAAAATCCTGATTAGTGGCGGCGGTTACAACGATACCAAAATGAGATTTTGGTCGGTGAAAACTGGTGAAGAAATTGAGCAATTCCGGGCACAACGCACAGCGGTGCTTACTATGGCAATTAGCCCCAATGGGAAAACCTTGGTTAGCAGTGGCGATGATGCCGGAATTAATCTGTGGGACTGGAAAACCGGAAAATTCACGGCGACTTTTCTCGAACATTCCAGCAACATTCTTTGTCTGGCGATTACCCCAGATAGTCAAACCTTGGTCAGCGGCGGTTTAGATGGCATTAGAGTCTGGAATTTAAGCCTCCAGCGCCCCCTTTATACCCTGGTGAGTTTCGGCAATCCTACCTATGTATTGGCGATTCATCCCAATGGGTACATTCTGGCCAGTGGGGACAACGAGGGCAGGGTTAGATTCTGGAATCTGAGAACGGGAACATTAATCTCCGAATTTTTTCCTCATGATTCGAGTATTAGTGGACTCGCTTTTAGATTGAATGGAAACACCCTGCTGACTAGCAGTTATGACCGCACGATTAAGGTGTGGGATGTATCAACAGGACGACTATTGCATACACTAATCGGACATACAGGTAGGGTACGAGCGATCGCGCTCAATCCCGATGGAAAAACTCTCGCTAGCGCTAGCAATGATGGCGTTCGTCTCTGGAATTTGCGAAGCGGTAAGTTATTGACTAGGTTTTCTGGTCATAATGACTGGGTGCAATCTCTGGCATTTAGTCCTGATGGCCGCATCTTGGCAAGTGGAGGGTTTGATTTCACTATCAAGCTTTGGCAGAGTGTTCCACCACCAGTCCAGCCAAGAGAGATTTCATCAATACATAACTGATAACTGTAATCGAATGACCTCAGCAGCCAAAAATCAAGACCAAAAGCATCCTCAAGAAAAAGGCGATCGGGCAATCGTTAATCGTCTGAAGCAGGGAGAACCCAATGATTACAATTTGGCAGAACTAGCCCGACTGCGGATTCGTTACGGCAATTTTCCTGGGGCAAGAGACATCAAAAGAGACCTCGAACTAATACTCAACCAGTGGGGATTGACAGAAGATCAACTCTACGAAAAGACTTGTCAAATTCACGGCACTGGTCAAGTTTATAAAAGTCGCCTCACAGAAGAAGAACAGCAAGATTGGAGCTAATCTTTTGCCCATTGTATCTTCTAACCTTTATTCCAGTTAACCAATTTCCCCCTCCACGATCAAGTACCAAAGCTTGGGTATAATCAAGATTAGGATTGATGTCTATAGGCTCTTTGCCATCGTCTACTTTCTTTTGATTCTTTTAACTCTTGAAAACCTTCTTCTGGATTAGATATAGAGAAAAATCAATGGCATTTACCTAATCCATTAGATATTGAACCGTTGTGTTAGGAATTTTTGACATAATTGGAATTTGGCGATCGCGTCCGAATAAGGCGATCACTACAAAAATACCTTGGATGATTTACTTTCTCTAGTTAAAGCGCGGCGATTCATCCTAGGTCTGAAGACACTGGGCTTTCTCGCCGCAATCCTGTAAACTTGAGTGGGGAGGGTTCATCAGAAGTAAAGCTTTCGCCTCTGTCCCCAATTAATTTTTATTCGATGACTGCAACTATACCCACCTTGCCAACTCAATACGAACCCATTACCACAGAAGCCAAATGGCAGAAATACTGGGAAGAACATCAAGTATTCAAAGCTAATCCCTCTCACAGTGGTAAATCTTACTGCATCGTCATCCCGCCGCCTAATGTCACGGGTAGTTTGCACATGGGACACGCTTTCAATATGTCCCTCATCGACACCCTAGTTCGCTACCACCGCATGAGGGGTTACAATACCCTATGCTTGCCCGGAACAGACCACGCCAGCATTGCTGTGCAGACCATTCTGGAAAAACAGTTACGGAAACAGGGAAAAACTCGCTACGACTTAGGGCGGGAGAAATTTCTAGAAAGGGCATGGCAGTGGCGGTTTGAATCTGGCGACACAATTGTTAACCAGTTAAAACGGCTCGGACTTTCAGCAGATTGGTCGCGGGAACGATTTACCCTTGATGAAGATCGCTCTAAGAGCGTGATAGAAGCTTTTGTCCAACTCTACGAAGAAAGACTGATTTATCGGGGTAATTACTTGGTTAACTGGTGTCCTAGTTCCCAGTCAGCGGTGTCTGATTTAGAGGTGGAAAGTAAAGAGGTGGATGGACATCTGTGGCACTTCCGCTACCCCCTCACCGATGGTAGTGGTTATGTGGAAGTGGCAACAACTCGACCAGAAACCATGCTAGGGGATACGGGAGTTGCGGTTAATCCTCAGGATGAACGCTATCAGCATTTAATTGGGAAGACTGTTACCCTGCCGATTATCGGACGGGAAATTCCGATTTTTGCTGATGAATTAGTTAATCCGGAATTCGGCACGGGTTGTGTAAAGGTGACACCTGGTCACGATCCGAATGATTTTGAGATGGGGCAACGTCACCAACTGCCTTTTATAAATATTATGAATAAGGACGGCACTCTCAATGAGAATGCTGGATCCTTTGAGGGACAAGACCGCTTTGTTGCTCGCAAGAATGTGGTGCAGCGGTTAGAGGAAGAAGGGTTGTTGGTGAAAGTGGAAGATTATCGCCATGGGGTTCCCTATAGCGATCGCGGCAAAGTACCCGTCGAACCCCTCCTCTCAACCCAGTGGTTTGTGAACATTGAACCCCTGGCGAAAAAGGCTTTGTCATGCCTCGATGAGCAAAATTCCCCGGAATTTGTGCCAGAACGCTGGACGAAAGTCTATCGGGATTGGTTAGTGAAGTTGAAAGACTGGTGCATCTCCCGCCAGTTGTGGTGGGGACACCAAATTCCGGCTTGGTATGTGGTTAGTGAAACCGATGGGGAAATTACCGATACCACCCCATTTATCGTTGCCCATAGTGAGGAGGAAGCAAAAGAAAAAGCTGTATCACAATACGGTGAAAATGTCAAGTTAAAGCAAGACCCGGATGTTCTTGATACTTGGTTTTCTTCGGGTTTGTGGCCCTTTTCTACTATGGGCTGGCCCCAAGAGACTACTGATTTAAAAACCTACTATCCCAACAGCACCTTGGTGACAGGCTTTGACATTATCTTCTTCTGGGTTGCCCGGATGACAATGATGGCAGGACATTTCACAGATCAGATGCCGTTTAAGGATGTTTATATTCACGGTTTAGTGCGGGATGAGCATGGAAAGAAAATGTCCAAGTCGTCTAACAATGGCATTGATCCCTTGTTGCTGATTGAGAAATACGGCACAGATGCCCTGCGCTACACCTTAATTAAGGAAGTGGCTGGGGCAGGTCAAGATATCAGCTTGCAGTATAATCGCAAAAGCGATGAGTCACAGTCGGTGGAAGCGTCCCGAAATTTTGCCAACAAATTGTGGAACGCTGCCCGGTTTGTAATCATGAATCTGGACGGCAAGACACCGGAACAATTAGGGCAACCCGCAACAGAAGCGTTGGAGTTGAGCGATCGCTGGATTCTCTCGCGCTTTCATCAAGTGGTGGGACAAACTGGGGATTATATCGAAGCTTACGGGTTGGGAGAAGCAGCTAAGGGACTTTATGATTTTATCTGGGGTGATTTCTGTGACTGGTATATTGAACTGGTCAAGTCCCGACTGCGGCAAGAAGCGACATCAACTTCGCGGCTCTGCGCCCAGCAAACCTTAGCTTACTTGCTAGAAGGGATCCTGAAACTACTTCATCCCTTCATGCCCCATATTACAGAGGAAATTTGGCAAACCCTGAGTCAAAAGAGCGATCGAGTTCTTGCCCTTCAAGCTTATCCAGAAGCAGAAGAAGGGATGATTGACAGCCCCTTGGAGCAATCATTTGAACTCCTGATTGGTATAATTCGCACTATCCGCAACCTGCGAGCCGAGGTAGATATTAAGCCAGGGGTGAAAGTGCCAGTGATTTTGCAGAGTGAAAGGGAACAAGAATGCCAAATCCTTGAGGCTGGTAAAGCTTATATTCAAGATTTGGCTAAAGTAGAGCAATTGACGATTACACCAATTTTAAAGGAGGAAACGAGACAGGCGATCGCTGGTGTTGTCGGAACAGTCCAAGCTTTGATTCCTCTGACTGGCATTGTTGACATCGATGCTCTGCGTGCCAAACTAGAGAAAAAGTTGAGTAAAGTTGAAGGAGAAGTTAAATCCCTGACAGCTCGCCTTAACAATCCTGGCTTTGTGAACAAAGCACCCGCCGAAGTAGTACAAGGTGCTTCAGATGCTTTAGCTGAAGCACAGAAACAGTTGGAAATTCTGCGGGAGCGTATCCAGGGTCTGAAGTAAAGTAAAATTAATCACTTTTCCCCAATTACCAATCACGCTTATTTGTCTTTTTTTCTTTACCTGTTACCAGATGACCAATGACCAATGACTAATTACTAATGACCAATTGGCTATGATACATCTAGCTCAAGTGCAAAGAAATCCCACTTCAAGCAAGATGGAACTGCATTTGCTTGCTCATCAAAAATCTGAACATATCTGGGGAGTAAGCAAGTCAGAATCTTTATCTCTTGACGAAGAAAACTCTCTGAGCGAAGGTCTGTTAGTGCTGGTAGAATGTAGTGAGAATAAGGAAATTCTCAGTATTCAAGAAGCAAAAGACTGGGTTTTAGGTTTGGTGAAAAAGTACCTCACTAACGGTGCTATTACTCCCGAATTTGTCGAAGAGGAACAGGCAAGGGTGGAACAGTGGCGACAAGAAATCACTTTGCAAAGCCAGGATTTGAGTCGTCAGCGTTTAGAAATAGAAACCCTTCGAGAACAACTTCAAGATTTGGAAGCGAGTCTTGAGCGAGATAAGGAAAAACTTGAAACCCATAGGCAACAAATTCAAGAGTGGCAAGAGGATAAAGCCTCAACCCGAGAGTGACTTTTGACACTCCCATGGCTGAAGCACGTGGGATTCTGAGAACCTAGTTACCTAGAACACCGATTCAGTAATAAAATTTGACAAATTAGCTGATATGTGTAATCAGGCTGACGGGGTTGTTACCCCGTCAGACTCAAAAAACGTAGTCTAAGAAGACTTAGGCTGGTTAGGTATCGTGGTCTGCAAGCCCCCGTTTAAAAACCTATCCCTTACCCATAAGTCTTGAAACCCTTGTGGAGAGGGGGAGAGGGGGAGAGGGGGAGAGGGAGAGACTCGGTCGATGGGGAGATGGGGAGAGAGTGATGTAGAGTAAATTTACCCAAAGATTA
>JBFRWF010000082.1:0-17232 GCA_051439465.1 Xenococcaceae cyanobacterium | reverse complement strand
AATGTATTTTAACATTTAAAGGGCTTGCGTTTTTTTGATAAATCAGGGATAATAGTGGTATGCTGACATTCACTTACCGCTATCGTCTATACCCAGACATCCTTCAACAACAGCTATTGGTTGAGTGTATGGATATCTGTCGCAGTTGCTATAACTATGGGCTGCGAGAGATAAAAGACTGGTGTAATAGTCGAAAGTGTTTGATTGACAGGTGTTCTCTAGAGAAAGAATACATCATCAGCCCACATGTGAAGTTTCCAGGGGAGATTGACATGCTTTTTTCAGTTACCAGTGAACAGTGACCAGTTACCAAACACTTAAAAACTAATAACTGGTAACTGGTAACTGATAACTGATAACTGACTAAAGTAGGCTGAAAGTGCTACAACGCAGACTGAGCAGAAAACAAAAGCGGTATAAAAATTACGAGAAAGCTAGAATAAAAGTGGCCAGGTTGCATCATAAAATTGACAACACTCGCAAAGACTTTCACTTTAAACAAGCTCATGCCCTTTGTGATGCTGGGGATATGGTCTTCATGGAAGATTTAGATTATAGGGTCACAGCAAAAGGGTTTCTCGGAAAGCATATGCTTGATGGTGGTTTTGGCCAATTCAGAACTATAACTAAATACGTCTGCTGGAAAAGAGGAAAATTCTTTGCACAAGTAAATGCTAGAGGGACATCACAAGAGTGTCCAGAGTGTGGAGAAAAAGTCAAAAAAGATTTGAGCGTCAGGATTCATCATTGTCCAAACTGTAATTACACGACAGATAGAGATGTTGCATCATCTCAAGTAATTAGGAATAGGGGATTGACTCTAATTAGTACCGCAGGGCTTGCGGGAAAGGAAACCGCCTGTGCAGACGATCTACCGGGGGTTGAGGTGACTCAACCTAGGCAAGTGTCGAAACCCCAAAGTTAGGGCTAAGCGAGCTTAGAGCTAACTTAAGGGAAAAACCAGGAAATCCAGATCGTGAGATTTGGAAGCCCCCGCTACAATCTTTGATTTAGCGGTGGGAGGATGTCACTCTGCGGATATCGAATTGCGAGAAAATACAACCGAGGAGCAAATTGTCAAACCGTTCATATCACCTTCTAAAAACTTATCAAGGGTTTGAGGATGGGGAGGTCGATCGCCTGATCGGGCAAGTTCCATATTCGATGCTGCCCATCTGATTAGAATTGGTATGAGACCGAAACCAGCCAGCGCAGGGAGGCGATCGCTGATGCCGAAGACCAAAATTCTGCAAGAAGGACAATCCTATACCTTCCGTTCCTATTTCGAAATGCCCTACGAGGCGGATGAGATTCTCGCAGAGTTTGGTTGCAACCTCAGCCGATCGCGCTTGTTGTTGCCAACCTCAGAAAAGCAACTGTCCTGCCTGGCAGAGCTGCAGCAACGGCTAGAAGATACCCTCTTGTTAACGAGTCTGAGTAATGAAGCCGCTCGGCGGGAAGCGCTCGTCTTTCCAGTCTTATTGGAAGTTGCCAGATTTTGCCAGTGCCAAATTCGCATTGAGTATCCCTTGAGCGTTAACAACTGGCTCAAAGGCAATCTAGACTACCTCCTACGGAAAGATAATAGCCTACTGGTTGTTGAAGCCAAGAACGATGACTTGACTAGAGGATTCACGCAGTTAGCGATCGAATTGATTGCCCTGGCACAGGTCGAAGATCGAAACATACTCTACGGTGCTGTTACAATCGGGGACGCATGGCGATTTGGAAAATTGGATGGGAGCGAACATCGCGTCAGCCAGGATATTACCTTATATCGGGTGCCCGACGATCTCGAACAACTCACCCAAATTCTCATCGGAATTCTCGGTTAAAAATAAATCTTAACACAGCTAGAGTGCTTGGTTTTGGTGGGTTACGGCGGATAGTTAGTTAGCAGGTTAGTTGGATAAGTTATCGCCGCCTAACCCACCCTACGGATTTAATATTTTCTTGATGGATACCCTCTAGACAGGCCCTAAACCAAACCTTCCAACGCAGCTCCCACCACTCGATGATCTTCATCCTGCCTAAGCTGAATTAGAGCTTCCCTAGCTTGAGCTGCGTCAAATTTCCCTAAAGCCTTAGCCACTACCAGGCGAATGCGCCACCACTCTGCTTTTATAAGTGGGAGAAGTTGGTCTAAAGCTGCATCTTGCTTGGCAGAACCAGCGAGTAACCCAAATCCTTCAATCGATGCTTCTCGCACAGTCAGATCTTCGCCTTTTATCCCGCAAGCGCAAACGTCGAACAGTTCTTCAAGACAATTCATTTCAATCAAAGCGGCTAGAATACTGCGGCGCACTAGCCAGTGGTCATCCCGGTGAAATGCCAGTACCAAATGAGAAGCGGAAACCTCACCAAACAGTGACAAAGAATTGGAGGCTTCTGCTCGCACGTTGGGGTCACTGTCAAACTTGATCAACTCCAGCAAGGCAGCAAAGGAGTCGGCTGTCTGCTGTTTGCCCAATCCCATGGCGACAAAAGAACGTACTAAAAATTCTCGGTCGCGCATCTTACTTTTCAGCAGAGGGACTGCCACCTCTGAGTCATAATGCTTCAACTCGGCGATCGCCTTGAGTCGGTTCTGGGAGTCTGGGCTTTTCAGATAGGCTTCAATCTGATGAATATCCATAGGGGTACTTAGATAGGTTAGATTTTGTTTACTTTACTTTACTTTACAAAGCTAGCGATGGGTAACTGGTTTTGGGAAGATAAAAGCTAGAGCCCTATGGGGATTAATTTAGGAAGTGGTTAATATGTCCGAAACTCCAGAAACCCAAGTATCAGTAGAAGAGATTGAGTCAGTGATTGGCGAATTGGAGCAATATCGAGAAAGAATCGTCAATGATGCTCTCCAAATAGCTAAAAAAGTTAAATTGTCTAAGAAAGTGGCAATGGAGCATTTAGAGGCCAATCCGGAAATTATTCAGATTGATGCTGCTCTTGAAAAACTCCGAACCGAACAATCAGCCTTGCGTTCGCCTTCCACTGTTAAATAACTCATGGCCAACTCCCAAACCCAACCTCCAGCGCCAGCAGAAACAGATCGCTTGCTTGAGGAGGTCAATGAACAACTAGCCAAGGGAACCTTTGAGTCTGCTAACTCCCAGCTCTTGCAGCGCATGGTTCAATCCCTGGCAGATGAACGGGGTATGGTCAGACTGGGATTGGTGGAGGCATTTGGTAAAATTGGCAAGCCAGCGGCTCCTTTTTTGCTAGAGGCACTCGCCAATCACCCCAACCCAGTAGTGCGGCGTTCTGCTGGAAAAGGGTTGGCGAAAATCGGCGATCCCCAGGGGATTCCTACCCTGATCCATGCCTTCTTGAATGACGAGGATACGGTAGTCAAGAGTTCCGCAGTAGGGGCTTTAGCCAGAATGGGAGCCGCAGCGGTTCCGGCTTTGCTGGAAGTGATTGCAGGAGATTATCCAGGATCAGCGGAGGGGCAAGCAACTTGGGCGATCGCCTTTATCGGTGCTGAGGCAACCGAGCAGTTGTACGAGGCTCTCAACTCTGAGAATATGGATGTGCGCATGGCTGTGGTAAGTGCGATCGCCAAGATTGCCTCGGAACATCCTGATGAACGCTCCCAGGAAGTCTTAATCTCAGCCCTCAAAGATGAAGCCGTCGAGGTTCGCATTGAAGCGGCAAACGCTGTGGGCAAACTTGATGCTCAGTTGGCAGTTCCCAACCTCATCCCCTTACTGGATGATCCTAACAGTGAAGTGAGCAGAGCGGCAATTCTGGCATTGGGGAAATTAGGCGATCGCACTGCCTTACCCTTCCTGCAAGGCAAATTATTAGATGAGCGGGAAGGTATTCCTCCGGTAGCAAAGTTGGCTATCTCCCAGATTGAGAAGTCTGAAGTCTAGTCTAAAGTCTGAAATCTGAAAATAATTATGAGTCTTCAATTGAGTGAAAGAGCGCGGGAATTAATTCCGAAATCGAGAATTGTCAGCTTTGCAACCTGGAAAGAATTACACTCGAACGAAGTAATCGAAATTTTTCAGAAGGCTGATGATGAAGGTCGCTATCTCACTGATAGCGATTTACAGCAAATCCAAACCCTCTCACCCAACACCTCATCCTCCCTCGAGACAGCAAAATTCTTGCGAGAAAACGCGGCTGAGATTGTTGCCCAAGCCAGAAAGCAAGTTTTAGTTCAATATCCCAATATTACCCAGCCAGGAGGAGATCTCTATCCCCCTGAGCGAGCAGAAAGCTGTTGGCGAGATTTCTGGCATTTTTTGCGCTGTATTACCTATGGTATTGCTGGTCAAAGCACCCAGTTTACCAGCCGAGAAGGACTCGATAATATGCAGTTGCTATATCAAGAATTGCGCGTACCTTTAGAGGCGATGGTTGTAGGATTAGAAAGCTTAAAAACTTTCAGTTTGAAGCGATTTGATGTCAAAGAGCAAGATACAAGTGCTCCCTATTTTGACCATTTAATCATACAACTGAAACGTTTTAAGTAGGTGGACATAAATAAACAGCGTTAACTTGTTTGGTGGGCATTCCCGACTAAAAAATTGTAACTCAAGCCAAGATATCATTCCAGGCAATGCCCACCCTACGTTATACTGAGATATTGCCCCATTATCAAAAAGTACAAAAAAACCGATTTTTAGAGTATGAATAAATCTGAAACAGGGCGGATGTTACTTTCTCACAATTTTGATATCTCGGAGGATATCTATCCCAAACTCAGTCGAGAAGAATTTACCGGGGTTTTTATTGATGGACTCAGTAAACAAGCTAATATTTCCTGCCGTCTCCTGAATAATCCTCATTGGATTGTGGAGATTTTGTTCCCTGTAAACGAGCTTTCTCCTCCTCAAGTGGGAGAAATGTGTGCCCAAGCTTTGGCTCAAAAACGCCTAACTCAGAAATCGAGTGATAGCTCCATGCCTGATATACTTATTTTGGGTGGAATTAAAACTACTCCAGCGATGAGTTCCTCTCCTGATTCTCTTCACCCAGGAGAGTGGGGGGTAGATGTGGTTGAAACCGTTTCAGGACAACAGTTTCTCTCCTCGATTGGTTGGGAAGTTATGATTGCTCAGAAGCCCGTTGACAGTGTTTTCAAAATAGAACTGAAAGGGTGACCTATTACCAATTACCATGAACACATCTCCATTTAAAGATTTTTTTGATTGTTGCGTCGGCAGTTGGGTAACAGAGCGAACCTATCACTATTTGACTTATAAAGAAGTAGAGCGATCGCGGACTGAATTTAACATCAAACCCCTAACTCCTGACCTCAAGGCTAAGGTTTTGGCAGATAATCAGTATCCTCATCCTCCTCAATCAGAACTGGAAAGTCTTCCCGGTTACAATCTCGGTTTTTACACCATTTCAGAAAAAGGTGAAGAGGTATCCCAGAGACTAAATCTAATGTTCGTACCTAAACAGGAAAACCCGCCATTTTTAGAGGGCGATTATCTACGAGACAGAGCATATGAAGAAGCCAGACCGATTGTATCTCATTTTCTCTTTGACCCTAGAAATCGAGAGTTATTGATGACCACCTACTATACCCGTGTGGTATCGATCGATTCGATTACGCTGATTAACCCCAATTTGCGGATTAGGAAAATTCTCAACTATCAACGTCCTCCAGAGGGACAGCCCCTTGAGAAAGTAGTACTAGTTGGCTTTGGCGTGGAACAAAAAGTTACCTAGGTGACTGGTGACTTATCTGTGAGAATCCGCGTCATCTGTGTTATCCGTGTTCCATTCTTAAAAGGTGTTTGAAAGACAGTTAAATCTTGAAGATTTTTTTTATATCTTTCATTAACAGGTAGAGATGGTACTCATCTATAAAAGAAGGTTCAAAGCCGAATTTGAGATAAAACTCTTTAGCTTTTTGATCTTTTGCATGAACCAAAATAGCTCTAGCTCCTATGCTTTCAGTAACAGAGAGGGCGCGTAATAAAGCATCTTTGAGAAGACCTTTGCCAATTCCTTGGCCTTGCTCAGAAAGGTCAACAGCTAATCTAGCTAGCAAGATAACTGGCACAGGATATTTCCCCAGTCCTCTTCTTACACGAGGCGGAACTCTTGAGTGTTCGATGCAAGCAAAGACTAAGCTGTAATAGCCAATCACACGACGTCCCCTCGTTGCCACAAAAGTACGCACTGAATAGTTCTGAATATTTTGGAGAGCATACTTTTTCAGAAAATCATTCAGAGCTATGACCCCGCAATCAAAGGATTCAAAGTCGTGAGATTTATCTAGTAGAACTGGTTGATTGAGAGGTTCCTTATTCCCCATCAAAAACACTTGGTTCTGTGAGTAACTTTCTTAATGCTGGGATATCTTTTGGAGGAGCGTCCAGAGCATCACAGAAAGCTTCCCACTCTTCGTCGGATAGAGAGAAAAGAGATTGCTCTACTAGAACTTTCTGGGCAGCCTCGTAAGACGCTTCCAGAATAAAGTTACTGATTGTGGTCTGCTTAAGTTTAGCAGCTCTGGAGAGCACATCTTTTTGGTGAGTGCTAAGACGCAGTTGCAGCCTCTTATCTTTTTGAAAGAGCTGAGTAGATGTCATCGCTTTTTTAATCTTTATGCTGCAGTATTAGTCCATAGCTCTATAGAACTATAGCTACTTACATTTCAGTATATCACTTTGTACACACTACGTACATTTATCCAATAATCCCCAATCCTGCGCTCCCCAATTCCCAGAAATCTTATGATACTGTTGGCGAATGTGCTACAAAGAATCTTACATAGAGTATTACTGATTGCCAGAGTAAAGATTTCTCGTTGTTGTAGCACAATTAATTTCGGCGAAGATTACTTTCGCCAACAGTATCATCTTATTTTGAGGAGACTTCAGACTTTGACTACAGAAGATGAGCAAACTTTACAATTCTTGATAATAACGGTTCAGACAGCATTGTATAAATGAATTTATCAAGGTGTTAAAACACTCAACTAGCTACGCTCTACTTCGGGTGTGAGTGGGGCTTCCATTACCAGGCTACTATCCTGGTAACGAGACCAGTTGATTGGCCTCAGCCCTTAACCGGGCTACGTTATCTCAGAATCTACAGGCATTTCGGAGTACTTCCCTAGCTCCGAAAGCAGCAGCTCTAGGTTAAACATTTCTGAGGGGTAGGAAAAATATCTAGAGCATTGAACCTGAGAATAACTTTGGCAAAGAGCAAACAACGGGCATCAATCCCTGTAATATGGTGATTAGGCTCAAAATTGCTTAAAATTACCCGCTGTGTAGCTTTACTATGTCATGCTGAGCGCAGCGTGGGAAGTGAAGCATCTGAGAGATTCTTCGCTTTACTGCGTTTCGAACAACATGGCAGCTCTAGGACAGTTGCACAGGGGGTAGAAATTTTGACGAATACAAGCTAGGGCATCTAAGGTATTTCTGTTTGAGAATTCCTGAGTCTCAGCTTGTTAAGTTTTGTAACAAAGAATAAAAATCCCCTTCCCTTAAACCTTTATTCCTGTCAAGGAGATTTTTTAATGGCTTTTGGACCAGCATCCCAATTAGGTGTCGGCCTGTTTGAAGACACAGCTCCATTTGAACTGGTGCCAGGTCGGTCAGAGGAAGAAGTTGAGAGCATCATCCGAGCCGTCTATCGCCAAGTTTTGGGTAATGCCTATGTGATGGAGAGCGAGCGTGCCTCCATTCCAGAATCCCAGTTCAAGCGCGGTGAACTCAGCGTCCGCGAGTTTGTGCGCGCAGTCGCTAAATCTTATCTTTACCGCTCCCGCTTTTTCGATGCCTGTCCTCGCTACAGGGCAATTGAGCTGAATTACAAGCATCTGCTCGGTCGTGCTCCTGATGGTTTAGAAGAGATGAGGTATCACAGCACTATCTTGGATAACGAGGGGTTCGAGGCGGAGATTGATTCCTATCTGGATAGCGATGAATATCAAAATGCCTATGGAGAGGACATAGTTCCCTACGTCCGAGGCTACAAAACCAGACCTGGCAGTAATATGGTTGGTTTTACCCATATATTCGCACTCCTGCGCGGCGCTTCTAGCAGCGACCTGAAGGGCAGTTTGACAGGAAAAACTCCTGTGCTGAATAAGTATGTGATTCAGGAAACTCCCCTGGCTGTAGTTCCTCCTTCCAATGGTGCAGTCGGTGGCGGTTGGTCGTTCCAAGATCCAACCCTGGGCGCTCGTACCCGTCATGGTGCGGGTGCTAGCGACGAAGGCAAGGTCTTCCGCATTGAAGTCACTGGATATAGTTCGCCTGGTGCTGTGAATCGAGTCTCAAGATTCCGGCGCTCCAACAAGGTCTATATTGTCCCGTTTAATAAGCTCTCGCAAGAATACCAGCGGATTCATCAACAAGGCGGCGTGATCGCCAGCATTACACCAGTTAGCTAGGAAGATTGGTAGTAGGTAGGTAGTTGGTAATTACCACTACCCATTACCGACTATCCAATGGCAAGGAACTTTGAAAAAGGTTTATCAATTTAGTAGGAGAAATTAAATGAGTACAGTTTTAGGTGGGCCAGTAGAAGTCTGGTCTACTAGCACCCCTGGTGAAAAGGCGGCAGTGATTCGGGCAGTTTACAAGCAAGTTTTGGGTAATCCCCATGTGATGGAAAGTGAGCGCTTGGTAAATGCAGAATCACAGTTCTGCGAGGGTCGCCTGACGGTGCGAGAATTTGTCCGCGCCGTTGCTAAATCCGACTTCTATCGCTCCCGGTATTTTGAATCTTGTGCCCCATATCGCTTTGTTGAACTGAATTTCAAGCATTTGTTGGGTCGCGCTCCTGTGGATCAAGCGGAACTCTCTGTACACATTCGCCTCTGCATTGAACAGGGGTACGATGCCGAAATCGACTCCTATATCGATAGCGATGAGTATCAGGAGAAATTCGGCGAGGACACAGTGCCTTACTATCAAGGAGCTACAAGTCAGGTAGGGCAAAAACAGGTTGCTTATAACCGCACCCTTTCTCTGTTCCGGGGACCGGCCGAAATTGATAGCGGGATTAAAGGTTCTCGCTTGGTGGAAATTGTGGCAACTAATAGCACCTGCAAAATTAAGCCGCCCATGTCTGGCGGTCGTCTAGGTGGTTACAAAGATGCCACAGAAAAGACGTTCAAGATTCTGGTTAAGGGCTCGAAGTTTGACAGTCCTCGTCGTCGCAGCACCACGGAGTACATTGTTTCCGGGAGCAAGATGACACCGCAAATTCAGCGAATTAATCGAACTGGCGCGAGAATTGTCAGTATCACAGAGATTTCTTAAACCTCAAGGTTGGCCATTCATAAAGTTCAAATAACAAATAGGAGGAATCTCAATGTCATTGTGGGTAACGGAAACTGAACCGGTAGAACTGCGGCGAGCCGGTGCTGCGGAAGAGGATGTGCAGGCAGTAATTAGCGCTGTCTACAAACAAGTTTTAGGGAACCAGCACGTGTTGGATAGCGATCGCCTCTCTAGTGCTGAAGCGCTACTCCGGAATGGCGACATTACTGTACGCGGATTTGTGGGCATAGTTGCCAAATCTTCTCTTTATCAATCGCTATTTTTTCACAGCTCTTCTCAGTATCGGTTCATCGAGCTGAACTTCAAGCACTTGTTGGGGCGTCCTCCTCAGGATCAGGCGGAAATTTCTGAGCACGTTGCCATCTACAACGAAGAGGGATACGAAGCTGAAATAGATTCTTATCTCGATAGCAACGAATATATCAATAGTTTTGGTGAGAACGTCGTCCCCTACCCGCGCAGCATTAGTTCCCAAACCGGTATCAAAAATGAAGGCTTCAATCGGATGTTTTCCTTGCTCCGGGGACCCGCTACCAGTGATAGTAGTAACCAGGCAAAGTTAATTACCTCCATAGCAGCAAATTTGGCTACTCCTATCAAGTGGCCTGCGGTTGGTAATGGTGCCGCCTCTAGCAACACGGGCAAGCGCTTCCGGATTGCGGTTTCTAAGGCTGGCACTACCCCTCGCTACAAGCAGAGCAACTTCACCTATGAGGTGGGTTACGACCAGATGTCTCAGAAAATTCAGAACATTCACAAAACTGGCGGCAAGATTCTCAGTATTACTGAGGTTGCCTAGAACAGTGAATAGTTATCAGTGAACAGTTATTAGTTGTTCACTGATAACTGATTTGTCATTCGTTTAATTTGAGGTGTTTTGCTATGGCAGGTATGACTACCACTGGTACTACAAATCTGAGCGATTATGACGGTCGTACTGTTGAGATCAAGGTGACAGGTGTGTGCCGTCAAGATGTGATGCGGATGAGTGACTATACAGTTAAGGTTCCCCATAGCCGCATGGTTCAGACAATGCAGAACATTAACCGCCTGGGTGGCAAGGTGACTGGCGTCACAGTGGCGTCATCTTCTTCTAGTTCAGAATGATGCATCAACTAGTTGGGGAGGGCAAAGCATTTGGATAGATAAATCTAGGTTAATTTACTTAGGTTATCCCCCAAATGCTTTGCCTCTACACAGTACTCCGGGTCAAGTTATTCCACATAACGGACGCGATCGCGGAGCGTGCGCTGAGCGCATTCGCTGCCTGTGGGACGCTCTAAAGAGGACTGGTTAAAGCTTTTATGTATTCGAAAGAATACCTTGTTTCAGAATTCAGAATTTTCTAGTCAGCTTTAATTTACTCCTTTAAATTCATTTGTTTTGTAATGAATATTACTAAATTTGTTAAACTTTCAATTGGGCGTTGGCGATCGCAGCGCAGCGCTCATCACTTGGCTTTCAGCCACTTTGAAGAAATCCTCTCGACGATTGAGATTGTCCCTCTAGCTATGGATGACCCCGCTGTCATTGACCTTTGCAAGTCCTACGATATTGATCCGCAGGCAGCGACTAATCCCTTTCGCATGAGCTGGGAGGGAGAGTCCGACTGGGATGAAGAGGAGACCCTCACAGGCAGTACGGTGCTGGTGCCGATTCCCGATCCTGACAACCCAGCTAAGGGAAAGTTACTGCGAGAACAAGGCTATGCGGAAACAATGGCTTCGGTTGGGGATTATCACATCAGTGAAGATGGCACCTTTATCCTGCTAACTAAATACGATCGGGCGACAGCGGAGGAGAAGATTTGGTTTGCCACACCCAATTTGCGCTTTCGGGTGTCATTGATCAAAACCAGTGATGGCGCTGGCGTGACAACGGCTTCCTTTTCTTCAGAAATCCGTTCTTTGTCAAAAACAAACGATAGTTAAGTCACCCCTTACTCTGAGAGCAAACAATAACAAAATCTTTTAACCTGACTGGATTAATTTTGATTTTAAAATGGTAGCAGAAATTGAGGCAAATGAAGATAATTTGATGCTTACTCTGGCTCGTTGGATGGCCGGGGATTTTAGTAACCAAAAGCAGGCGTTTGAGAAGCCGTCACTTTACGCCCACATTCGCGTTTTTTTTCGCCCCTTACCTTTTGAATTCTTTTCTGGCATTGGCTTTTATTCTGAGCAAGTCTATGACTACGACCTCTGGGGTCCCTACCGTCAGGGGGTGCATCGAATGGTCAATCGGGGTGACCAAATTTATATCGAGAATTACAGCCTTAAAGACGCCTTGTTATACGCGGGTGCAGGACGGGACTTAGACATTCTGGAAACCATTACTCCCGATTGTATTGAAAGGCGTTATAACTGCTCCATGATTTTCAAAAGAGAGGGGGGGATTTTTCGAGGCAAAGTTGAAGGCAATGGCTGTCTGATTCAACGAAATGGTCGTCAGACTTATCTTGTCAGTGAGGTGGAACTGACTGAGAATACCTGGGTGAGCTTAGACCGGGGTATGGATGTCAATACCCATGAACAAATTTGGGGCTCGGCTGAAGGACCATTGAGGTTTAAGAAACGAGAGAGTTTTGCTCATGAAGTACCCACTGTAAGTGCATGACTTTAATGATCTCTAAGGCAGGTTAATAGATGATAGTATCGGAGCTGAAGGAAATCATGTTGCCGCCAGTAGCTCGCAAAAAGATGCAAGCCTGGATCCGAAGTCGTCATCTTATTTGTTCAGGCAATTTTTTTATCTTAGAAACGCTAGACTATTCGACTGTTGAGCGATTTGAGGATTGCGTCTGTAGTCTAGGAGGAACTCTAATTTCGGTTGAACCAGTTAAGAAAGTTTGGATTGGTAATCATCGACAAGTGCTTCTTTATCAAGCAAAAGCTAGTTTGCATACACCACATCATGAGCTAAAACAATACTGGATAAAATACGGTGGTTTTTATACAAGATTTGACGAACGTCCTTCCATTAAACGCATGAACTTTAGGAGATAGTTGAAATGGTCATTACCAATACACTCTATGGAAAACACCCATGGATGCCCCTGTCGGTTGAGCTACCAAGGTCTACCTGGGAACGCCAGTATCAAGCCTTTGAAGACAGAGATCTGGTAGAGTTGTTGCCAGGTCGCTCGGAAGAGGAAATTGAGACAGTGATTCGGGCGGTCTACCGACAAGTTTTGGGCAATGCCTATGTGATGGAAAGTGAGCGACTCATTGTCCCTGAATCACAGATTAAACGAGGCGAAATCAACGTCCGTGAGTTTGTGCGTCAGGTTGCCAAGTCGGAGTTGTACAAGTCCCGGTTTTTCGATAACTGCCCCCGCTACCGGGCAATCGAGTTGAATTTTAAGCATCTCCTCGGTCGGGCTCCTGAAAGCTATGAGGAGATGAAGTATCACAGCAGCTTACTGGATAATGGTGGTTACGAGACTGAGATTGATTCCTATCTCGATAGCGACGAGTACCAGGATGCCTTTGGAGAGAATATAGTGCCGTTTTACCGAGGCTACAAAACCCAAACAGGCAAGAGGATGGTTGGGTTTACCCACATGCTCCAAATGCTGCCTAGCGCTTCTAGCAGCGATAAAGACATGGAGAATCGGTCTCGGCTGAATCGGTTGGTCATTACCGATAATCCCTCTGGAGAACGCCGAGCAACTGATATCAATAAGTTGCTGGCGGCGATACTCACTCCGAAGATCCGGCCCTCAGTTACCCCTCTACCAGAAGAGGTGGCCACCTCAGAAGCCTATCAAGCCTTGCAGCGTAAGTGTCAAGAGCAGGCAGAACTGCTGGAAAAATTGCAGCAACAGCTGGCAGAGTTGCAGCCATTTGCGACGATTGGAGCACTGCAGTTGAGCAAGTGGCAGTCTTACAGTACTTTGCCAAACGGCGGCAGTGATTTAACCACCAGTATGCAAGCCCAGGGTCAGATAACTGCCACTGTCGAGGAACCAGAAAGTTATGAAGCTTTGCAAAAGCAGTCTGAAAAACAGGCAGAGGAGATAGCAGCTTTACGAGAAAAGATTGCGGATTTGCGACGTTTGTCCCCAATTGGAGAAGCGCGATTGAATAAGTGGCGCAGCCGTACTTTTTCGAGATAGTGATTTGATGCGTCTGGTTGACTGACAAAACTTCACAAGACCTCGGCTACCCTTGTATCCAGCCCTGGATTCAAATCCAGGGCTAATGGAATCAAGTCCATTGAAATGGACTCAAAACAGGTTTTTAAAGAGTTTCAGTCCACATATAGCATTTCCATTTGAGTTGTGAACATATTGGTGAGGGAAAGGGAACTTCAGATCAGGGAACAGGGAACAGGGAACAAAGGATAAAGAGATTTTTCCCAATAGGAAAATCTAGAATCCTTTTTTGCAATTCATTTGTAAACGCTATATAGCAGTCCTAAATGAGTTGTAACAAATCAAAACATATATAAAACGACCAGAACCCTTACCCCCTGTTGCCTTTTGCCTAGCTATATCTTGATTCACAACCTAAATATTACTGAATGCTAAGGGTTTGTTTAACCTAACCTTAACTATAATATACTGATTTTCGTAGCCCATCCAGAGAAAAATGCCAACAACAAGGAAAAGGCGTAGAGCTTCTACCAAGGGTTCAGCAAGTAAGTCCAAACTGGGAATTTCCCTTACGCCCACAGCCCTCGACACCCTGAGTCAGATGGCTAAGAAGACTGGATTATCCCGCTCTGAACTAGTTGAGCGTATTGCTAGAGGCTCGATAGCGATCGCTAGTCATTCGGCAAAGACAACTATTACCTTAGAGACTGAAGAAGAAGCTGCCTTAGAGACTGCACCAGAGACTACGAGTCAACCTTCCGCCAAGGGAGCGGAAGAACCCAAGACCAAGATTGAGGTAGCAACTGGCGAGCAACAGCCCTCGGATCAGGAGAGCGATCAGGTTAGTCCAACTGTGCCGCTAGAAACTTACGATTCCCTGAAACAACAGGCTGAAAAACAGAGCAATCTGATTGCTGACTTACAAAATCAACTTGCCCAGCAGCAATCTCTTCAACAGCAATCTGAAGAGCAAGCTAATTTAATTGCTGACTTGCAAAACCAGCTAACCCAAAAGGAATCTCTGACAGATCAACAAGCTGAAAGGGTTCAGTCTCTTCAACAGCAATCTGAAGAGCAAGTCAATCTAATTAGCAACTTACAAAACCAGCTAGCTGAACAAGAATCTCTGGCTAGTAAGCAAACAGAAAGTTATCAGTCTTTGAAACAGCAGTCTGAAGAACAGAGCAATCTGATTGCTGACTTACAAAATCAGCTCGCCCAACAGAAATCTCTGGCTGCTAAACAAGCAGAAACTTATCAGTCTCTTCAACAGCAATCTGAAGAGCAAGTCAATCTAATTAGCGACTTACAAAACCAGCTAGCCCAAAAGAAATCTCTGGCTGCTAAACAAGCTGAAAAAGACCAGGTTCTTCAGCAGCAATCTGAAGAGCAAGCCAATCTACTTAGCGACTTACAAAACCAGCTGGCTCAACAGCAATCTCTGGCTGCTAAACAAGCCGAAAGAAACCAGTCTCTTCAAGAGCAGTCTGAAGAGCAAGCCAATCTAATTAGTGACTTACAAAACCAACTTGCCCAACAGCAATCTCTGGCTAATCAACCAGCCAAAAGTTATAAGTCTTTGAATCAGGATGATCAAGAGCAAGCTAAGCGTATTTCCATTTTGCAAAAACATATTGCTGATTTAAAGCCTTTGGCAGCAATTGGGAAAGCGTATTTAAACAAGAGGCGTAACCGCATGTTCTAGCTGAGCTGCTGTGGATTTAACTTGCATAATTTAGAAGTTGAGAGAAGTTGTTTAATTAATCCGTGCATCCGCGTCCTAATCCGTGTCGGGCGCATCCGTAGCAGGAGTGTCGTGCCATTCGTGTTATTTGTGTTGTGCCCAATGGGGAATGGGAAACTGTTTGAGCAATTCCCAATTCCCCTCGTTACCAGGCTCGAGCCTGGTAACACCAATTCCCCAGTCCCTTTATGAACATTGTCCCGGCTTTAAGTGGATAGCCACAAAAAACAAGGAATTATTACTGAATGCTAAGGAGTTGTTTCACCTGGCTTTAGCTCGAATATACTAGTTGTAGTAGTCCATCCCAGAGAAAAAGATGGCAATGCCAAGGAAAAGGCGTAGAGATTCTACCAAGGGTTCAGCAAGCAAGTCCAAAGTGGGAATTTCCCTTACGCCCACAGCCCTCGACACCCTGAGTCAGATGGCTCAGAAGACTGGATTATCCCGGTCTCAACTGATTGAGCGTATTGCTGAAGGCTCGATAGCGATCGCTAGTCATTCGGCAAATACGACGATCACTTTAGAAACTAAGCAGTTGGCTGCGGATCAACCCCCCGCTGAGAAAGGGGAAAAATTTGAAACCAAGATTGATGTCGTAACTGGCGAACAACAGACCCCTGCTCAGTTAGCAGCTCAGATCAGTGAGGCTGCGGTGCTAGAAACTGAGGAATCTCTCAAACAGCAATCTGAAGAACAAGCCAAGCTCATTTCTGAGTTAGAAAACCAGCTCGCCGAACAAGCCTCTAGTTATGATTCTCTCCAACAGCAGTTGTCAGAAAAATCTCATCAGATTTCTGAGTTAGAAAACCAGTTAGCGGAACAAGCCTCTAGTTATGATTCTGTCCAACAGCAGTTGTCAGAAAAATCCCATCAGATTTCTGAGTTAGAAAACCAGCTCGCCGAACAAGCCTCTAGTTATGATTCTGTGCAACAGCAGTTGTCAGAAAAATCTCATCAGATTTCTGCCCTGCAACAGCAGCTAACTGAACAGCAAAATCAAACTGCTGAGCAAACCTCTCGTTACGAGTCTGTGCAACAGCAGTTGTCAGAAAAATCCCATCAGATTTCTGAGTTAGAAAACCAGCTAGCGGAGCAAGCCTCTCTTTACAAGTCTGTGCAACAGGAGTTGTCAGAAAAATCTGTTCAGGTTTCTGAGTTACAAAACCAGCTAGCTGAACAAGTCGAAAGGAATAAGTACTGGACTTGGGCAAAAATTGTTTTGTTACTGTTACCAATTTCTGCTGCTTTGCTAATTGGATACTACTATATGCAGCAGTTTTAACAGACCTATGCTTTACCCACAAGTTGTAGAATCTTGTCCAGCAGGGGGTTGTGAGCATAGCAATTTCCAGGTAGAAGCAATATCATGCAACCGCCGTAGTCCTCGCCAAATAGTCTTGACTCCAGGGTTGCCATCCCCCTTTCGTCCCAAGAATCCACCTAACTGCTCACGGTTCGCTCAAATAAAATACCCCTAGCCGAATAAATCGTCTCAAGTGTACTCTGAGTAAGCAGTTGAGAGATTAGAGAAGCCATTCATTGAGAGAAACTCAATTCAGTTTGAGCCGACGACTTGCCAGTGATCATCCATTGGCTCAAACAAATGGAGATTGAAAAATTAATTGACCTTGAGCTACCTGCCCCTCATGGCAATCGACTCCGGATTAAGCTACGGTCAATTAGCGGTCTTGTTGTTAACCTACATGATTAGTCAAGCTGACCATCGACTCTGTGCTGTGGAACCGTGGGTGGTATTCCATCATCGAACTTTAGAATGGGCAACCGGCTGGAAAATTGGCTTAAAAGATGCTACAGATGACCGATTGGCAGACTTGTTAAAGCTGTTGGGGTCAGATGAACATCAAGCCATTGAGACCATTGAAACTAAGCTAGGACAGCATCTAATTCGGGTTTATGAATTACCCACTGACCAAGCCCGCAGTGATACGAGCAGTTTTTCCGTTTACCATCAGCCGGAGGAGTCAGGGGAGTTCGATTCTTTACTCAACGCAAGGTTATATAGCGCTACGCGCTATGGTTAGGACACTGTTGAAGGCTGAAGTCCATGTGCAGTAAACTGTTGCCTGTTGCCTGTTGCCTGTTGCCTTGCGCGTAGCGCTATA
>JBFRWF010000081.1:0-13319 GCA_051439465.1 Xenococcaceae cyanobacterium | reverse complement strand
TAAAACCATCAGGCAAAGGACGGTGTAAGCGAATCTTTAGCCATCCTTTTAGGTTGGCTACTTTAATGAATAACCAGTTTTTCTCTATCCGTTTAATCCTAACTGCTTGTCCTTGAATTTTTAACGTGCGATATCTTGCTTCATTCTTAAAACGTGGTTTCCCACTACGCTTACCATTTTTATCCCCTTGAATATAACGCTTAAAAGCCTTATCTACTCCTTCGCTTACATCTTGCAATGTTTGAGATGGTACCCGTTCAAAGTCTAACAATTCTCCAGAATGAAAAACCTTAATCAAATCTAATTTCTTATCCGGTAAAAGCTTTTTTTGTGATAAGTATCTGGGATTATCTCTTAGCTTGTGAGGTGTCAGACTGCAAGATAACAGGCAATAAGGGGCATTAACCGATAAAATAGGTGGTTTGCGCTTTTTTTGTTGGCCTGACTGCTTATCTTTTTCGATAGCTTTGTCCCGTTTAATATTCTCTATATAATCACTTTGCCATATTCCAACAGGTAGTATTTCGTTACGATTTTGTGACCACCACTGAAAGCGATCGCCTAGCTGCCAGTTATACCAATACTGAGCTACACGCCGCCAGTAATTAAGTTCTAACTTCTGGCTGGTGTCTGGATATGCTCGATATTGGTAGCTGAGGATCATTGCTTGTTTTTTACTTAAAATCGGTTAAAATCAGGGCTACACTGATAGTAGCACCTTATCTACTCTTCGTAAATATATAGAGAATAAGTCTCGACCAAACAGTTAATTGTCAAAATCACCGGGGTTGACCGGATGATTTTGACGCGCATTCATCTCATGCTGACTCTTCGAGTACAGACGTGAGGCTTCTGCGCTTTTCAGCTAATGCTTCAGACTTCATTGAGGGGTCGAATAATTGCTGGTGTTGGCTGTTGTTCTGGTTGGAATATAGCCTGAAGCGCTTGATCCAGGGTTTCTGCCATGATAATGCGATTTTCATAGACAACAATCACCCGTGCTAAGATGGGCAAACTATTTTGTTCGGCTTCTATATACAGAGGTTCGACGTAGAGCAGGGATTCTTCAATCGGTATGACCAAAAGATTTCCCTGAATCGCCCGCGAACCCTCGCGATTCCACAGAGAAATTTGCTGGGAAATCACCGGATCTTGGTTAATCAAGGCTTCGATTTGATCTGGACCATAGACTAGCTTTTGCTTGGGAAACTGGTAGAGCAGCAGTTTACCGTATTGTTTACCATCAGAGCGACCTGCAAGCCAAGCAATCAGGTTGGGGCGGCTGGTGGGAGTATAGGGGTTGAGCAGGATAAATTCTTCTGAGGTTGCCGTAGGCAGTTTCATGATCAGGTAATAGGGTGCTACGGGTTGCAATTGGGACCCGTAGATTTCCCGGGGAATCTCCCACTGGTCTTCTCGGTTGTAAAATACCTGGGGGTCGGTCATGTGATAGGTCAGCAACCGCTCGGATTGAGTGCTAAATAGGTCTTCTGGATAGCGGATATGACTGCGCAGGGTTGCTGGCATGGCATCGAGGGGTTTGAACAGTTCGGGGAAAATCTTTTCCCAAGTTTGAATAATGGGGTCGTTGGGGTCGGCAATATAGAAATCAACGTCACCATTGTAAGCATCGATGACGATTTTGACGGAGTTGCGGATGTAGTTAAATTTGTTGTCCCCTGGATCGGAGTAAGGATAGCTATCGCTTGTAGTATAGGCATCAACAATCCAGTGGAGGTAATTTTTAGCTCCCTCCTCTTTACCTGCATCAGCAACCACTAGGTAGGGGTCGCGGTCATAATGGAGAAACGGGGCGATCGCCCGAATCCGACTGTTGATATCCCGGCGAAACAAGAGTCGGGTTTCATCGGTAAAGTTGCGAGTAAACAGCATTTGCCAGTCTTTGAGATACTTAGCAAATAACAACCGCCGCCAAGATGAACCAATGCTAATGCCTCCAGTGCCATTGTAGGTGTTATAGACATTCTCCTCACCACTGGGAAAATCAAATTCCGGGACTTTTGTTGAAGTCATCACATAGGCGTTTGTCAGTTCCCCGTAGTAAATTCGCGGTTTGCCAATGGGAATGCTATATTGTATTAATTCACTAGAGGTGCGTAAACCCCCCTCCTCTGTCCCTGTACCAATATCCTTAACAAAGTAATATGGCAATCCACCCTCATCCACTAGATTCACAGGAGAGAGGGTAAAACCATAACCGTGGGTATAAACTAAGTGTTCGTTGACCCAAGTTTTTGCCCTGTCGGGAACAGCGCTGTAATCTAACTCCCTGGGAGCAATAATTACTTGTTGCCTTTCTGTCGTGGGGATTGGGAGATCCTCCCACTCTCCCTCTCTAACCTTCTTCTCCACCTTCATAGTGTAGCGGTCAATATCAGCATCGGGAAATTTATAGTAGAGTCGAATTTGTTGCAGTTGGCGATTGGTTTGCAGCACGGGACGGGTATCCCAGAGACGGATATTTTCAATGGTGAGGTGATTCTTTTGAATGTCAGCTGCGGTAAGTTGCCCTTCTGGATCGAAGGTTTTTACCTCTATATTGTCTAAATCAAAGGCAGCCCTAGTAAAGGCAATGCTGCGCTCAAGGTAAGGTCGTTCTCGCGCCAATTCGTTGGGTTGAACCCCCAGACTTTGTACTGTTTCGCTCAGGCAAATACCAGCAATGAAAATAATCAGGTAAAGGTAGAAAGGCAAAGGAGAAAAGGGTATTTTTGTGATTTTTGTCCGAGCAATTCTACGATCGTCGCTTCTTTTTCCAGATCCGGTAATTGCCTTCAAGAGCAACCAGAGGGCGATCGCTCCTGCCACAATCCCCAAAACCGTCTCCACGGGTAACTGAATGTTAACATCGGTGTAACTTGCCCCATAAGTGACACCGCGCTGGGAATAGAGTAATTCATAGCGCTCCAGCCAATGATGCAGGGCTACTGCCAGCATCATTAATCCCCCCAAGCCGTACACATGGCGCAGTTGAGGGCGAGAAAATCCGGGAAACTTTCCTTGAGAGAGACTATCTGCGGACAGCAAATAAGTGAGGCTCACTGCAATCAAACCATATAAGAAAAGCCCCCCCAGCCAAAAATCTAGCAATTGCCATACTGGGAGCTTAAAGATATAGAAGCTGATGTCGTTGCCAAAGAGCGGATCGAATTTATTAAATGCTGTGGGATTGAAATACTGCAACACTCTCGTCCAGTTTCCCGACAGCACCAACCCAAATACTAAACTCAGGATACAGGCGATCGCATAAAGCCAGAATTCAGGATTAACTAGCAAGAGAATTACAACTCCCACTATCCCCCCCAACTTCCAAATCTGCTCAGATATTTGAGGCAAAATTTGCGGTGCCGTGTGGATTTTAAAGGGGGAGGGCAGAGGCGGCGTCATGTTGGGGAGGCTATAGTCAGGCTGCCAAACCGACAGTGCGATTTGGCTGTAGTGAAGCAGCATCAACCCAACCAGCAAGGAAAATCCCAGCACTATTGGCAGTAGCAGAGGCAGCCGGAGTACTGGTGATTGGGGATTGGGCAATACTCTTGCTGATTCGGTATCTCTAATTTTGGCTGCTGGAGCTTTGCGCCACTTGAGACGAACAGCTAGGAATAAGTTTCCCAATAAAAACAAGACTGAGGTGCTACTGGCGACAACCCACAACCCTAACTGGCTTTGTAAGCGCTTGATGAAGGTTGGGAGATACCCAACGTCCTGAAACCAGAGAATTTCCGCTATTATGTGAGCGGCTAGCTCGAAAGCTAGCCAAAGTCCCAAAAGTAGGACAACAACTCGAAAGACTGTTTCGGTGAAGCGTCTAGACATTATTTATTGATCCTTAGTCCTCAGTCCTCAGTCCAAAAACTAATGACTGAGGACTAATGACTAATCAGCTATATTGTTCCCCTATATCTAGGTTAAACAACATTTGCAGCGACTGAAGGGCGCGGCGTCGGGCTTCAATATCCTGCTGTGCCCGCAGTTGTACCATTGGTTCGTGGAGAATTTTGTTAACAATGCCTCTGGTTAGGGCTTCAATTACTTCCTGATGTTTTTCTGCAAATTCAGTACCTAGGCGGGATAAAGCTTTTTCTAGCTCTTGCTCGCGGATGCCCTCTACTTTACTGCGCAGGGAGCTGATTGTCGGCACGGTTTCCAGCGATCGCCACCAAAGTTCAAAAGCTGCTACTTCTTCTTCTAAGAGCTTCTCTGCTTCCTGTGCCATCTTGCGGCGGCTTTCATGATTCTGCGTCACAACCGCTTTCAAATCGTCTACATTATAAGCTTCAACATTCTCCATTCCCCCCACATCGGCATGGATGTTGCGAGGCACAGAAATATCAAACAGCATTAAACACTGATTTGAAGCTAATGACCCCTCCAGTTTTGCCCGATCCAAGATTGGCTCAGTCGCCGCCGTGCCAGTAAATACCATGTCAGATGAAGCGATCGCGCTCATCATTTCTGATAGAAGATGAATTTGCAGTTGAGCCTCCGGGAACTTCCTGGCTAATTCTTCTGCACGTCTTTGGGAGCGATTAACAATGGCGATCGCCTTTGCCCCTTTTGCCAATAAGTGCTGCACCAATAACCGGGACATTTTCCCTGCACCAACAATTGTCACCCGGCAAGCTGCCAAATCCTGCACTTTAGTCTGAGCCAATTCCACCGCCGCCGAACTAATGGAAACGGCACCGGTGCCGATGTTGGTTTCGCTGCGGACTCGCTTACCTGCGGTAATTGCTTGTTTGAATAAGCGGTCGAGTAGCCTTCCAATCCCCTTGTATTTTTGTGCCAGTTTGTGGGTGGTTTTCACTTGGGCTAAAATCTGCCCTTCCCCTAGCACCAGGCTTTCTAAGCCTGCAGACACCCGCATCAGATGCCGCAGAGCATCTTGGTGCAGCAAGATGAACAAGTGTCGCCGCAGTTGATGGAGGGGGATTTGACCAACTTCTGAGAGAAACTGGGCGATTTCTCGCACTCCCTGTTCGGTTTCGCTGATAACCGCATAAATTTCTAGTCGATTACAGGTGCTGATGATGGCAACTTCTTCGATGTGGGGATATGCGCGCAAGTGCGCGATCGCACTTTCGAGCTTTGCTTCTTGAATACTTAGCTTTTCACGGATTTCTACTGGCGCTGTCTTATGACTAAGACCCACAACTGCAATATTCATGTGTTCTCCCAAAATTTTTTATCTTCCGCTGCTCAAATCACGCTTATTGACAAAGTAAAAATTATAGATAATTCCTGAAGTGCCTAATTTTGAACTAAAAAGGCAAAAGTAAAAAGTAAAAAGAAACAAATTATTCTTTTGCCTTTTCCCTTTTGCCCTCGTTCCCACTGCTCTGTCTGGGAACGCACTTTTGCCTTAGCCCTTACTTCAATTGCAGACTCTTCGGCTGCTCAAACATATGCACTGTGTCTACAAAGCGAGCTGTTTTCGACTGACTCGAAATTACCAAGCTTTGAGTCCTTGCCCCACCGTGGAAGAAGCGAACCCCTTCCATCAGGGTACCGGGGGTAATCCCACAAGCCGCAAACAGCACTGTCTCCCCACAGGCCAATTCTTCTGCATTGTAAACCTTATCTGGGTCTTCAATGCCCATTTCTTTGATTCGTGCGATGTTGCCTTCTTTGCTTTCGCCAATCAAGCCTGTTTTCACAACTTCTGGATCGTAGATCAACTGTCCCTGGAAGTGACCTCCTAAGCAGCGCATTGCCGCTGCTGTGATTACTCCTTCTGGTGCAGCACCAATTCCCATCAGCGCATGGACGTTCGTACCAGAAAAGGCACAGGAAATGCCAGCGGAGACATCGCCGTCACTAATCAATCGTACCCTTGCCCCAGCTTCGCGGATTTCTTGAATCAGTTTCTTGTGACGGGGCCGCTCCATAACGATCACCACCAGTTCCTCAATGGATCGATTCAAGCAATCCGAGATAATTTGCAGGTTTTGGGTAGCAGTTTTGTTAATATCTACATGATTCCTCGCCGCAGGGGGAGCAGCTAATTTTTTCATGTAAAAGTCAGGGGCATTAAACAAACCGCCTTTTTCTGAAATTGCCAGTACTGCCATCGAACCCGGTTGTCCGTAAGCAACAAGATTCGTGCCTTCGCAAGGGTCAACGGCAATGTCGATTTCTACCAGTTCTTCTGGATTGCAATATTCCTGAGCATCGTCGCGGGTACAAATGCCCACCTCTTCACCAATGTAGAGCATGGGAGCTTCGTCCCGCTCTCCTTCCCCAATGACGATGCGACCCCGCATGTGGATTTTGTTCATCCGCTCCCGCATGGCTTCTACTGCCACATGGTCAGCGGTGTTTTTTTCGCCTTTGCCCATCCACTTGGCTGAAGCGATCGCTGCTTGTTCAACAACCTCAATAATTTCTAAACCCAGCGTACTTTCCACGAATTTTTTCCTCCCAACTGCTTATTATATTTCCCTGGCTTGATCTGCCTACTCCAGTGAAAAGTCTATCAGACAGCGGGATACCCTTGAAATCAAGTAAGTGTCGTTTTTTGTTAAGTTTTGATAAGACTGCGTCAATGGAAGTCAGAGAAAGGATGGTTTATCTCCTTGTCAGAATCAATAAGCGATCGCCTCTGTTGGATGATTGAGGAAGGCGATCGCTTATTAATCTGATGGAAATAACCCCACCTATAGCTGACACAGGCTATTTCGGCTCTTTCTTGACACAATTAAGCATCTTAACAATTGCTGCTGCTGCGTAGTCACGGTGAGCGGGAGCATCAGGAACAAAGGCTGCGCCCTTTTCATTCAGCGGGGAAGCTACTCGACAGTAGCCAGACATTTGCTCAATTAGGGTTTGGGACCAATGTCCGGAAAGATCAGAAAAGGTGAGCGGTTCTTCAGTCAGCGTCAGAGTTGGCTTCAGCTTAAGTTTTCCTTTCAGATGTTCTGCCACCTCGCGAATAATTGAGACAAACTCAGCTCTGGTAATGGGTTCAGTAGGTCGAAACTCGCTTCGGGCGTTACCAAATATAATAAAGTTCCACTGTGCCCATCCAATTTTCTTAGCACTCCAGCGCTCACTATCAACATCACTAAAAGGAAGCATGGGTCGAGTGGGTTCTGCATTGAGGTCGACCTTGCTAACAGTATTCATGGCATCGATCAGCATCGATACAGCTTGCTCCCGAGTGACAGGCTCTTGCGGACGGAAGGTATTATCTTCAAAACCAGCAATAAAGCCTATTTTCACCGCTTCTTCAATTTCTGCTTGGTAGGGGTTAGTAGCAATATCGCTAAAGCTCCCAGTCAACTCTTTAGGAATAGCGCCCAAATGATGATGACTGATGAAAACTTCCAGCTGTTTGCCAGTGGTTGGTTGTTCCTTAAAAGAGGCTGCCTGAGCTAGGCTTAAAGACGTTAGACTAGTAAGAGCGGCTGTCGTTAGGATTGCTAGTCGTTGTTGTAATACCAATTTCACTAAGTTTCTCCTCACTCTATATTGACCAAAAAAGGCAGAAGGCTCCAGGGCAGGAGGCAGGAGGAAAATTCGACGGCTCAGTCGGGGTCGAATCCTATAGGTGAAAGGTTCGGACTGCCTGGGAGCCTCCTGCCTCCTTCAAGCATCAGTTCAGAAGATAATTTAGCATAGCAGAAGAAATCAGGAGAAGATTAGAAGCGATCGCCTCAGTAACCTTTCAGGGGGGCAATCACTCATGCGATCGCTCACAGGATCAGGAGCAGGAAAAATCGGGCGATGCTCGCTACGCTGCGCACGCTTCCGCGAACGGGAACCGCATCGGGTTGGCGATTCGATCAGTACTCAGGAGTCGCAATTGAAAAGTTGATTGTTGAATAATTGGGAGAAGCTTAGTCGAAACCGACTGGTATTCAGATTATCGGCGTGGTTCAAAAATCTAGGTAATAGGGTAACACTTTTAGAAGAGAGTTGAACCACGCCAATTTGTGATAAATGCGGGTTCAGAGCTTGCACAAAAGTCACACGTTGTGTAATATTAAGTACTATCAATTTTTAATTTGGTAAAACCAGGATGCCGATAGACCCATATTTTCTAGATATGCCTTGTGGGATCAATGACCCACAAGAAGGCGATGTGGGTGCTAAATTTGCTGAGTTACAAGAACAGCTTGTTCTAATTTCTGATTCATCCCCTACTGTCACACTTATCAAGGCTTTTCTTGAGTCATACCGTAATTTCTACTGCCAACTATCTTTAGAACAGCGTGAAGACTACCCACCCAATATGGCACTAGGTGCGCTCTTCGATCTAGTAGTCAGTGCAAAGTATGCCGAACGTCAAGTAGCTGATGGTGGTTGGACATACTGTGCAGGTGATAACTTATCTGATGGATCTTCTCTATACTTTTGCTATCTACAAACTTGTCCGCGTTGCAGTGTTCGTAAAGGTATAAAGCCAAAAATAGCCTCAAACAAACCTAGTTCAGATACCATTGGCGAGATTTGTGGAGATGTGACCTACGAGATTTTATCTGAGGTTATTAGAGTTAATGCACCAGGAATCAAGATTGGTAAGAATCGAGATAGACAAGCTGATGTTGATTTCGTTTTCTATGATGCAAATGTGCTCGCACTTGGCGAAACGAAATCCTCTCCTCTAGTAATTTATCCTCTTGAAGTTAGGCTAGGTAAACCGCTAACTGAAGTAAGAGATGGTCAAAGAGTTTCAAAACGAGATCATACTCAAGCAACAGTAAATATTTATCAGGCAGAAATTTTGATGTACATTTCACATCAGAATCTACGCATCAATCTAGGTCGGGCTACAACTAACCAGTGGCTCTATCAGAGTCTTATTCAATATGTTCAACGTCCTGAAAATGTAGCCGTACTCATTGCAGCATGGAAAGAACTATACGATGTCTATGCTGCGAATTTATCAAGGGGACAAACTGATAATCGAAAGTGGATTACCTGTGGTTGCGGTGGTGGAGTTGACGATTCTAAAAATAAACCAGGCATGGATCGAACAGATGACATTAAGAAAGGTACATACCAGTCTCTCAAGTTTGGCACCTATTACAAAGAGAAAGATTCACGACGGATAGTTCGTTCATTAATAGCATCAAATTTCTTTCCGCTGCGGACATTCGAGCGCTACTTGTCAGAGATGACGGATGTAATTTGGACTAAGGAGAAATACTCAAGAACATTGAGTGTGACTATTCCTGAGAACTTTTTGACATTTTCAAGAAATGATCTTTTCTATCTTTATGACGCAATTATCTGTTTCACAGAATCCATATACATGGATGACCATCTGAGGACGATTACAAGTATTGATCTCTATACCAATTATCTCTGTCTATGAGTAGTCAAACAGCGCAGTTTATATTTAAGCTACGTCACAATATCTCTTTGACAGGAGATGTGATTCTTGCAGAGATGGAACTAAAAGCTTTCCTTTCTGAAAGCTCCATTGAAGGTATTCAAAAACTACAGAGTCTTGTAAAGGATGAGTTGGAACTTGCTAAACTTCGAGACTTAATAGCTTTAGATACCTATGCACGCGAGGTGGGTTTGCAAGGTTATAAAGCAAGGGGGAGTCTTGAAAATCTGCCAAGTTTAGTTAAATATCTTTCTTTTGTACAAACCATTTATTGCATTGTAAAAGACTCCGAACAAGTACGTTTGTTTATCCATGATTGCAAGGAGAAACTTGGTTCTGTTCTCGAATATCAATTAGGAGAAAGTTGTTTGATTATTTATGCCGTGCCACATTATGCCCTGATTGAAATTTCTGATGTTGTTGCTAGACGAGCAAAAAATGCGATAGACACGAAGACAAAATTGCAAATGATGCTGGATGGTCTACTTGCTAGAACCACCAACAGTCATGCATTGAAGATTGCGGAAGAAGCCCTTAGTTCAAAAAACACAACTTCACACCTTTCCCACGATATTCATTACTACAAAGCAAAGTTTTTTCCTAGACTGGTTCGGTCAACCTTGAATATATGTCGTCAACGTTTAGGTGAAGGTAGCCATAGGGTAATTGACTGCTTCTCAGGTAGTGGAACTACTATGTTGGAAGCAGCAATGTTGGGTATGCAGAGTGTTGGCACTGATATTGATCCTCTGTCTGTTCTAATTGCTCAGAGCAAGATAGACATTCTCCATGTACCTAGCTCATATCTCGAAGGAGAAGTTAGTTTAGTTTTAGAAGCTTTGACAGCATCCCAAACAAAACAGCTAAACTTATTTTCCATAGGGACAGATCAGCAATATCAGAATAACCTTAAGTTTCCTGCTTGGCTAATGAAGAATAGAAACATGACTCAAGAGGTTGCTGATGAGCTTGTATCTCAAATCCAAAAGCTAAGGTATGCTATATCTTTTGGAAGTCCAGAGCTACGAGGTTTCTTTCAGGTTTTGATGTCTGATGCAATCACTCGCAAAATTAAGATGCGATTTCTGGGCACAGGTGTGGGTAGGTTTTCTCTAACTTTTACAAAACGTTGTCCTACTGAAAATTTTAGGGATTCAGCCCAGAAATATATTCGTGTTGTTGCAACTATCGAGTGGCTAAAAAAAGCCATCAACCTTACCTTTTTCGAAGCACAATCTATTAGCGCAGATGCGCGTAGCATAAATGAAAACTTAGGATTATTCGATATTCTGGTAACTTCGCCTCCTTATCTTCCTGCTGCCAGCGGTCGTGAGAGTTATGCCAAGGCAAGAGCGCCATCACTCATTGCTCTTGGAATCAAGAATCATGAAGACGTGGACGATCTTGTTGATGATTCTGTCGGCTCTATGCATCATACGTCAGTTGATTTGGCTTGCCTTTCAGATAGAGAAAAAGATATCGTTGAGTGGCTGAAGCACGATGATCTGAGGAAAATTAAGGCTGCTCCAACGGCTTGCTATTTCCTGGATATGCGTAAAGCCTTTAAACAAATGTATCAGTACCTTAGATCAGGTGCTTTAGCAGTCATAGTTAGTGGCAAGCAAAGTACGTTTTATCAGTTCTCAACGAGAAAAGAGCTTTATGTCGTTAAATCAGCAGAAATTCTGGCAGAAGAAGCACAAGCAATAGGTTTTGTAGTTGAATCTTTACATGATATCCAGTTACAAAAATCGAATAAAAATGCTCGTCCTCGCTCCTTAGATGATTACTACGAAACCTTGATATATCTCAGAAAGCCTTGACGCGAACAGCAGCACAACAACGCGCTGGAGCGGACGGATGGGATATCCTAGCGAGGATGCTGAGATTATCTGCCGCCGCTCAGCTAAGCCGTTAAAAAAATCTATCAAATAAGCCACTAAATTTCAAAATTGAATCCTCTTTTTTTCAGCTGCAAATATTTCTGCTCATCAAACTGGTAGAGCCTTGCGGCTCGATGAGACACTCCGGTTTGAGTTTCATCCAGTGGGATTAAAAGATTCATCTTCAGGATTTTGCGGCGAAAATTGCGCTTGTCTAATTTCTCGCCTAACACTGTTTCGTAGAGCTTCTGAAGTTGGGAAAGGGTAAATTTTTTCGGCAGTAGTTCAAATCCAATGGGCTCGTAACGCACCTTTCCCTTCAGTCTTGCCAGAGCTACTGCCAGAATCTTGTTATGATCGAAGGAAAGTTTCGGCGGATTCGCTACGGGAAACCAGGCGGCATCTCTAGCATCCGTTGTCGCCTTAATATTATGTTCGCTGAGATTAATTAGGGCGTAGTAGGCGACGGTAATCACGCGATCGCGCGGATCTCGATCCACATCGCCAAAGGTATATAGCTGCTCTAGAAATATTTTTTCAATCCCTGTTTCTTCCCGTAATTCTCTTAAAGCTGCTTCTTCTAGGGATTCGTCTAGATGTACAAATCCTCCTGGCAATGCCCACTCACCCTTAAAGGGCGGGATATTCCTCTGAATGAGCATTACTTTTAAGTCTTGGTCATCATCTAAGCCAAAGACAACGCAATCAATGGTGAGGGCAGGTTTGGGATATTTGTAGGTGTAAGGCATTTATTTTTTGATTCTGCTTGACATCGTGTTTTATTTACACTAAGATGGATGGTGTAGTAATTACACTATACGCCATGAAAGGGTTGTTTGAGATGGCGGCTGGCTCGATTACGGGCAGAAACCACTGGCTCGTTGGGAAGAATAACCAGGATGCTTATTGCAGCTTTAGTTCTGAATCTGCAACCATTGCTGTTGTCTGTGACGGCTGCGGTAGTGGCGAACACAGTGAGGTGGGTGCAAAACTGGGCGCACGGCTAATTGTGGAGGCGATCGCTCAAATACTCAACCAGAAGATTGAATTGTGGGACACCAATCCAACTGACTTCTGGAAACAGGTAATGGAGGATGTGCTAGTCCAGCTAGAAGGGGTAGCCAAAACTATTGCTAGGAGGCATCCCTTGTCCCACATTATCAACGACTACTTTTTATTTACCGTTGTTGGTGTATTAGTAACGGCTTCGGAAACTGCGGTTTTCTCCATCGGAGATGGTGTAATTGCTGTCAATGGGAAGGTGACACAAATTGGGCCGTTTCCCAATAATGCCCCTCCTTATCTGGCTTACAGTCTGTGTGGCTATCCAGAATGGGGGCACTTACAAGTGCATCATCAGTTACCGACACAAGAGGTAGAATCGATTCTGATTGGGACTGATGGTGTGAATGACTTAATCGAGGCAGAGGCGCGTCAGTTACCAGGTAAACAGGAAGAGGTGGGAGCGATCGCTCAGTTTTGGCAAGAAGATCGCTACTTCAAAAACCCAGACATGATCCGCCGCAGGCTATCTCTGATTAACCGTGAGGTGACAAAACCAGACTGGCAGGCTCAACACTTGGTTAAAGAAGTCGGTTTATTGCCAGACGATACAACCCTAGTGGTGATTCGTCGAGGGAGGTAAACAGACTAAGTCTTTTGAAGGCTACGTTATTTGAGTTATGACACCTACAAATACGCGCCAGTTTGTAGCAACTGTCGTAGAGCTTTAAACAGGTGTAAACGAGTTAAGCCAGTGAGTTGTACCTAACAAGCTCAAATAACATTGTCGAGGCAAACTTTACCCGTTTTACGGAGTGTTTAAGTAATGAGAGTTTTCGTCCTAGACAAAAACAAACAACCTCTAGACCCTTGTCACCCGGCAAGGGCTAGAGAACTACTAAACAAAAAGAGGGCTAAAGTTTTCAAACGTTATCCATTTACAATCATTATGCAGTCCAGGACAGTTGAAGAGTCCGTTACTCATCCTCATAGGCTCAAGATTGACCCCGGTTCAAAAACAACAGGCATCGCTATTGTTCAGGAATCAACTGGACGAGTAACTAATGCTTTAGAAG